>JACRAQ010000115.1 GCA_016213335.1 Nitrosomonadales bacterium
AACCGCCGAAGGCGTGGTAGGTGCTTTTATCGGCATGGATGGCAAAACCGGCACACTGGTGGAAGTAAATTGCGAGACCGATTTCGTGGCGAAAAACGAAGACTTGCTGGCTTTCACCAAGAATGTGGCGCAGGCTGCAGCCCAACACAACCCCGCCGATATTGCGGCATTATCCGCTGTCGCACTTTCCGGCGGCGGAACCGTGGAAGAGGCGCGCCAGGCTTTGATCATGAAGCTGGGCGAAAACATCGCCGTGCGCCGTTTTGCGCGCTACGCCACGGCTGCGGGCAAACTGTCTTCCTACCTGCACGGCAGCAAGATCGGCGTGATGGTGAGCTACGCGGGCGGCGATGACGCCTTGGGCAAAGATCTGGCCATGCACATCGCGGCCAGCAAGCCGAAGGCGATAGATGCCTCTGGAGTGAATGCCGACGAGGTAGCTACGGAACGCCGCATCGCCACCGAGAAGGCGCGCGAAGCCGGCAAGCCGGAAGCCATGCTGGATAAGATCGCCGAGGGCTCGGTGCAGAAATTTCTCAAGGAAGTGACGCTGCTCGGCCAGGTGTTCGTCAAGGCCGAAGACGGCAAGCAGACCATCGAGCAGCTGCTGAAAAGCAAGGGCGCTTCGGTGTCCGCCTTCCAGTTGTTCGTGGTGGGTGAAGGCATCGAGAAGAAAGTCGAGGATTACGCCGCCGAAGTGGCGGCCGCCGCCGCTGCCGCAAAAGTATAGCCAGATGGCCGCCCCCTACAAACGCATCCTGCTCAAGCTCTCGGGCGAAGCCCTGATGGGCGGTGACAGTTACGGCATCAACCGCGCCATGATCGAGCGCATCGACGGCGAAATAGGCGAAGTGGTGGCGCTGGGCGTGCAGGTGGCGGTGGTGATCGGCGGCGGCAACATCTTCCGCGGTATCGCCCCGGCGGCAGAAGGCATGGACCGCGCCACCGCCGATTACATGGGCATGCTGGCTACGGTGATGAACGCCATGGCCCTGCAGGACGCCATGAAACGTCAGGGGATGGAATGCCGCGTGCAATCCGCGCTCAACCTCGAGCAGGTGGCCGAGCCATTCATACGCGGCAAGGCACTGCGTTACCTGGAAGAAGGCAAGGTGGTGATATTCGGTGCCGGCACCGGCAACCCTTTTTTCACCACCGACACTGCCGCAGCGCTGCGCGGCGTGGAGATGGGCGCGGAAGTGGTCATCAAGGCGACCAAGGTGGATGGCGTGTACACCGCCGACCCGAACAAGGATGCCGCCGCCACCCGCTACCGTGAACTGAGTTTCGACGAGGCGATAGCCAGAAACCTCAAAGTAATGGACGCCACCGCGCTGACCCTTTGCCGCGACCAGGCTCTGCCCATCATCGTCTTCAGCATTTTCAAGCATGGTGCGCTGAAACGCGTGGTAATGCGGGAAGACGAAGGAACGCTGGTGCGCTGCAATTGATGGAGGAAAAAAGCGATGATTTCTGATGTCAAAAAAAATACCGAACAGAAAATGAGCAAGACGCTGGAAGCGCTCAAGGCGGATTTTGCCAAGGTGCGCACCGGCCGTGCCCATACCGGGATACTGGATCACGTGATGGTGGATTATTACGGCAACCCCACGCCGCTCAGCCAGGTTGCCGGCGTGACCCTGATTGGTGCCCGCACCATAGGCGTGCAGCCGTGGGAAAAAAACATGGTTGCGCCCGTGGAAAAGGCGATCCGCGAAGCCGACCTGGGATTGAACCCTGCGACCAACGGCGGCGTGATCCGTGTGCCGATGCCGATGCTGACCGAGGAACGCCGCCGCGACCTGACCAAAGTGGTGCGCGGCGAGGCGGAAAACGCTAAAGTGGCAGTGCGCAACGTGCGCCGCGATGCCAATGAGCATCTCAAGAAACTGCTCAAGGACAAAAAAATCAGCGAGGACGATGAGCGCCGCGCGCAGGAAGATGTGCAGAAGCTGACCGACCGCTTTGTCGCCGAAATAGACAAGGCGCTGCACGCCAAAGAAGCCGATTTGATGGCAGTATAGAGCGGGTAGCCTGTAGCGGGTAGCTTGTAGCCAAGCCGGTTTTGCTACCAGCTACCAGCTACCAGCTACCAGCTCAAGGATCCCAATGCCGATATTCCAAAGCTCCACCCGCACCATCCCCGATGCTCCCGGTGTCCCGAGCCATATCGCCATCATCATGGACGGCAATGGCCGCTGGGCGAAACAGCGTTTCCTGCCGCGCGTGGCGGGGCATCAGCGCGGCGTGGAAACGGTGCGCGACGTGGTGAGGGCTTGCCGGGAACTGGGGATCGGGTACCTGACCCTGTTCGCCTTCAGCAGCGAGAACTGGCGCCGCCCGGCGGACGAGGTTACCTTTCTGATGCAACTGTTCCTGAAAATGCTGGAGCGCGAGGTCATCAAGCTGCATGATAATAATATTCGCCTGAGAATCATCGGCGACCGCAGCCATTTCGATGACAAACTCAACCAGCGCATCACCGAAGCGGAGCTGCTCACCGCGAACAACACCAGCCTGACCCTCACCGTCGCCGCCAACTACGGCGGCCGCTGGGACATCACGCAGGCGGTGCAGACGATGCTGCGCGCCCGCCCCGAACTTGCCGCCGGTTTCGGCGAAGCGGAGCTCGAACCCTATCTTTCCATGAATTATGCGCCGGAGCCGGATCTGTTCATCCGCACCGGCGGCGAACAGCGCATCAGCAATTTCCTGCTATGGCAAATGGCCTATACCGAGCTGTATTTTACCGATACGCTGTGGCCGGCCTTCGACCGCAATGCGCTGCAAGCCGCCATCCACTCCTACCAGAAGCGCGAGCGGCGCTTTGGCCGCACCAGCGAACAGTTGCAAGGCGAGCAACTGAAGAACGAACAGGCGCAGGCCAAGAAAGATCGCTGATGTTAAAGCAGCGCGTCATCACCGCGACCGTCCTGCTGGTGCTGTTCCTGTCCGCCCTGTTTTTGCTGCCCGCCATGGGGTGGGCAGCGCTGGCCGCCCTCATGGTGCTGCAGGGAGTGTCGGAATGGTCGCGCCTTGCCAAGTTGCCAAGGGCTGCAGCCAATGCTTACTGGTGGCTCACCCTCGCCATCATGGGTGGCATCATATGGCTTGATGCAAGCCATCCCCCTGCGCAAGCGGTGCTGCATTTCGTGATTTATGCGATATCCACGCTGTTGTGGGTGATCGTGGTGCCCGCCTGGCTGATAGCCGGCTGGAAGGTGCGGCAGCCGCTGCTGATGGCGCTGACCGGATGGGCGGTGCTGATCCCGGCTGGTTTGGCGATGATGGATCTGCGCGCGGCCAACCCGTGGTGGCTGCTCGCCGTGATGGGACTGGTCTGGGTCGCGGATATCGCCGCCTATTTTTCCGGGCGCAAGTTCGGCAAAAACAAGCTCGCCCCCAGCATCAGCCCGGGTAAAACCTGGGAAGGCGTGGCTGGCGCGCTGCTAGCCGTGACAGCGTACGCGCTACTGGTCGCCTGGGCCGGCGGTTTGTTCACCGCCTTCCATTTGTTGCCCGGCCTGTTGCTGGCGTCGTGGTGGTGGGTTGGGCTGGCGGTGCTCGGGGACTTGTTCGAATCCGCCGTCAAGCGCCAGGCCGGCGTCAAGGATAGCGGTGAGCTGCTGCCCGGCCACGGCGGCCTGCTGGACCGCATAGACGCGCTGACTTCAACGCTGCCGCTGGCCGCCCTGGCGATGATGCTGCAAAAATTGCCATGAGCCGTATTATGAATCTCACCATCCTCGGTTCCACCGGCAGCATCGGTGCCAGCACACTGGACGTGGTGGCGCGCCACCCCGGCAGATACCGCGTGCTGGCGCTCGCCGCACAACGCCGGGACGACATCCTGTTCGAGCAATGTGCCCGCTTCCAGCCACGTTATGCGGCTTTGCTCGACGACGATGCGGCCGGACGGCTGGCGCAAAAAACAGCCGCCGCCGGCCTCGACGTGCAGGTGCTGAGCGGGATCGCCGCACTCGAACGAGTCTCGTCGCTACCCGAGGTGGATGCGGTGATGGCAGCCATAGTCGGTGCGGCCGGCCTGCGCCCGACGCTGGCGGCAGCCTGCGCCGGAAAGAAAATCCTGCTGGCGAACAAGGAAACGCTGGTGATGGCCGGACGCATTTTCATGGATGCGGCCAGGCAGCACGGCGCCACGCTGCTGCCGATAGACAGCGAGCACAACGCGGTTTTCCAGGCGCTTCCCCGCGATTATGCGGGTGACCTTGCCGCCAGCGGCGTGCGCCGTATCCTGCTCACCGCATCCGGCGGCTCGTTCCGCGACGCCCCGTTGTCGGCGCTGCAGCACGTTACGCCGGAACAGGCGTGCGCGCACCCTAACTGGGTAATGGGGCGGAAAATATCGGTGGATTCTTCCACCATGATGAACAAGGGCCTGGAAGTAATCGAGGCGCACTGGCTGTTCAACGCCCCAGCCGATGCCATCGAAGTAGTGATACACCCGCAGAGCGTAATCCACTCCCTGGTGCAGTATGTTGACGGTTCGGTGCTGGCGCAACTGGGCAACCCCGACATGCGCACCCCGATCGCACACGCACTGGCTTATCCCGAGCGCATCGAAGCCGGAGTCGAGCCGCTCGACCTGATCAGGGTGGCCACGCTCAACTTTGAAGCACCCGATTTCGCGCGTTTTCCCTGTCTGGCGCTGGCTTACCGGGCTCTGCGGGCGGGTGGCACGGCACCCGCCGCGCTGAATGCGGCAAACGAAATCGCCGTGGCCGCCTTCCTGGAGCGGCAAATCCCCTTTCTGGCCATCCCGCAGGTGATCGAACGTGTGCTGGAAGCATTGCCGGTTACACGGGTTGCTACCCTGGATGATGTGCTGAGCGCCGATACGGCAGCCCGTGCTGCGGCGCATGAGCTGGTGCAGCGCATGGCGGCCCCCTGCCCTCAACCCTTGTCCACTCCGGCCCGCCAGCCATGACCACCTTATGGGCTTTCGCCCTCGCCATCGCGCTGCTCGTGGTGTTTCACGAGCTGGGGCATTTCTGGGTAGCGCGCCGCTGCGGGGTGAAAGTACTGCGTTTCTCGGTCGGTTTCGGCAAGCCGCTGGTCAAATGGCATTTCGGCAAAGCGCGGAGCAGAGAAACTGAGTGGGTGATTTCCGCCATCCCGCTGGGCGGCTACGTCAGGATGCTGGATGAACGCGAAGGCGAAGTTGCCGAGAACGAGCTGCACCGCTCCTTCAGCCGCCAGCCCGTGTTGTGGCGCATGGTCATCGTGGTGGCGGGACCGGTGGCCAACCTGCTGCTGGCCGTCATCCTGTATTGGGCGCTATTCATGTACGGGGTTCCGGGAGTCAAACCCATGCTGGGCGAAATTGCCCAGGAAACGCCCGCTGCCGCCGCACAGTTCCGGGCGCGCGAAACGCTCATCAGCATCAATGGCGCGCCTGTTCCAAGCTGGGAAGAAGTGCGCTGGGCGGTGCTGAACCTGGCTCTGCAAGGTGAAGTGGCGCACATTGATGGCCTCGCGGAAGAAGGCGAAACGCTCCGCCACACACTTGACCTGAGCATGCTTGCACCCGGTGATCTGGATAGCGATTTCATGAAGAAGCTGGGCTTGCAGTTGTTCCAGCCCACAGTCAAACCGGTTATCGGCAAACTGGCTGAAGATGGGGTCGCACAACGCTCCGGCCTGGCTGTGGGCGATCGCATCACCAGCGCGGGCGGGCGCGATATTACACGCTGGACCGAACTGGTGGAAATCGTACGCGCCCACCCGGGCAAGGCGATGCGGCTGGAGATTGAGCGGGGCGGGCATTTGCTGGCGCTCGATCTGACACCCGAGGCCGTTACCGAGTCCGGGAAACAGATTGGCAAGATCGGCGCCGGGCCCTATGTTGACAAGCAAGCGTTCGATGCGCAATTGACCGAGGTAAGCTACGGCCCCTACGACGCTTTCAGGCATGCGCTGCGCAAGTCGTGGGAAACCGCCGCAGTGAGCCTGAAGATGATGGCCAAGATGGTGCTCGGTGAAGTTTCACTGAAAAACCTGAGCGGCCCGATCACGATCGCCGATTATGCCGGGCAATCCGCCAAGCTGGGAATCGCCGCCTATCTGGACTTCCTGGCACTGATCAGCATCAGCCTCGGCGTGCTCAACCTGCTGCCCATCCCTTTATTGGATGGGGGGCATTTGTTGTATTATATGGTCGAACTGATAAAGGGGAGTCCCGTATCCGAAAGGACGTGGGAAATCGGGCAGAACGTGGGTATCGCGCTGCTTGCCACCTTGATGGCCTTCGCGCTGTACAACGATATCAGCCGCCTGATTGTGGGTTGACCATACATGAAATTAAAAATACTCGCGGGCCTGATCCCGCTGCTGTACGCCTCCTCTGCCGCCGCAATCGAGCCGTTTATCGTCAAGGATATCCGGGTGGAAGGCATACAGCGCACCGAGGCGGGCACGGTGTTCAGCTACCTGCCGGTCAAGGTTGGCGACACGCTGGACGATGAGCACGCTACCCAAGCCATACGCGCATTATTTGCCACCGGTTTTTTCAAGGACGTGCGCCTGGAGGTGGAACATGGGGTGCTGATCGTGCTGGTGCGAGAACGCCCGGCCATCGCCAGCATAGATGTCGAAGGGGTAAAGGATTTCCCGAAGGATCAGCTGCGCGACAATTTCAAGATGGTCGGCCTCGCGGAAGGCCGTATTTTTGACCGTTCCGTGCTGGACAAGGCCGAGCAGGAACTCAAGCGCCAGTATGTGGCGCGCGGCAAATACGGGGTAACGGTCAAGACCTCCGTTACCGAGCTGGAGCGCAACCGCGTTGCAGTCCGGCTTGACGTGGAAGAAGGCAAGGTTGCCAAAATCAGGCAGATCAATATCATCGGCCATCATGCCTACAGCGAAGCTGACTTGCGCGACATGATGAAGCTCGAAACACCGGGGTGGCTGGGCTGGTTCGGCTCAAGCGACCAGTATTCCAAGCAAAAGCTGTCCGCCGACCTGGAAACCATACGCTCGTTCTATCTGGATGCGGGCTACCTCGAGTTTTCCATAGACTCCACCCAGGTTTCCATCACGCCCGACAAGAAGGACGTGTACATCACCATCAACCTTACCGAAGGCCCGAAATACACCGTCTCCAGCATCAGGATGGCCGGCCCGGAAAGTATCCTGCCGCACGAAGAGATGCGCGGAATGGTTTCGATCAAACCAGGCGACACCTTCTCGCGCAAGGAGCTGACCGCCTCGACGACGAAAATCGGCGACCGCCTCGGCGATGACGGTTACGCCTTTGCCAATGTCAGCGCCGTGCCGGAACTGGACAAGGAGAAACACCAGGTGGCATTTACCTTCATGTTTGACCCGGGACTGCGCGCCTACGTGCGGCGCATCAATATCGCGGGCAACGCCAAAACGCGCGACGCGGTGATCCGGCGCGAATTCCGCCAGGCGGAAGGAGGGTGGTTTTCCGCTTCCAAGGTCAAGAAATCCAAGCAAAAAGTGGATCGCCTGGATTTCTTCAGCGAGGTGAATGTCGAGACACCTGCCGTTTCCGGCACAAATGACCAGTTGGACGTCAACCTGTCAGTGAAGGAAAAGGCTACCGGGGATTTCTCCATCGGCGCCGGTATCTCCAGCGGAGAAGGGATGGTACTCAGCGCCTCGATCACCGAGCGCAACCTGTTCGGGTCCGGCAATTATCTTTCCACGCAGGTCAACACCAGCAAAGTCAACCAAGTCTATTCCATATCCTACACCAACCCTTATTACACCGATGACGGGATGAGCCGGGGCTTCGACGTATACCAGCGCAATGTGGACTCGACCAGCACGGCAGTCAGCCAGTATAAGTCATCCACGATGGGCGCCGGACTGCGCTTCGGCGTACCGATCAGCGACGACGAGACCATCCACTACGGGCTGGCCTCCGAACAGACCAAACTGTCGCTCACCCCGACCAGTTCGCAGCGCTTCGTGGATTATGTCGGCATATTCGGTTCCTCCACGACCAATCTGGTGGGCACGGTGGGCTGGAGCCGCGACAGCCGGGACAGCGTGATCTACACCACGGAAGGCATGGTGCAGCACGCTTTCGTCGAGCTGGCCCTGCCGGTATCGAACCAGCGTTATTACAAGCTGACCTACCAGCAGCAGTGGTTCCGCCCCTTGAGCCGCGAGGTGACGCTGCTGCTGAACGGCGAGGGCGGGATCGGGAACGGCTACGGCGGCAAGCCACTGCCGTTCTTCAAGAATTTCTACGCCGGCGGGCCGGGGTCGGTACGCGGCTTCGAACCCAACTCGCTGGGGCCGCGCGACAGCTATAATAACGCGCTGGGTGGCACCAAGCGCATCGTCGGAAACGCGGAGCTGCTGTTCCCCATGCCGGGGATGTCCAAGGAAAAATCGGTGCGGCTGAGCGTTTTCGCCGATGCCGGCGCGGTATATGGGCAGGGAGATCTGGCGGGAACATCGGGCCTGCGCTATTCTGCCGGTCTCGCGTTCACGTGGATATCCCCCATTGGCCCGCTCAAGATCAGCTACGGAAAACCGATCAGCCAGAAACCGGCTGACAAAGTGCAGAAATTCCAGTTTACGCTGGGCTCGATATTCTGACGGACAGGGATTGTTAAACTTGCAGGCCCGCATCCCCTTCTCTCCCCCGGATGGAGAGAAGGCAAAGGGATCGCGGCGCGAGCTTTAAATTAATTGAGGAGAACGAAATTGAAAACCCGAACCTTGAAAATGTGGATCGCGTGCCTTATCCCGGCTTTGCTGCTGACGGCTGGCCAGGCAAGCGCCACGGAATTCCGCGTCGGCGTAGTGGATACCGAACGCATCCTGCGCGAATCCGTACCCGCGATGAAGGCCGAAAAAAAGATAGAAAAGGAGTTCGCCGTACGCGACCAGGAAATCAAGAAGATTTCCCAGCAAGCCAGGGACATCCAGGCCTTCCTGGACAAGGAGGGCATGACCTTGCCGGATGCGGAGCGGCGCAACAAAGAGCGCGAACTGGATAACCTGAACGCCAACTTGCAGCGCATGCAACGCGAGTTCCGCGAGGATCTGAACCTGCGCAAGAACGAAGAGCTGGTGGTGGTGCTGGGGCTGGCCAACAAGGCGATACAGCAGATTGCCGAAAGCGAAAAATTCGATCTGGTGCTGCAGGAGGCGGTGTACCGCAACCCCAAAATCGACATCACCGAAAAGGTGCTGAAATTTCTGGCGAACGAAAAGTAATTTCGTTGCGCTGCAGATAATCCGATGGAGCGGACAAGCTATCGCCTGGCGGATATCGTCGCGCGTTTTGGCGGGCGCGTGCAGGGCGATGCCGAAACCACGGTTATCCAGGTCGGCGCACTGGACAGCGCGCAAGCCGGACATCTCGCTTTTCTTGCCAGCGGCAAATACCGCGCACAGCTCACCGCCACGCGTGCCGCAGCAATCATTCTGGGCGAAGCGGATGCTGGCGCGACCGTGCTTCCCCGCATCGTGTGCGACAACCCCTACGCCTATTTCGCCAAGGTGTCCGCATTCCTGAACCCGGCAGCGCAGCTCTCTCCCGGCATTCACCCCAGCGCCGCAATCGGCGAGGGCACGCACATCCATCCGACGGCCCATATCGGCCCCCATGTCGTGATCGGAGCGGGCACCCGGATCGGGGCGCGTTGCGCAATCATGGCGGGGTGCAGCATCGGTGCAGATGTCACCATCGGCGAAGAGGCGCGCCTGTACCCGCGCGTGGTGGTGTATCACGATTGCGCGCTGGGGAACCGGCTGATCGCGCATTCGGGTGCGGTAATCGGAGCAGATGGCTTCGGCATGGCGATGGACGAGGGGCGCTGGCTGAAAATCCCCCAGATCGGCCGGGTGGTGATCGGCGACGATGTGGAGATAGGCGCGAACACAACCATAGACCGTGGCGCGCTGGACGACACCGTGATCGAGGACGGCGTCAAGCTGGACAACCAGATCCAGGTGGCACACAACGTGCGCATCGGCGCGCACACCGCCATTGCCGGCTGCGTCGGCATAGCCGGCAGCACCACCATCGGGCGCTATTGCCGGATTGGCGGCAGTGCGGGCATCCTGGGACATCTGAGCATCGCCGACCACGTCGAAATCTCATCCTTTACGCTGGTCGGAAAATCCATACGGGAAGCGGGAAGCTATACCGGAATTTTTCCGTTCAGCGCAAACGAAGAATGGCGCAAAAATGCCGCCCACCTGCGCCATCTGGACGAACTGGCAGACAAGGTCAAAATGCTGCAACAAGAAGTTGAAATTCTGAAAGGGAAAAACCGATGAGTAGCCGGATGGACATCCACGAGATTCTGGAATATTTACCGCACCGCTACCCGTTTCTGCTGATAGACCGGGTGCTGTCTTGCGAGCCGGGCAAGGACATCGTCGCACTGAAAAATGTCACCATCAACGAGCCTTTCTTCGGCGGACACTTCCCGCATCACCCCGTGATGCCGGGTGTGCTGGTCATCGAAGCCATGGCGCAAGCTGCCGCGATCCTGTCGTTCAAAACGATGGGAACCAAGCCGGATGACAGATCGGTGTATTACTTCGTGGGGATTGACGAAGCGCGCTTCAAGAAACCGGTCAGCGCGGGCGACCAGCTCATTTTCAAGGTGGCGCTGTTGCGCAAATCGCGCGGTTTGTGGAAATTTGCCGCCACCGCAGAAGTGGATGGCCAGGTGGCAGCCGAGGCCGAAGTAATGTGCACGATACGGAACCTGTAATGCGCCACCCGACAGCCATTATTCATCCCGGCGCCAAATTGGCGGATGATGTCGAGGTCGGGGCGTACTCCATCATCGGCGAACATGTCGAGATCGGCAGCGGCACGTGCATCGGCCCGCATGTGGTAATCGGCGGGCACACCCGCATCGGCAAAAACAACCGCATCTTCCAGTTCTGCTCACTGGGCGAAATCCCGCAAGACATGAAATATGCGGGCGAAGCGACGCGGCTGGAAATCGGCGACCACAACACCGTCCGCGAATTCTGCACCTTCAATCTGGGTACGGCGCAGGATACCGGCGTGACACGCCTGGGTAACCACAACTGGATCATGGCCTACGTGCACCTGGCGCACGACTGCCAGGTCGGAAACCACACTATCTTCGCCAACAACGCGCAACTCGCCGGGCATGTGCAGGTGGATGACCACGCCATTCTGGGCGGCTTCACGGTGGTGCACCAGTTCTGCCAGATCGGCGCGCACGTGATCACCGGCATGGGCACCATCCTGTTGCAGGATATTCCGCCTTACGTCACCGCTTCCGGCAACCCGGCTTCACCTTACGGCATCAACTCGGAAGGGCTGAAGCGGCGCGGCTTCTCGGCCGGTGCGGTAACGGCGATCAAACGCGCCTACAAGATGCTGTACAAGTCCGGCCTGACGCTCGACGCTGCCAGGGAAGCTATAGCCGAACAGGCGAAAGCTCACCCCGAGCTTTGCGCGCTGGCCGATTTTCTGGGAACCTCCAAGCGCGGGATAGTTCGCTGATTCCAAAAGCTGCAATGCTAGCCACAGAGAACACAGAGAAATGCAAGGATCATGCGTTTTCGTGGCCTCACACGAAAGGTGAGCAAATCTCTCCCGGCAGCCGATTGCCATTACTCTGTGAACTCTGTGCTCTCTGTGGCTGACTGCTTTTTTTAGGGTAAATTCTCCTCGTGCCGCAGCCTATCAAAACTATCGCCATGGTGGCAGGCGAAGCATCGGGCGACCTGCTCGGCAGCCACCTGATGGAAGCGCTCAAACAGGAAATCCCCGGTATACGCTTCATTGGAATCGGCGGCCCAAAGATGCAGGCGGCGGGCATGCAGGTGCTATTCCCCATGGAAAAGCTCGCGGTGCGCGGCTATGTCGAAGTACTGCGCCATTACCGCGAGATCACCGGCATTCGCAGCAAGCTGCGCGCACAGCTCACCTCCAGTCCGCCCGATCTGTTCATCGGCGTGGATGCGCCGGATTTCAACCTGGACCTGGAACTGGCGCTCAAACAGCTCGGCATTCCCACCGTGCATTACGTCAGCCCTTCCATCTGGGCATGGCGTGGCGAGCGCATTCACAAGATCAAGCAGGCTGTGTCGCACATGCTTGCGCTGTTCCCATTCGAGGCGCCGTTGTACGAGCGGGCTGGAGTACCGGTGACCTATGTCGGCCACCCGCTGGCGGACATGCTGCCGGATGCGCCCAACCGCGTTGCGATGCGTGAGCAGATGCGCCTGCCCAGACAGCACAAGGTATTCGCGCTGCTGCCAGGCAGCCGCCAGAGCGAAGTGCGTCAACTGGCGAAAATATTCATCGAAACCGCAAAACTGATAGCGCATAAAATCCCCGACGCGCAATTTCTGGTACCACTGGTCAGCCGGGAAACGCGCGCTATTTTTGAAACGGCGCTGTGGCAACTGGAAGCGCAAAACCTGCCCATCACCCTGCTGTTCGGCCATGCCCACGACGCCATGATCGCGGCGGACGGCGTGCTGGTGGCCTCCGGCACCGCCACACTGGAAGCCGCTCTGCTCAAGCGCCCCATGGTCATCACCTACAAAATGCCGGCCTTGACCTACTGGCTGAGCAAACGCAAGAAATACCAACCCTATGTCGGCTTGCCCAACATTCTTGCCGGAAAATTCGTGGTGCCCGAACTGCTGCAGGAAGATGCCACGCCCGAAAACCTGGCGCAGGCGCTGCTCAACCTGGTTGCAGACAAGCGTGCAGTGACCGAACTGGAAGGAATATTTTCTGACATGCATGCTATCCTCAGGCAAAACACTGCGCACAAGGCGGCGCAGGCGATCTTGCCATACCTGGAAGGCAGTAAAACTGAAAAGGCAATTTGTCCACGAAATGCACGAAAACCACGAACAAACTCAAAAAAATATCGCGACGAATTCTGACTTGCCGGGTAATTGCTGCCCTTGCTCAGTCCCCACGATTCATTTCGTGCCTTTCGTGTTTTTCGTGGACTAAAGGCTTTCCCATAATGAAACTGACTTTGATTATCTGCGGCGTGGACGAAGCCGGGCGCGGCCCGCTGGCCGGGCCGGTGTATGCCGCAGCGGTGATACTCGACGCCGGCAAGCCGATTGCCGGACTGGCGGACTCCAAGAAACTCAGCGAAAAACGGCGCAGCCAACTGGCACAGGAAATCAAGCAACATGCCGCTGCATGGGCGATTGCCGAAGCCTCGGTAGATGAAATAGACACGATCAACATCCTGCGCGCCAGCCTGTTGGCCATGAGCCGCGCCGTAGCAATGCTGCCCCTGCGCCCGCAGGAAGTGTGGGTGGATGGCCTGTACTGCCCGGAAACCGGCCTGCCCAGCCGCGCCATCGTGCGGGGCGACAGCAGCGTGGCGGCCATCTCCGCCGCCTCCATCCTGGCTAAAACTGCGCGCGACGCTGCCATGCTGCTGCTGCACCAACAGTATCCGCAATACGGCTTTGATGCCCACAAGGGCTATCCGACCGCAGCGCATATCGCTGCACTGCAAACGCACGGCGTATCCAGTGTTCACCGGAAAAGCTTCCGCCCGGTAAGCGAGCTGTGCCGTGCCACTAAAACTGCTCACGGCAACCCTCTCCCACCCGCATAATCTCCCCAGGTTTCCCTGGAATCTGCTGGTAACCGCACATCGGTGATTACCAGCAGGATATACCCGCACCCGGTATATGCCGGGAAAGTTTGTGTGCGGCCATGCTCCCTTGAGTTTTTCATCGAGATCAAGCAGCCGCACCTTCAGCGCGAGCCCGTGCGATTTCACTGCCATTCCCCCTCCCCCTCCACGCGAAGCCCAGAATTTATTTTCGGTTCACTTAAGCTTCGGTTAAGAATCGGCTGGCAGACTGCCCTCGAACGCAAAACAACACGCTACCATCATGAGAAATGCAAACATAGCGGAAAGAGCCAGTCACAGCCGCCCACACCCCGGTAGCGGAGCCTCCGCACCGCTCCCAACCATCCAGACCGCGCGGGAGCACCACCGGGCCGGACACCTGCCGCAGGCAAAAACGCTCTACCAGCAAATTCTCCAAATCGAACCAAACCACCCCGATGCGCTGCACTATCTGGGCGCCCTCGCCATCCACGAAGGAAATCACGAGGCTGCTGTCGAACTCATCGGCAGGGCGGCGCGCATCCGGCCTTCCCGCACCGTACACTACAACCTTGGCAACGCACTCAAGGCGCTGGGCGAACTGGGCCGGGCGGCGGAAAGCTACCGTAAGGCGATAGCACTGAAGCCGGATTATGCCGAAGCTCACGTCAATCTGGGCAACATATTGCAGGCGCAGGGCAAGCTGGAAGAGGCAGCTGGCCACTACCGCCGCGCGCTCCAGTTCAATCCCGGCCTGGCCGACGCTCACGTCAACCTGGGCAATGCGCTCAACGACCAAGGCAAGCCTGGCGAAGCGGTGGCCAGCTATCTCCGGGCGCTCCGGTTAAGAGCCAGTCCGGAAGGAGAGATCGGGTTTGCCCAGTCCGTAAAGCATCTCAGATTCAACCAGGAAATTGCGGGAGCACGTTCTTGTCTTATCCGCGCAATAGCCGAGCCGTGGGGACGTCCGGGTGACTTTGTGACGCCAAGCGTTACGCTGGTCGCGCTTGATCCGAACATCAAGGAATGCCTGGATCGCGCCGCCCGCGCTTGGCCGGCCAGACTATCCGGGGAAGAGCTATTCGGGCCTTGCGGGCTCGCTTCGCTTGCTGGTGACAGCCTGCTGCACTGCCTGCTGGAGAATGCACCGGTAAGCGATATGGGGATGGAGCGGCTGCTGACCCTGACCCGGTTTGCCTTGCTCGAAACCGCCGAAACAACCGTTTCCGGCGCTCCGGAAGCTAAGATCCTGTCCTTCTACTGCGCCCTCGCGCGGCAGTGCTTTATCACCGAATATGTACTTGCCTGCACCGACGAGGAACTCGAGCGGGCAACGCGGTTGCGGCAGCGGCTGGTTGCCGCGCTGGAATCCCGATCTCCGTTCCCGATACTGTGGCTCGTGGCTGTGGCTGCCTATTTCCCGCTGGCTTCCCTGCCTTCTGCCAATGCGCTGCCGGATTGCCCCTGGCCCGAGCCAGTAACTGGCTTGCTGACGCAGCAGGTGAGCGAACCCGCAGAAGAACTCCGGCTGCGCGCCGCCATACCCAAACTGACCGCTGTCGAAGATGAGGTTTCCCTGCTGGTTCAGCAACAGTACGAGGAAAATCCCTACCCGAGGTGGGTAAAAATGCCGTCTGGCAACAAGGCGCCCTGCACTGACCCCTTCACACAGATCCAATCTCTCGGCAAAGGCGAAGGCCTCGATATCCTGGTTGCCGGATGCGGGACAGGCCAGCATTCGATCCAGGTAGCGCAGCAATTCCCCGGCACCAAGGTGCTGGCCATTGACCTTAGCTCGACCAGCCTCGGTTACGCCAAAAGGAAGACGCAAGAGCTCGGGCTGAAAAATGTCGAGTACGCGCAGGCCGACATCATGAAACTGGGCGGGATCGGACGAACGTTCGACGTTATCGAATCGGCAGGCGTCCTGCATCACCTGGCGGATCCGCTGGCAGGATGGAAGATAGTGCTCTCCCTGCTGCGGCCCGGCGGCTTCATGCGCTTGGGGTTATACAGCGAACTGGCGCGCCAGCATATCGTAGCAGCGAGGCATTTTATCGCCGAGCGCGGCTATGCGCCCAGCGCGGAAGGCATCCGCCAATGCCGTCAGGAGCTGATGACCATTGAACACGATGCGCCGCTCAGGCGGCTGACCTCGTCCCGCGATTTTTACGGGGCCAGCGCTTGCCGCGATTTGATATTCAATGTTCAAGAGCACCGTTATACGCTGCCCCAGCTCAAAGAAAATTTCCGGGAACTGGGCCTGGATTTCATCGGGTTTGCTATCGACCCCAGCATCCTGAGGCAATATGAGAAACGCTTTCCCGGCGATCTGCCAAAAACCGATCTGGACAACTGGAGCGCCTTCGAAAGCGAAAACCCCAGCACATTTTTTGGCATGTACCAGTTCTGGGTGCAAAAGCACAGGTAAACACAAGCATACCTTGCGGCGGCATTATTGCCGGTCTTCGTCCGTCTCTTTTTTTGCAAACTTGATGCCGAGCTGTTTCAGCTTGCGGTACAGGTGCGTCCGTTCCAAGCCCGCTTTTTGCGCCACACGCGCCATGTTGCCGTTCTCCCTGCGCATGTGGTAATTGAAATACAGGCTGTCAAAAATGTCGCGCGCCTCGCGCAAGGGGAGGTCGAGCGGTAGCGGAGATTGCGCCGCCATTTCTGCGGCGGCATCACCCTGCCCCGCATCCGGCTGCCGTCGCGGCTGCGGCGCGCCCTGCCGGATCGCCTTGGCAACCGTGTCGAGCAATTTCTGCAACGCGACGGGTTTTTCCAGAAAATCCACGGCGCCAATGCGCGTTGCCTCAACTGCTGTCTCTATGGTGCCGTGGCCGGACATCATGACCACCGGCATGGTCAGCAAACCCTGCGCGACCCACTCCCTGAGCAGACTGACGCCATCGGTGTCCGGCATCCAGATGTCCAGCAATACCAGGTCCGGCGCCTGGCGGCTGCGGAATTCACGCGCCCGCGCGGCATTTTCCGCCAGATGCACCTTGTAGCCTTCATCGAACAGGATTTCCGAGAGCAACTCGCGTATGCCCACTTCGTCATCCACGATCAGAATTTCCTTGGCAGCCATCATGCGACCTCTTCAAATAAGGGCAGGGTGACACTCACCCGCGTACCGCCCGTTATTACATTCTCGATGGCGATGCTCCCGCCATGCTCTTCCACAATTTTCTTCACGATGGCCAAGCCCAGCCCGGTGCCTTTGCTCTTGGTCGTCATGTAGGGCTCAAAAGCGCGCGGCAGCAAGTGTTCGGGAAATCCGCTGCCATTGTCCTGCACGTGCAGCACCAGTGCGCCACCCTCGTTAGCCGTGCCCAGCACGATTTCCGGATGATGTATGCCTTGCAGTGCATCCTGGGCGTTTTGCAGCAGGTTGTGGATAACCTGGCGCAGGCGCGTCGCATCGCCCTTTACCCTGGATTGGCGGGCATTCAGGCGCATCGTGATGGGATTGATGTTTGCTTCATATAACCCCATCACTTCACGCAGCAACTGGTGCATGTCCAGCGTCACCAGATTGAGCGCAGGTGCACGCGCGTAATCGGCGAAATCCATCACCATATTTTTCATCGCCGCCACCTGGCTGACAATGGTTTGCGTGGCGCGCTGCAACAGCAGTGCATCGCTTTCCTCCAGCTTGGCGCCCAGCTTGTGCTGCAAGCGCTCCGCCGAAAGCTGGATGGGGGTGAGCGGGTTCTTGATTTCGTGGGCCAGGCGGCGCGCCACTTCGCCCCAGGCGGCTTGGCGCTCCGCCTGTAACAAATAGGTGATATCGTCGAACACCACCACATAGCCGCTCTCTGCCGCCGCTGACAGCCGGGTGCCGCGTATCAGCAACATCTGGTTGCCATTCTTGCTGAGCCGCTCGATCTGGCGCTGCCACTCTCCGCTCGGTACCGTCTCGAACGCTCCGGCAACCGCCTCGAAAAAGGGGCGCAATAAGGGATGTTCAGAAACGATTTCCTGCAATGGTTTGCCCGGCATATTCAGCAGTGGCGCCCCCAGGATTTGTGCAGCACTGCTGTTGACGGAGCGCAGCCTGAACTTCTCGTCCACCACCAGCACTCCCGAGGACAGGTGGGCCAGCACGCTTTCCAGATACGCCTTGGCGTTTTCCACCTGAAGCTGCTGCTTTTCGCTCATCTTTCTCGCATCGGACAGTTGCAGTGTCATCTGGTTGAACATACCGGTCAATGCGCCAAATTCGTCGCTGCTCTGCACCGGATACTTGCCGGTAAAATCCCCCTGCGCCACCGCGCGCGTACCTTCGGCCAGCGCGGCAAGCGGTGCGCTCAGCCGCTCGCTCAGGAAAAACGCCGCCGATACCGCACTCAGCAGCACGATCAGCAGCGACAGCGTGAGGGTGATGCCGTACAGCCGCTTCAAACCGAGCCGGGACAGTGACAACTGCCGGTAGTCGCGGTAAACCGCCTGTACGGTTTCCGCATCGCTGGAAAGCTGCTTCGGTATCGGCTGCACGAATTGCAGGATGCGTGTTTCCTGCGACAGCCTTTCCAGGTTGACCGGCACCGGCACCAGCACACGCAACGCCAGGCTATTGTCAGGCAGGGTATCAACCATGCTGTACAGCCCCTGCCTGCGCGCCTCGCGCAGCATGGTGGCGTCCGGCATGTCGGGAGACAGCTTGCTGCTGCCGCTGGCAAAGGCCAGCAGGTTGCCGCCGGCACCGAACAGCGCCACTTCCTGCACTGTCCCCTCGTCTATCATCTTGCCCAGCGTGAACGCGTGCTGCTCGGGCGGCTGCTCGGCCAGCAACAAGGAAACAAACTGCCCTTTTTTGCCCAATTCCTTGAGCCCGTTTTCCAGCGAGCTGCGCCCCAGGTTCAAGCCGCCTTCCAGCGCTTTTTCCACCCTGACATCGAACCACGACTCGATGCTTTTGCCGAGAAACTGCACGGATACGGCATAAACCAGCAAGCCCGGCAGAACCGCGATCAAGGTAAAAAACAGCGCGAGGCGCAACGCGAGTTTCGAGCCGAACACCCGCGCCCTGATCTTGCCGCGCAACTGCCACAACTGGTACCCCACCAGCATCGCGAGGCATAACGCCAGCGTGCCGGCCAGCGCCAGCAATCCATAATAGTTGCGCGAAAACAGGTCGGTGTTGTCGCTGGCGCGTGATAGCAGGTAAAGCAGCAAGCTGCCGATCAGCGCGCTGAAGAAGATCAAATACTTCACGGTCCGCTCACCTCGATTGCGCAGACGCGTCAGGACGCACGATCCAGCGGTACCAATCGGAATCGAGATTCCAGTCGTTGTTGGTCAGGGCGTTGACTTGCAGCGGTTTGGGCAATTGCGTCACGTCAAGGCGCATGCGCACTGACGCAATGTAGCTTCCGTCTTTTTTGAACAGTTTTTCCACAAAAAAATTGCCCCCGCCCTTGATTTGCTCCGCCGGGATGGGTGCGGCAGACTGCCGCCGGATGGTGTTGATCGCTGCATCCAGGCTGGCGAAATTCTGGAACAGCGTGCCGCGCGTGATGCGGTACTGGCCCGTCAAACTGTTATAGGACAGCCTGATAGTCAGTTCGCTTTGCGCAACGGTCTCGTCCAGCCAGTACCAGCGTGGCTGTGTCAGGGTAAACTCGCTGACGAAATACAGCGGCACCCCCTGCGTGAGCGCCTGCTCCACGACAGAATTGAAGCTGATATCAAAGTCGGCGGAAAGCTGGTAGCCACCGTCGGAAAAATACGCGTCGGCTTTGCGCACCGAGATTCCTTCGGCATGTGCGAAGGAGGAAAGACAGAGAATAGCAAGCATAACCAGCCACTTGCTCACCGCCGTTTGGCGCTTTGGTGAAATGGCGGGTAACTTCATCGGAAGGCAGAGAAAAGCAAAGCATCGGCTCTCTTCTGTTTTCCGCCTTCTGCCTGCTGTCCCCTGATCACGCATGTTTGTGCAATAAGGCATAAAAGAAACCGTCGTGTTGGTCGCAGGGCAGAAGCTGGCCCTCCCCAAAATCAGGCGCAATGCTTGTCTTTGGCTTTTGTTCGCTATTTTCTGTTTTTTGCAGCCGCGCATCGTCGTGCTGCTGCAAGAATTCACCGATGACTTGCCGGTTCTCCCGCGCAAAAATTGAACATGTCGCGTAAAGCAATTTACCATCTCTTTCCAGCAACCGCCACAGCGCACCGAGTATATGCGCCTGCTGCTGCGCGAAGGCCTCGATATCCGGCGCACGCCGCAACCACTTGATATCGGGGTGGCGGCGCACCACCCCGGATGCGGAACAGGGCACGTCGGCCAGGATGCGCTGGAAAGGTTTGCCATCCCACCAATCGCCGGGCTGCCCCGCATCTCCGCTCTGCAAGCGGGCGCTCAACCCCAGGCGATGCAAATTTTCGCTTACCCGCTCAAGGCGCCGCGCATCCTTGTCCAGTGCCGTCAGATCAATTTGCGCCAGCTCCAGCAGGTGCGCGCTTTTTCCGCCCGGCGCGGCGCAGGCGTCCAGCACACACATGCCGTCACGCACATCGAGCAAAGGTGCTGCGCATTGCGCGCCCGCATCCTGCACCGACACCAGCCCATCAAAAAACCCCGGCAGCTTGCCGACCGGAGCGGGGTGTGCCAGCAATATCGCGTCGGGGGGGATCAGGCTGGCCAGAATATTCTGCTGCGCGAGCAGCAACAGATAATCGTTCGGGGTGCAGCGGCGGCGGTTCACGCGCAGCGTCATCGGCGGATGCTGGTTGCCGGCCAGCAATATCGCTTCGGCGCGCGGGCCGTATTGCGCATTGACCGCATCAATCCACCATTGCGGATAGGAGTAGCGCCCCTCCTCCGTGCCGTTTGCGGTAGCCAGCAGCGCGTCGCGGTCGCGCAGAAAATTGCGCAGCACCGCATTGACCAATCCGCCTGCTGCTACATTGTGTCTGCGCGCGGCGCGCACGGCGTGATCCACTATCGCGTGCGCTGCTGCCTTGCTGTACTGGAGCTGGTACAGCGCCACCAGCAGCAGGCAGCGCAGCAGCTCGTCCCGTAGCGGCTTGTGCAACAACTGTTCAAGCACGCGCGCCAGCTGGCCGTAGAAACGCAGCGTGCCGTAGCTCAAATCCTGCAGCGCGCCGCGCTGTTGCGGCGTCAATCCGGGCGCGCTTTGCAGAAAATTGTCCAGCACCTGGTTTAAGCTGCGCCCGCCCAGCACTTGACATACCGCCTGGCTGGCGCCCCATTGAGCAGTATCCATCAGTTCAGCTGATCACCCGGGCGCACGGCAAATCCCTGCACGAACCGATCAGCGGGCAAGGCTCTGGCGTTAGGCCGCTGCAACACCTCCAGGCGCACCGCCCCTTTGCCGCACGCGACAAGGATGCCCTCTTTATCCAAGCTCAGCACCGCTCCGGGCTTGCCACCCGGTTCGTCGAACGCGCTGGCCTGCAATATCTTGACAGGCGCCGCATCAAACAGGGTGTAAGCCATGGGGAAAGGGTTGTAAGCGCGCACCGCGCACGCGATCCTCCGCGCATCGTCCGCCCAGTTGATCCGGGCTTCCTCCTTGGTCAGCTTGGGAGCATAGGTTGCCAGCGCGCCATCTTGCGGCTCGGGCGCCAATTGCCCTTGCTCCAGCAAGCGCAGGGCGGCAATGACCGCCTCCGCTCCCAGCGGCGCAAGCTTGTCGTGCAGAGTCTGCGCAGTATCGCGTGGCGTGATCGGGCAGGATTTTTTCAACAGCATATCCCCGGTATCCAGCCCTTCATCCATCTGCATGATGGTAATGCCGGTTTCTGTGTCGCCGGCCAGAATAGCACGCTGAATTGGGGCCGCGCCGCGCCAGCGCGGCAAAAGTGAAGCGTGGATATTCAGGCAGCCGAATCGTGGCAGTTGCAGCACCGCCTGCGGCAGGATCAGGCCGTAAGCCGCGACCACCATCACGTCCGCCGCGCAAGCCGCAAGCTCGCGCTGTATGTCCGCCTGTTTCAGGGACGCTGGCTGCAGCACGGGCAAGCCACACGCCTGCGCCAGCAGTTTGACCGGACCATGCGCCAGCTTCATGCCCCGCCCGGCGGGGCGATCCGGCTGGGTCAGCACGGCGGCCACGTCAAAATGGTGCGCCAGCAAGGCTTCCAGAGCAGCGGCCGCAAACGGCGGGGTTCCGGCAAAAATAATCTTCAAGGTGGCGCCCGTTACAATGTCTCGCGGCGGCGTTTGCTGATTTTGGCGCGCAGGCGCGATTGCTTGAGCTGCGAAAGGTATTCCACGAATACCTTGCCTTTGAGGTGATCCACCTCATGCTGCACGCACGTGGCCAGAAAACCTTCCGCCTCCAGCGTAAAAGGCTCGCCCTGCCGGTCAAGCGCACGAACGGTGACGCGCTCGGCCCGCCGCACTTTTTCATATATCCCGGGAACTGACAAACAGCCTTCTTCGTGGATGCTTTCACCGCCGCTGGAAACAATTTCCGGATTGACCAGAACCAGCAATTGGTCGCGGCTCTCGGACACGTCCACCACGATGACCTGCTGGTGCACATCCACCTGGGTTGCAGCCAGCCCCACTCCGGGAGCGGCATACATGGTTTCCGCCATGTCTTCAACGAGCTTGCGGATAGCGTCGTCCACCGCGCGCACGGGTTTCGCTACGGTATGCAGCCGCTCATCCGGGTATTGCAGGATTTTGAGAATCGCCATAAAGCTTGCTAATTTAAAGGACTGGATGCAGAATTTGGCCTGCCGCGCGCCCGCAGCAACAGGCCGAAGCGCGCAGCCCTCCATAATTCCGCCGGGGTTTTCATGCAAAAATTTATTATATCGCTGATTTGCTGTTTGTTGCCCGCCTTCGCCTATGCCGCCTCTCCCGAAATCCGCGACAACGCGCCAGATCGCCACATCGTGGTTAAAGGCGATACGCTGTGGGACATCTCCGCAAAATTCTTCAATGATCCGTGGAGATGGCCGCAAATATGGGGGTTAAACAAGGACACCATCAGGGATCCGCACTGGATTTATCCGGGCGATGTAGTTCTGCTGGATCGTGCGACCGGCACTTTGCGTATCGGCGGAGGAAGCGATGCCGGCGCACCGGGCTCATCTCTCTCGCCGGGCTCTTCCGGTGAAGCCGTCAAACTGTCTCCCAGAATGCACTCGCAGGAAAGCAAACATGCCGCCATCCCCAGCATCCCGATCGGCGATATCGAACCGTTCCTGAGCCGTCCCCTGGTAATCGAAAAAGATGCCTTGTCCGGCGCGCCGACCTTGGTCGGCACTTTTGAGCGGCGCGTCATCCTGGGCAACAACGACATCGCTTATGTGCAGGGACTGAGTGAAGCCGGAGGAACGCAATGGCAGATTTATCGCGCGGGCAAGACATTTCTGGACCCGGACACCAAAGAGGTGCTGGGGCATGAGGCGATTTATCTCGGCGAGGCAAACGTCGAGAAATATGCCGATGTCAGCACCATCAGAATCACCAAGTCTAACCAGGAAATCACCAAAGGCGACCGCCTCATCCAGATTTCCGGCGAAGTACCCAGCAATTATGTGCCGCATGCCCCTGCAAACCAGATCGCTGCGCGCGTCATCTCGATTTATGGCGGTGTTTCGCAAGGAGGCCAGAACACCGTCATCACGCTCAACAAAGGCCAGCGGGACGGTTTGGAGAACGGCCACGTATTGGCGCTGTACCGCAAGGGCGAGGTGCTGAAGGAAAAAGGCAAAACAATTCCTCTCCCCGATATGCGTTACGGCCTGACTTTCGTGTTCCGCACCTTCGACAAAGTATCCTATGCGCTGGTGATGCAAACCCGCTTGCCGGTGACGCTGCTGGATAGCGCGCAAACTCCCTGAACATAAAAGCCTTTAAAAACCCGGAGTTCGCCCAAATGCAAGGCGCGGAAAAAATTTTGCTGCGCCGCATATAAAAATATGCAAGCAAGAAATTTTTTCCGAAACACAGCAGTTGGGATGAAATCCGGGTTTTTATGGACGCAGAGCTAGCGTCATGGCTTGCCCTGAGCCTTACACCCGGTTTGGGGAACGAGGGCTTGCGCCGCCTGCTGCAGGCCTTTGGCAGCCCTGCCCAAATCTATGCCACACCGGCGCATAACCTGAAACAAGTGGTTCAGCCCGCAGTGGCAGAAGCGATTGCGCGCGGCTGGGACGAAGCGGACGTGGCGCCGGTTGCCAGCTGGCTGGAAGACCCGCTGAACTCCATCATTACGCTGGCCGACCCAGACTACCCGCAAGCCCTGCTCAACATTCCTGATCCGCCCCCGCTGCTGTACCTGAAAGGCCGCCGCGAATTGCTAAACCGGCCATCCCTTGCCATCGTTGGCAGCCGCAATGCCACCGCGCAGGGGGCGAGCAACGCGGAGGCGTTTGCGCGGGCGGCAAGCGCTGCGGGGCTGTGCATAGTCAGCGGCATGGCACACGGCATAGACGCCGCTGCCCACTGCGGCGGGCTGAACGAACAAGGTTCCAGCATCGGCGTGGTCGGCACCGGGCTGGACAAGATTTATCCCGCCGCCAACCGCGATCTGGCACACCAGCTCGCGCAGCATGGTGCGCTGATCTCGGAATTCCCCTTGGGCACGCCGCCGCTGGCGGCAAATTTTCCGCGCCGCAACCGCATTATCAGCGGCCTGAGCCTGGGCTGCCTGGTGGTCGAGGCCTCGCTGCAGAGCGGCTCACTGATTACCGCCCGTATGGCGCTGGAGCAGGGGCGCGAAGTATTCGCCATCCCCGGCTCCATCCACTCCCCCCACTCCAAAGGCTGCCATCATTTGATCAAGCAGGGGGCAAAACTGGTGGAAACCGCACAGGACATCCTGGAGGAATTGGGTCATTTCGCCGCCAGTTCGCTCCGGCAAAATGCTGCCCGGGATGACCATCCGCTGCTCGAACACCTGGGTTTCGACCCGGTGGGGCTGGACTGCTTGAGCCAGCGTAGCGGCTTGACGATTGAGTCGCTATCCGCCATCCTGTTGCAACTTGAGCTGGAAGGCTGCATTGCCACCTTGCCGGGCGGCCTTTACCAGCGCATAAGCTAACGAATCGCTGCGCTAGTTTTGGAATCAACCACGTTTTATCGGAGCAACATGTTTGATATTTTGATGTTTTTGTTTGAAAGCTATTTTAATGCTGGCAGCTATCCGAACTCCGACAAACTATCCCTCAAGCTGAGCGCCGCCGGATTTGAAAACGAGGAAATTCATCGCGCGCTGGATTGGCTTTCCGGCCTGAAACGGTTAACCCAGGGCGACTACCCTGATACAATCAACCACAGCGGAACACGGCTCTATTCCGAGCTCGAAGCCGCGCGCATCAGCCTGGAAGCGCGCCGGTTCCTGGTATTCTGGGAACAAAACAAGCTGATCACGCCGGTAGAGCGCGAGATGATTCTGGACCGCGCTGTCGCGCTTTCCCGCAACAACCTGCCACTGGATAAAGTCAAGCTCATCGCGCTGATGGTATTGTGGAACCAGAACGAAGAACTGGACCCCCTGATCGTCGAGGAGTTATTCACCCCGGCTGAGGCCAGCCGTCTACATTAACCCCGAGCGGAAAAAATTTTCATGGCACTTAATCTGCTGATCGTCGAGTCCCCGGCCAAGGCCGTCACCCTGAAAAAATACCTGGGCAAGGATTTTGAGGTGCTGGCATCCTACGGCCACGTGCGCGACCTTGTTCCCAAGTCGGGAGCGGTGGACACCGAAAACGGCTATGCCATGCAATACGAAACCATCGCGCGCAACAGCAAACACGTGGACGCTATCGCCAGGGCCGCCGCCAGCGCGGATCACATCTATCTGGCGCCCGACCCGGACCGCGAAGGAGAAGCCATCGCCTGGCACATCGCAGAACTGCTCAAGAGCAAGCGCGGCCTGAAGAAAAAAACCATGCAGCGCGTGGTCTTTTACGAGATCACCCAGTCGGCGGTGCGCGAGGCGGTCACGCATCCGCGCGAAATTTCCATCCCCCTGGTCAACGCGCAGCAGGCGCGGCGGGCGCTGGACTATCTGGTGGGCTTCAACCTTTCGCCGCTGCTGTGGCGGAAAATCCGGCCCGGCCTTTCTGCGGGCCGGGTGCAGAGCCCCGCCCTGCGCCTGATCGTCGAACGCGAACTCGAAATTGAAGCGTTCCGCTCGCAGGAATACTGGACCGTACATCTGGACAGCCAGAAAAACGGCGTACCTTTCAGCGCCAGACTGTTTCAGTACCAGGGAAAGAAGCTGGAACAACTGAGCATAGGCAACGAAGCGGAATATAAAAAAATTACCGGCAATCTCAATGCCGCCAAACTCCCGCCCAAGGTGGTGCGCGTGGAAAAAAAGGCCAAACAGCGCCACGCCGCTGCGCCTTTTACCACCTCGACCTTGCAGCAGGAAGCGGTGCGCAAGCTCGGCATGTCGGCCGATCGCACCATGCGCACCGCCCAGCAACTTTATGAGGGCAGGGACATCGGCGGCCAGACCGTGGGCCTGATTACCTACATGCGCACCGACTCGGTCGCGCTGGCAAAAGAAGCGGTGCAGGAAATCCGTGACTACATCGCGGAACAATTCTCCTCGGAATACCTGCCCAAATCCGCCCCCGTTTACAAGAGCAAAACCAAGAACGCGCAGGAGTCGCACGAAGCGATACGCCCCACCTCCATCGCGCGCACCCCGGAGAGCGTGCGCGAACATCTCACCGCAGATCAGGCGCGGCTTTACGAAATGATCTGGAAACGCACCCTGGCATGCCAGATGGCCCCGGCGCGCTTCGATACGGTCAGCCTGGATATCCGTCTCGGCGGCGACGACACGCTGTTTCGCGCCAGCGGCCAAACGCTGGTGTTTCCCGGCTTTATCGCCGTATACCAGGAAAGCACCGATGACAGCGAAGAGGACGAAGGCGGCAAGCTGCCGCCGCTGGCCGAGGGAGAAATCATCCCGCTCGACAAGCTTTACGGGGAACAGCACTTTACCCAGCCACCGCCGCGCTACTCCGAAGCCAGCCTGGTAAAAACCCTGGAAGAGCACGGCATCGGACGGCCTTCCACCTACGCCAGCATCATCTCCACGCTGCAAGCGCGCGAGTATGCGGTGTTGGACAAGAAACGCTTCCACCCGACTGACGTGGGCCGCGTCGTGAACCGTTTTCTCACCGACCATTTCACGCGCTATGTGGATTACGGCTTTACCGCGCAAATGGAAGACGAACTGGATGAAATTTCCGAAGGCAAGCGTGACTGGATTCCGGTGCTGGATGAGTTCTGGCGGCCCTTCGATGCGCTGGTAAAAGAAAAAAAGAACATCGAGCGCAAGGACGTCACCCAGGAGCTGCTCGACGAAGCCTGCCCCAAGTGCGGCAAGCCATTGGCCAGCCGCCTCGGCAAGCGCGGCCGCTTCGTCGGTTGCACCGGCTATCCCGAGTGCGATTACACGCGCAACCTCACCGGTGAGGCCGACGCCGGCGAAGCGCGCAGGGAACTGGGCAGAGACCCGGTCAGCGGCCTGCCGGTGCTGCTATTGCGCGGGCCTTACGGCTATTATGTGCAGCTCGGCGAAGCGGAAGCGGGCAGCAAAAACAAGCCGAAGCGCATCTCCTGGCCAAAAGAGCTGCCACCGGAAAACGCGGATCTCGCCGCCGCCACCCAGTTGCTGCAACTGCCCAGAGAATTGGGGATGCACCCCGATACCGGCAAGAAAGTCATCGTCAACATCGGACGCTTTGGCCCTTACATCGGCCATGACGGAAAATTCAAGTCCATCCCCAAGGGTGACAGCGTTTTCACCATACAACTGGGGCGTGCGGTGGAACTGCTGGCTCAGGCGAAAACTTCCAACACCGTGCTGCGCGAGCTGGGCGTACATCCCGACGACAAAAAACCGGTGGAAGTCTGCAACGGCCGCTACGGCCCCTATGTACGCCACGGCAAGGTTAACGCCACCCTGCCCAAAGATGTCACGCCGGAAGAAGTCACACTGGAGGAAGGCCTGGAGTTGCTTGCCGCGCGCGCGGCAAGAGGACCGGCATCCAAAAAAATTGCTGCCAAGAAAGATACTGCCAAGAAAAAAACCGCCAGGAATCCCCCGGCAAAAAAAACAACTGCCAAAAAACCTGCGGCCAAAAAGCCCCGTTCCTGACGCACTCGTGCCAGTTTGGCCGGGCTCCTGCATTCGTTGCTGCCTTCATCCGGCCAATGAGTGATTTGGGTTAAAATAGCAAAAAACAGCCCAGGCTCGGCCAACACCCCAGCCAACTTTACATTTATCTCCAGCAACTTATAACTTACTCATGATGCCCATTAAAAAATACTTCACCATCTCGCTGCTGCTGTTAGCCATGCTCTCCGGCTGCGACAAGCTGGTACCGGTATATGTCTTCGACCTGACACGCCTCGCTGCCGACGGCACCGAGTACAAAGGCAACAACAACTACCAGGAACAACCGTGGCCGTGCGTGCGCGACAACAAGTCCGGCCTGATATGGGAAGTAAAAACATCTGCTCCCGGCCTCCATGCGGCTACCAATACCTACACCTGGTACAGCAGCGATAAAGCAACCAATGGCGGCTGGGAGGGGAAACTGGATGGCGGCGCTTGCACCGGCAGCAGGTGTGATACCGAAGCATTCGTCGCTGCGGTCAATGCGGAGCGCTTGTGCGGCTATAACGATTGGCGCCTGCCCAACAGGGTAGACTTGAGCTCTATCGTAGACGTGACCGTGCGCATGCCCGGCCCCACGCTGGCCGTAGCATATTTCCCGAACACGCAAAGCGGCGTCGCCGGCTACTTCAGCGCCACACCTTTCCGCATGCACGAATCCGGCGCCTGGGCGTGGCGTTTCGACCAGGCCTTTGACTTCGTGGCGATGAAAGACAAGCCTGCCTACGTCAAGCTGGTGCGCGGCACCGCCAAAACCACCGGGAACGAAAAGACATCGACGGATTGAGCGCTTCCCGTAGCGCGGCTGCGGAACGCGCCTGACGCCCGGTGCCACACGGGATTCGGGTTAGCGCTGCCGCTCTCCATGCCGTAATGCCGCTTGAAAATGGCCGGCCAGATTCGGGATGAGCTCATGCCATGAGAGAAACGCCTGCCGCCTGCACCCGCATTCCTGTGCGCGCCTGGTTTGCCGCAGGCTACGCGCTGCTTGCCGGCTGCGTCTGCCCACCCGCCTTCAGCCGCGATCTGCCGCTGGACACCATCAAGCTGCCGCCCGGTTTCAAAATCAGCCTGTATGCCGATAACGTGCCGGGCGCGCGCTCAATGACGTTGGGCGCGGATGGCACGCTGTTCGTCGGCACGCGCGGCGACAAGGTGTACGCGCTGCCCAACCGCAAGCGCAGCAAGCGCGCCGACGAAACCCTCACGCTCGCTACCAGCCTCAACATTCCAAACGGCGTGGCTTTCCGCGATGGCGCGCTGTTCGTCGCGGAAATCAACCGCATCCTGCGCTTTGACGGCATCGAGGCCAGGCTGCGCAACCCGCCCGAACCGGCGGTGATAAACAGCAGTTTTCCCGGCGACACCCACCACGGCTGGAAATTCATCCGCTTCGGCCCGGATGGGCTGCTCTACGTGCCGGTGGGCGCGCCGTGCAACATCTGCGAACCCGACCCGGCACGCTATGCCGCCATCTTCCGCATGAAGCCGGACGGCACGGCGCTGGAGCGATATGCCGGCGGCGTGCGCAACACCGTGGGCTTCGACTGGAACCCCGATACCCGCGAGCTGTGGTTCACAGACAATGGCCGCGACTGGTTCGGCAACGATGCCCCGCCGGATGAGCTGAACCACGCGCCTCGCTCCGGCTTAAATTTCGGCTATCCTTATTGCCACGGGCGCTCACTGGCAGATTCCGAGTTTGGCGACAAGCATGCCTGCGGCGAATTCACTCCGCCCGCCATAGAACTCGGCCCGCACGTGGCCTCGCTGGGGATGCGCTTCTACACCGGCGCGATGTTCCCCGAGCCTTACCGCAAGCAGATTTTCATCGCCGAACATGGCTCGTGGAACCGCATTCCCGCCATCGGCTACCGCATCACCCTGGTGAGATTGCGTGACGGGCGGGCGGCGAGCTACGAAGTATTTGCGGAAGGCTGGCTGCAAGGCCTCACCGCGTGGGGCCGCCCGGTGGATGTACAGGTAATGCCGGATGGAGCGCTGCTGGTGTCGGACGACAAGGCGGGAGTGATCTACCGGATCAGCTACGGCGACAATTGATATTTGCCCGCCATGCCATAAACTATTGCACCCAACCCTCGAGGAGCTCAACCATGGTGATCCGATCGGTTTGCGTTTTAGGCGGCACGGGATTCGTGGGGCGGCACCTTGCCTGCCTGCTGTGCGCGCAGGGAATAAAGGTGCGTGTGCCGACCCGTAGCGCCGACAAGGCCAAGCAGGTGCTGACCCCGTTGCCGGTGGAAATGCTGTCCGCCGACGTGCATGACGCCGCGCAGCTTGCCAGACTCTTCACAGAGGTGGACGCGGTCATCAACCTGGTGGGCATCCTGCACGAGCAGGGCGGCCAGACATTCCGGCAGACGCATGTCGAACTGGCGGAAAAAGTAATCGAGGCGGCAAGGGTTACGGGTGTCAATCGGCTGCTGCACATGAGCGCGCTCAATGCCTCGCCGGATGGACCGAGTAACTACCTGCGCAGCAAGGCTGAGGCGGAAATGCTGGTACAGGCCAGCGGCCTGCCAGCCACGATTTTCCGGCCTTCGGTGATCTTCGGCGCAGAAGACAATTTCCTGAACATGTTCGCCAGGCTGGCGAAATGGGCGCCGGTGCTGCCACTGGCGTGCGCCGATGCGAAATTCCAGCCGGTGTGGGTGGAAGATGTAGCGCAGGCTTTCGTGCATGGACTGAACGATGCCTCCAGTATCGGCCAGCGTTATGACCTGTGCGGCCCGCAAGTGTACCGACTGCGCGAGCTGGTGGCGTTCGCCGCCGCATGCCGCGGCCATCACCCGCTGATCGTGCCGCTGCCCAACGCCATTGCCTATGCCCAGGCCGGCGTGATGGAGCGGCTGCCGGTCAAGCTGATGACGCGCGACAACTTCAATTCCATGCAGCAGGACAACGTGTGCGGTTGCGCCTTCCCGTTCGGTATCGAACCCGCCCGCATGGAAGACATTGCGCCGAAATACCTGTCTCATCCGGAAAGCGGAGGCTGAAATGGCCAAGAAATCCTTTCCCTTATCCAGGGTCTATGGCCTGCTCGAGCCAGGCCCGGTGGTCATGCTGACTACCTCCCGCAAAGGAACGCCAAACATCATGACCCTGTCCTGGCACACTATGATGGAATTTGAGCCGCCGCTCATCGGTTGCGTGATCAGCGGCCGCAACCACAGCTTCGACACGCTGCTGGCGACGAAGGAATGCGCGCTCAATATCCCTGCGGCGGAACTGGCTGAAAAAGTGGCGGCAATTGGCAACTGCTCGGGACGGAAAGTGGACAAGTTCGCGGCCTTCCATCTGACGCCGGTTGCCGCAACCCGCATCGAGGCGCCGCTCATCGCCGAGTGCTACGCGAATCTGGAATGCAGGGTCGCCGATACCCGGCTGGTGAACAAGTACAACTTCTTCATCCTCGAAGTGCTCAAGGCGTGGATAGACCCCGCCGTGAAAAATCCGCGCACGCTGCACCATCGCGGGAAAGGCGTATTCGCGGTGGACAGCAAGCTTATCAAGCTGCCCTCCAGAATGAAATAGCCGCTGCAGCTGACGTGCTGCAACAGCGGCATTATTCCATTTCTAATTCGAAAGTGAGACAAGGCGGCGACAAGCGAGCGACGAAGATAGTACAAAGTAGTACAGCGAGGAGCGAGCGCGGAAGCCAACACCGTATCACTGATGAATTAGAATTGGAATTATCCGGCAAGAAACTCCTGCTCCCTGTACCCCTTCAATTCCTGGTAACAACAAACGGCATTCCCTGAAAGCCCTTCCCAGATTTCCGGCCTGTCTTCCGCGAGATGGCCGCTATTTACCAGCATGCGCACCTTGCTCAAATAATCGCCCAGCAACAATACCCTCCCGGCAGCCGACAAGCTTTGCGTTTCAAAGGCTGCATCCTGTTCTTCAACTGCCTGTATCACCGCCTCCGGAAAGCGCCATTCCCTGCCGATATTGCATGTCAGTACCCGCGCGTGGCGCAGCAAGGAATCGAAGAAGCTGGCGGAGCACAAGGTTTCGCTGCCCGCCGCAACCTTGTCGGCGACACTCAGGGAAGCGACCAGGCCGATATTCTGGATCAGGCCGGCAAGGAAAGCTTCGAACGGATCTTCATCGTAATCCGGAGCCAGCACGCGGCTGGCGATGGCGCACTGCTCGGATTGGCTCCATATCCTCGGTGCGGCCAGCCTGGTATAGCGGCCGGAGTCCAGATTGATGATCGGGCGGAACACCATGCCGGAAATCAGTTGCCTCAGGCCTTCCTGCCCGATAATCAACACTGCGTGCTCGATGCTGGTGATGGTTTGGCCCGGATTATGGAGGGAGCTGTTGGCCATGCGCAGCACTGCCTGGACCAGCACCACATCGTGCGAAATTTTCCGCGCCAGGTCGGCTCCGGAAAAATTCCCCGAACGCAGGCTGTGCAGCAATTGCGGCAACACGCCCGGCATCCGCTTCACCATGTCTGCGGTCGGCTGCCTGGATTTTACGAGCTGGCCCAGCGCTTCCAGGATTTTCTTTTCGAGCGGGTGCACCCTGAGGCTAAAGCCATCGCGGGCTTCAAATGCCCAATTATAAAAGCTGGCATTAACGACGCCGCGCTGCTCCCATGATACTTCACCCCCCTCTTCCGGCGGCAGCCCGGCTGCCGCCTCGTCGCCCGCCAACGCGCCCTTGGCCGGCGGTTCACTGCGGGCGGGCTGAAAAAAGCGCTGTAACCAGCCATACATGATGCGGCCTCACCATAATGCCTACATTAAGCATCGGGGCAGCCGCAGCTTCTCGCGGCATTTGCGCCCCACCTTAAAGCTGCGGTGCAGTATTGCAGATTACCTGGCTTGTTAACCCGGGCCTGGAAATATATTCGCCCCTCGTTATTGCCGCGCTTGTCCCGATGCGGCTCCGGAAGCGATGCGGATTTTGTAATTCAGCACGGTCAGCAGCAGCAGCAGCAGCGCAGCGCAGCCATTGTGCGCCACCGCCAGCAACAGCGGCAAGCTCAGGAAAACGGTAGCCGCACCGAGCGCGAATTGCGCAGCAACCATGATCAGCAGCCAGCGGGCAGTCTTGCGCAAACCGTCGAACTTCAGCGCCCCGAACGCCACCCACGCGACGAGCGCGACCACCGCCAGGGCGAAAAGGCGGTGTGCCCAATGGATTGCGGTCAAGGCGGGGAAAGGCAGAAATTCCCCCGTGGAAGTCTTGCCCAGATCGCGCCACAGCGTGAAGCCGTTGACGAAATCCATGTGCGGGAAAAACGCGCCCTGGCACAGCGGGAAATCGGTGCACGCCAGCGCCGCATAGTTGCTGCTGACCCAGCCGCCGAGCGCGATTTGCGCCACCAGCAGCACTGCCGCCAATATAGCGGGCAAGCGCAGCGCGGCCGCCGCTTGCGGCACTGGCGGATGATCGCTCTGGCGCGCGCCGAGCCAGGCCAGCAGCGCCAGCAGAAACATGCCCAGCAGAAGGTGTATGGTCACGATGACCGGCTGCAGTTTCATCGTGACGGTCCACGCGCCAAAAGCGCCTTGCAGGCAGACAAACCCGAACAGCAGCGTCGAAAACGCCGGTGAAAATCTTGCGTCCCTGCCGCCCGTTTTCCAGCGCCTGCGCCAGGCGATCACCATCAGCGCGATGATCAGCACGCCGATGCACATGGCGAGGTAGCGGTGCAGCATTTCGATCCAGGCTTTCACCACCGTTACCGGGCCGGTCGGCAGCGCGGCTTCGGCGGCGCTGATATCCGCGTGCGCCTGCACCGGGTTGGATTGCCCGTAGCAGCCCGGCCAATCCGGGCAGCCGAGGCCGGAATCGGTCAGCCGCGTGAATGCGCCGAACATGATCAGATCGAAAGTGAGAAACAGCGTGACCCAAACCAGTTTGCGGTATTTGTCTGGATCGCTGGACACCCAGACGACGGTAAGCGGCAACAGCGCCACCAGCAGTCCGATGGCGGCAAGCTGGGTCAGCATGATAAGCACCTCCGGCAATCCGGCTGCTCGAGTGAGGGATACGGCGTGAACTTCAGGTAACAGGCAGCAGCGTTTTCAACAACCATTCGTTATTCTCTCAAATAAACCGTTCGGCTCCAGCTCGCGCAACATCGTGTTTCGCCTGCCTTTGCGCCCCGTGCAGGGCGCGCCATGTTACCATTTTCCGCCAGACCTGAGCTCCGGAATGAAAGAAATCCCCATCCACTCTCCGCGCGCCCTGCTGCGCCGCTACCTTGCTGCCGGCTATGCGCTGTTCATCGCCTATGCGAGCCTGTCGCCATTCTCCGGCTGGCAGGAGCAGGGGCTGGCATTTTCTGCCGTGCTGGCAGCGCCGCTGATGCAGACCTACACCCCGTTCGACGCGACGGCCAACCTGCTGGCTTATCTGCCGTTCGGCCTGCTGCTCGGCCTGTCGCTGCGCGCCCACTTTGGCGCGGCCTTGAGCGTACTGCTCGCCACCCTGGGTGGAGCGGCGCTTTCCGCCACGATGGAATACGCGCAGATGTACTTGCCGCCGCGCACCAGCTCCAACCTGGATTTGCTCACCAACGGCATCGGCTCGCTGGCCGGCGGCTTGCTGGCGGCAAGCATCGCCCCCCCCGCCAGGTTCGCAATGCACCACGGGCTATGGCGCACCCCCCTGCTCCACAGCCACGAAGGGGCAGATTTCGGGCTGGCGCTGGTGGCGCTGTGGATATTCGCGCAGATCAACCCTTCCCTGCCGATGCTGGGCAACGTATTCATCAGCGAAGTGGCGCGCGCGCCGTTTGCCGCCGAGCAACCCGAGCCATTCAACTGGCTGGAAAGCGCGGCGGTATCGCTCAACCTGCTGATGCTGGGACTGCTGCTGCTGACCTTGCTGCGCGAGCGCCGCCATGCGGCAGGGGCGATGCTGGCCGTGCTGTGCGCGGTGGCGCTGGCCAAATTTGTCGCCGCCGCCGCGCTGCTGAAATCCTGGGCGCTGCTGCTGTGGCTGAACAGCGAAGCGATGCTGGGCATTTTCTCCGGCGTGCTGCTGCTGACTGCCGCGAGCTGGCTGCCGCTCGCGCGGCAGCTCTGGTTCATGGGCGGGGTGGCACTGGCCTACCTGGTGCTGGCTCATCTGGTGCTGGAAAGCGGCGCGCCTTCTGCCGCCATGCGCCTCTACCACTGGCACTACGGCCACCTGCTCAACTATAACGGCCTGTCGCAAACCGCCGCGCTGGCGTTCCCGCTCCTGCTGCTGGGCTATCTGTGGCGCATCGCCGCGCGGCGTGCGTAGTAAGATATGCTCCAAGCACCAGCCCCCTTAACCGACCCATCCACCGAAAAGGAAAAATCATGAGCAGCCCATTCTTTCACAAGCATGTTTTCTTTTGCACCAACCAGCGTGATGACGGCGAGGACTGCTGCGGCAAGCACGGCGCGCAAAAACTGCGCAATTACGTCAAGGACAAGGTCAAGGAACTGGGGATCTACAGCAACAAGAACCGCATCCGCATCAACTCGGCTGGCTGCATGGACCGCTGCGACGACGCCCCGGTACTGGTCGTGTACCCGGAAGGCGTGTGGTACACCTACAAGAACGAAAGCGATCTCGACGAGATCATCGAAGAACACCTGAAGAACGGGCGCGTGGTGGAGCGGCTGAAAATCTGATGGGATTGCACAAGTTTGATATTTCCGCCCCGGCAGGCACACTGGAAGGGGCAGTACATATCCCTGATGCAGAGCCGCTCGCGATTGCCATCATCGCCCACCCGCTGCCCACCATGGGCGGCACGATGGAAAACAAAGTCGTCACCACGCTGGCGAAAACCTTTGCCGAACTTGGCTTCATTGCATTGCGCTTCAACTTTCGCGGCGTGGGGGATAGCAGCGGAGCCTTCGATAATGGGGAGGGCGAGATGGAGGATGCGCTGGCCGTGGCACGGCATGCCCAAATGGAATATGGTCACCTGCCGCTGGTTCTGGCTGGTTTTTCCTTCGGCGCTTACGTACAGGCATGTGCTGCACAGCTACTACGCCCGCGCCACCTGGTGCTGATCGCGCCTGCGACCGGCCGCTTCGAGATGCCGCATGTGCCGCACGCTACTCTCGTGATTCATGGCGAACAGGATGAGGTGGTGCCACTGGCCGATGTCATGCAATGGGCGCGTCCGCAGCATCTGCCGGTCGTCGTGCTGCCGGAGGCCGGGCATTTTTTCCATGGACGCCTGAACCAGATCAGGGAAATTGTGAGCCACTATTTCTCCGGCCATGATCTTTCCGGCCATCACTAATGAATACCGTCATCTCGGCGCAAAACCTGCGCAAGTCCTATGCCGGGCAGGCAGTGGTAAACGGCGTCAATATTGCCATCAACAAGGGCGAGTGCTTCGGACTGCTTGGCCCGAACGGAGCAGGCAAGACGACTACGCTACGCCTGCTGCTCGGCCTGACCGCCCCGGATAGCGGCGAGGTTGGATTGCTTGGCCGGACCGTGCCGCATCACGCACGCGAGGCGCGCCTGCGCGTGGGCGTGGTGCCGCAGATGGACAACCTGGATCCCGATTTCAGCGTGGCGGAAAACCTGCTGGTGTACGGACGCTATTTCGGCATGAAGGACCCCGAGATCAAGGCGCGCATTCCTGCCTTGCTGGAATTCGCCAACCTCACCCACAAGAAAGATGCAAAAATCCCCACCCTGTCCGGCGGCATGAAGCGCCGCCTCACGCTGGCGCGCGCGCTGGTGAACGACCCGGAAATCATTTTTCTCGACGAACCGACTACCGGGCTCGACCCGCAGGCGCGGCACCTCATCTGGCAGCGCCTGCGCGAAGTGACGCAACAGGGCAAGACCCTGCTGCTGACCACGCATTACATGGACGAGGCTGAGCGGCTGTGCCACCGTCTCGCCATCATGGATCTGGGAATGCTGATCGCACAGGACTCGCCGCGCGCCCTGATCGCACAGCATATCGAGCCGCAGGTGGTGGAAGTGTTCGGCGAGGGTGCAGGCAAATGGGCGCTGGAGCATGCGGCACACTACGCGCAGCGCTTCGAGGTGAGCGGCGAGACCGCATTCTGTTATGTAGCCGATGCGGGGCCGTTGCTGGAGCATCTGGGCGAACGCAAGGAGCTGCGCTACCTGCACCGCCCGGCGAACCTGGAAGACGTATTCCTGAAGCTGACCGGCAGGGAGATGCGGGAATAATGGGGGGGCAAGATGAATAATTATTTTTATACCCTGCCCCGCCTGAGCTTCCGGTTCATCCCGATCTGGCAGCGCCATTTCCTGGTATGGAAAAAGGTGGCGGCCACGTCCATCCTCGGCCATCTGGCCGATCCGATCATCTACCTGCTGGGGCTGGGCTACGGCCTCGGCAGCCTGCTGCCGGAGATGGAGGGCACTTCCTACCTGCTGTTCCTCGCTGGCGGGACGGTGTGCTACAGCACCATGAACAGCGCCAGCTTCGAGGCGCTGTATTCCGGCTTCGCGCGCATGCACGAGCAGCGCACCTGGGATGCCATTCTCAACACGCCGGTCACGCTGGATGATGTCGTGCTGGCGGAAATCCTGTGGGCGGCGAGCAAGAGCCTGATGGCGGGAATGGCGGTATTGGTGGTGATCTGGCTGCTGGGGCTGGCGCACACCTGGCTGTCGCTGTGGGCGATACCGCTGGCGCTGCTGGTGGGGCTGTGCTTCGCCTCCATTGGCCTGATCATGACGGCACTGGCACCGAGTTACGATTTCTTCATGTATTACTTCACGCTGGTCATCACCCCGATGATGCTCCTGTGCGGCGTGTTTTTCCCGGTGGCACAATTGCCATCCGCACTGCAAGCCATGTCTGCAATTCTGCCGCTGTCGCACGCCGTGGACATTGCCCGGCCCTTGCTGAACGGCACACTGCCGTCGCATGCCTTGCTGCACATTGCGGTGCTGATGGCATATACCCTATCCGGATTCTATGTGTCGCTGGTGTTGTTCCGGCGACGCTTGTCCACATAAAGCAACCGCTTTACGGAGCACACCTATGGAGAAAAGCTTCTGGCTTGAACGGTGGGAGCGCCAGGAAATCGGCTTTCACCAGGACGAGATCAACCCGTTTCTGGCCCAGCACTGGCAGGAATTGCAGCTGGCCCGCAATGCGAAAGTATTCGTCCCGCTTTGCGGCAAGAGCATGGATATGCTGTGGCTGCGCAAACAGGGGCACACCGTGCTCGGCGTGGAATTGAGCTCCATTGCGGTGCAGGCATTCTTCAGGGAGAACGGCTACATGCCCATTCAAACTGAAAAGGGAAATTTCGAATGCTTTGAGGCAGACAACATCCGCATCCTGTGCGGTGACTTTTTTGACCTGGGAAAAGACGACTTAAAGGATGTGGGCGCAGTGTACGACCGGGCATCCCTGGTTGCCCTGCCTCCTGAAATGCGCGAGCGCTACGTGCGGCACCTGCTGAGCATCCTGCCACCGGCAACCCGGATCCTGCTCCTCTCTTTCGACTACCACCAACCGGAAATGCCAGGCCCGCCTTTTGCGGTTTCCATTGAAGAAGTGGAGTCGCTCTACCAGGGGCGCGCATCAATACGTCTGCTGGCTCAACATGACACGCTGGATAAAAATTCACGCTTCCGGGAACGCGGATTGAGCCAATTGCAGGAAAACATTTTCCTGTTAACGCTGAAGTAAAAATACTCCAACAGGAAGCCGCAATACTGTATTACCGGCTAAAATAGCTGCATTCAGTGCCTGGCAGAAGCGCAAAATAGGAAATCGCCATGTTATGGGTCAAGTCGTTTCACATCATCTTCGTCACCAGCTGGTTCGCGGGGCTGTTCTACCTGCCGCGCATTTTCGTCAACCTGGCGATGGTCACCCATGAGTCCGAGCGTGAACGCCTGCTGCTGATGTCGCACAAGCTATACCGTTTCGTGACTCCTATCGGAGCGCTGGCCTTGCTGTTTGGCATCTGGCTGTGGCTGGGTTACGGCATCACCGGCGGATGGATGCACGTCAAGCTGCTGCTGGTAGTCATTCTCGTCGTTTACCATTTCTATTGCGGCCGCCTGCTGGCCCAGTTCAGGCAAGGACAAAACTCGCATAACCATGTGTGGTACCGCTGGTTCAACGAAATCCCGGTGTTGCTCCTGCTGGCCGTGGTGATCCTGGTGACAGTCAAGCCCTTCTGACCGGAATCATCAAGAACAGAACATAGCCCGGGCGAATTTTTCAGCCCCTGCCAAAAACTTTCAAAGACCCCCGACATGCCGGAATTCTTTGCTCCCTGCCCGCGCGGCCTGGAAGCGCTATTGAGCAATGAGCTGAGCAGGCTGGGCGCGCAGGAAGTGCGCGCTACCGACGGCGGCGTGGCGTTTTCCGGCGACTGGCCGTTGTGCTATCGCGCCAACCTGGGCAGCCGTATCGCCAGCCGCGTGCTGTGGCGCCTGGCGGTGAACGATTACCGTAACGAACAGGATATCTACGACGCCGCGCATGCGTTGCCGTGGGATAAATGGTTCGATGTAGCGTGCACCATCCGCGTCAATGTAGCAGCAATCCAGTGCCCGCTGAAAAGCCTGGATTTTGCCACGCTGAAGATTAAGGATGCGGTATGCGACAAATTCCGCAAGCTTGCCGGCGAGCGCCCCAGCGTGGATACCCATACGCCGGACATGCGCATCCATGCCTTCCTGGAGCAAAGCCGCATGACGCTGTACCTCGACACCTCCGGCGAGCCCCTGTTCAAGCGCGGCGTGCGCCTGCACACCAACATCGCGCCGATACGCGAAAATCTGGCAGCCGGAATTCTTGGAATCACTGGCTGGCAGCCGGGAACACCGCTGCTCGACCCGATGTGCGGCAGCGGCACCTTCCTGATTGAAGCAGCGCTGATGTCGCTCAATATTGCACCGGGCATCGGCCGCAGCTTTGCCTTCGAAAAGCTGAGGAATTTTGATGCCGCCACATGGCTGGCCATGCGCGCCGGGGCGCAAGCCGCGCAGCTTCCGGTGACGGAGCTGCCGATTTTCGGCAGCGACCTGTACGGCGATGCGCTCAAGGCGGCACACCGCAATCTGGAAGAGGCTGGCATCCGCCAGGCGGTTGAACTGAAACAGGCCAACGCGCTGGAAATTTCTGCGCCCGCCGACCATGGCGTGCTGGTGGCAAACCTGCCTTACGGTGAGCGCATGGGGGAACTGCAAGAGCTTGAAGAGCTGTATCCCAAACTGGGGGATATGCTGAAGAAAAAATTCGGCGGGTGGAATGCCTACCTGTTCACTTCCGATCTGCGCCTGCCCAAACTCATCCGCCTGTCGGCCTCGCGCCGCACTCCCCTGTTCAATGGCGCAATCGAGTGCAGGCTATTCGAGTACAGGATGGTGGCCGGAAGCAACCGTTGAACGGCAAATCCCGCATCAATGGACAAGCGGCTTCCAGCCGGGATCGTCAAAATAGGCTGCGTATTTCTCCAATGCGCCGATCACTTTTACGGCGCCATCCATGCGCTTCATTTTTTTCCGCTTGCCTTCCATCGCCGCGACGCCATCGAGTATATCGGCGATGATCAAATGCAGCTGCGCGTCGGCCTTCGGGTCGAGCTTGCAGTTGCTCACCATGTATTCCACCTCGCCGTTGACCTTCCTGGCCAGCCCGCCGTATTCGGCATCGGAAAACTTGCCGCCGTGTATGCCTTCCAGCGAGGCAGCAACGGCATCGCGGATGTTTGCCATCGCTTTGCGCAACGGCTCATCTATCGCCCATTTCCTGCCATGGTCGAGCGTCAGTTTGGCAGCGCCGCCATGGCGTGAATGCCCGTGTTCTGCGGCGAGCAAGGCGTTGGCCGACCCGAAACAAATCAACAGGGCTGCGGCGCGAAGGCAATACGAAACCTGATATCTGGCATTCATGGTCACTCCATATTTGGCATTCATGGTCACTCCGCCGGGAGCACGCGGTTTTTGCCGCTCTTCTTGGCCTGGTACATGGCCTTGTCGGCGCGACCGATCACGACTTCCGCTTCTTCATTCTCGGCGCGCAACGCCACGCCCGCGCTGAAGGTAATCAGCAGGCGCTTATTGTCGTTCAGGAAAAATTTCTTGGTAAGCTCGCGCTGCAGGCGGGTAATGGTTTCCACGGCTTCCGCCAGCCCGGTATCGGGCAGGACGATGATGAACTCCTCGCCGCCATAGCGCGCCACCGCATCGGTCGGACGCAGGGTTTCCTTGATGACTCTGGTGAGATGCACCAGCGCCCGGTCGCCGGCCTGATGACCCAGGGTATCATTGAGCTGCTTGAAATTATCTATGTCGAGCATCACCAGGCTGACCGGAGCCTGCTGGCGGTCGGCACGCTTGATTTCGCGCTCCAGCGTTTCGTCCAGCCCGCGCCGGTTGAGCGCGCCGGTAAGCTGGTCCGCGTGCACCAGTTCGCTGGTTTGCTCCAGCTCCTGCTCCAGTTGCCGCACGCGATCTTCGGCTTGCTGCGCCTGCTTGCGGGTAACAAGCAGCTCTTCGTGGGAGCGTTGCGCGCTGTCCTGGATGACGCGCGTATCGTGCATCACTTCATCGAGTATTTTGCTCAATGCCGCAAGATTGTCTGCGCCTCTTATCCTCTGGCTGTACTCGAAAATTTTGGTGTGGTATGCGCCGGTGCTTTCGGTCAAGCCACCCAGGTTGTCAATGAAAGTCGTCATCAGGCTCTTGAGGGTAACCTTGGCATCGTTCAGGCTTTGCTTCAGGAAACCCTGCTCGATGATGGCATTGCGCAGATTGCGCTCCGCATCGGCGATGGTGCGCTTGTCCATGGGCTGCGAGATGATTTCCTGCAAGGTGAGGATCTGGCCATGCACCCACTTCTCGTCCGTGGCCAGCTCGCCGATATTTTCCACCAGCAATCGCAACAGGCGCACCACGCCTTCCTGTATCTTCTCCTTGTCCTCACTGCGCAATTCCAGCTTGATCCAGAACTGGCGCAGTTGCTTGGACAGCCTGGCAACCTGCCCGTGGTCTCCTGCAGCACGCGCCTGTTGGGCCAAAGCCCGGATCTCATCCGCCAGTTCGGGCTGCGCGCCAAGCGAGCTTTCCAGAGCTTGCGCCAGCAGCTCGCGTAACTGGGCCGTAAGTTCAATACTCTTGATTACGCCTTGCGGCGAGCCCGATGGCGCCGGAGCAGCCGCAGACGGCTCCAGCACCGCCGGAACCAGCTCGCTGGAGCCGGGCGCGACCGGCGCACTGGACCAGGAATGCACCAAAGCCTGCAACTTCTCGAACAGCGCGTCCGGGTTGGCGGCAAACTTGTTCAGCACGGTCTCCAGGCCGTCCCTCTTGCGGGTAAGGGTGATGCCTTTGTGCGGGGTCTCCAGTTGCTTGAGCAGATCGCGGATCAGCCTGGACCATACCGGAGCCGGCTTTTCCTGCCCGCCCGGCTGCGCCTGCGGCGCCGCAACTCCCGGCGCCCCGCTACCCGCACCGCCGATTTCCTGGTAAACGCGCGCATAGTTGTCTGGCGTCGGGATGATTTTGCGCGCGGCCAGGGTTTTCAGGGTTTCTCGCGCAATGTCGGAGGGGTTGGTGAGTGTGGCCATGGGTAAACTTGCTGGTTGCTTGGCTTAAAGTGATTTATTGGCAGTATTCCGGCTGGAGAAAACGGGAAATAGCGGCGGTTCCCCCTTCCATTTGCGGATTATACCTATAACGCTAATCAATCAGATGGTTATTGATGGCATAGCGCACCGCCTCGGCATTGTTTTTCAATTTCATCTTTTCCAGCAAGCGCGCGCGGTACACGCTGACGGTCTTGGCGCTGAGCGACATGGCTTCCGCGATTTCGCTCAGGGTTTTGCCGGACGCCATCAGGCACAGAGTCTGGTATTCCCGGTTGGAGAGCGTCTGGTGCAACAGTTCCTGGTAACCTTGCGACAGGCCGTCGGCAAGCTGCTCCGCCAGTTCGCTGCTGATGTATTTCTTGCCGCTGGCAACCTGGCGGATAGCGGTGACCAGCTGAGTCGGGGCGCTTTGCTTGCTCAAGTAACCGGCCGCCCCTGCCTTCATCGAACGCAGCGCATATTGCTCTTCGGGGTGCATGCTCAGCATCAGCACCGGCAGTTGGGGATGGTTGAGCCTGAGTTGCCGCAACACGTCTATTCCATTCCTGTCCGGCATGGTGATGTCCAGCAGCACCACATCGTACTGGCTTACCTGTGCCATGCGGATGGCTTGCGCGCCACACTCGGCTTCGCCGGTCACGCGCATGTCTTCGGTGTCGTCGAGAATCTGTTTCATTCCCTTGCGGATCAGGGCGTGGTCATCCACCACCAGAATTGTTATCATCGCTCCGCCCCGCTGCAGGCATCCTCAAGGGTGGCGCACACCGGAGCTTGTACGCCGCCATCCGGCTCGCTCCGCCGCTGATGCGGGATGCACACCGCAATGGTGGTGCCTTTCCCGGGGGCGCTGAAAATCCGCACGTCACCGCCAAAATGGGCGACCCGCTCCCGGATACCGCGCAGGCCGAAAGAATGGGGTTTGCTGCGGTCGGCCTCGGTACAGCCGCACCCGTTGTCGCTGACGGTCAGGTTGATGCATTCGGCGCGGTTGGTGACTTCCACCGCAACCTTGCTGGCCCGCGAATGCTTGGTGATGTTGGTGAGCGATTCCTGAAAAATACGGAACAGCGCGATGGCGACATCGGGTGCGGGCGCCGCGCCTTCATCGCTATGCTTGAGGGTGCATGCAATGCCGGTTCTCTGCTCGAACTCGTTCGCTTCCATCTCGACGGCCGCGACAATCCCGAACGCATCCAGCACGCTCGGCCGGAGCGTACGCGAAATGTTGGTGGCAGCTACGGTGCATTTGTCTACCAGGTTTTCGATATTCCTGGCTTTGGCTGCCAGCTTCGGGTTGACGGATTTCAGGCGCCCGCCCAGCCAGGCGATATCCAGCTTGATGGCGGTGAGGGTGCTGCCCAGGTCGTCATGCACTTCCCGCGCGATGGCGAGGCGCTCCTGTTCACGCACATCGTGGATATGCGAAGAAAGTTCGCGCAGCTGTTCCTGCGAACGGTTTACCTCAATTTCGGCCAGCTTGCTCTGGGTGATGTTGAACATGATGCCTTCCCACAGGATGCCAGGCTGAACCGTGCGCGGACTGCAACGCAGATTGATCCATTTGGTTTCGTTATCCGGCAAAATGCGGATGCGCCCCTCCCAGTTCCAGAACGAAAGCTGCCGGGCCGAAGTATCCATGGTCTGCGCGTAGGAGGCGCGATCATCCGGGTGCAGCATGTCGAGAAACAGCGCAGGGCACTTTTCCAGATCCTGCGGGCTGAGGCCGAGCACCGCGTGGCTGCCTTCGCTGACGTAGGGAAAGCTCATGCCGCCATCGGGCCCGAGCAGCACCTGGTAGGCCATGCCCGGCAGGTCGGCGATGAAGGCGTGCAGCCGGGTCTGGTTCTCCAGCAGCGCAAGCTGGGCGGTGCGGTGTTCGCGGCGGATACGCGCCGCGCGCAAATTGTGTTCGATGGACGGCGCCAGCCGGTTCAGGCTGCCCTTGAAGATATAATCATCCGCGCCAGCCTGCATGGTGTGGATGATGGTTTCCTCGCGCAGATCGTGCGACAGAAATACAAAAGGTATGTCTATCTCGAGGGATTGCACCAGATTGAGCGCCTCCAGGCCGCAAAACCCGTCCGGGTCGTAGCTGCACAGCACCGCATCCCATCCTTCCTCGCCCCGGTCGTTTCCGGCCAGAGCTGCCCGCATGTCGGAAGCGTTATCCACCCGCAGTTGCACGACCGCATAACCGCTCTCTTTTAGCTTGGCGAGCGTGTGCGCCGCATCGTCTGGCGATGTTTCAACCAGCAAGACGCGAAGTTTTTTGATGCCCATCATGTCCGGTCATTTTCTTTCAAATCAAATTCAGGCCGCAAAGCTCATGGAAGATTCCTGACTTCTCTTCGGCTAACCGCTCTTTCCGAAATTATAGCCGAGTTGCCGCAGGGCAATATTTTTCGCGCCAGCCGGAATTGGCTGGTTTGGGTCAAACATGCCAGGATTTTCATCGCCAGTACCGCTTTGGCTCGGCTTGGCAAGGGCGGCAAGAGCGATCAACGCGCTAAGGAGTTTTCTTATTTTTATCATGCCTGCCGCATTAGCCGGCCGGGATTGCCACATTGCATTCATACGACAACTGACTGATAACAGAAAGACTTTTTCGCTACCCCCCACCAAGTATATTACCAGACTCTAATATGGCCTATATATATCTATATCCTCAAGCAACTTGTTGGTTAAATAATCAATGTGAGAGACTCGGGCAGGTTCAGAAAATCCATAACTTATTCAATCTTACTCAATCAAGCCAACTGACCGATGCAGGAAATCTTTCTGGCTCGCCAGCCCATCCTCGATAAACGCAGCAAGCTGTTCGCGTTCGAATTGCTGTTCCGGTCAGCCAATAACACGGTATCGGGGGTAGTGGACAACACCCACGCCACCGCGCAGGTGTTGACCAGCGCGTTTGGAGATCTCGGCGTTACCAGGGTTCTCGGCCCGCACAAGGGGTTTATCAATGTGGACGCTGGATTTCTGCATAGCGATCTGATCGAATTGTTGCCCAGGCAGCAGGTGGTGATCGAACTGCTGGAAACCATCACGATCAACGATGCGGTCATCGCGCGCTGCTACGAACTGAAAGCAAAGGGGTTCAGCCTTGCGCTGGATGATGTGGACGAACTGGACGAGGCGGTCGCCTCCTTTGCTCAAGGTGGTTGATGTAGTCAAGCTGGACGTGATCCAGATCGCCCCGGAACGGTTGCCCGCGCTGGTGAAAGAGTTCCGGAAACACCCCGTCAAGCTGCTGGCCGAAAAGGTGGAAGACCACGCGCAGGCACGCCGCTGCACCGAAATGGGCTTCGATATGTTCCAGGGCTATTATTTCGCGCGCCCCGAGGTGCTTTCCGGCAAGCGCGCGGACGTTTCCAAAATGGCGTTGCTGCAAATTCTGGTGCTGATGGCGGGCGGCGCAGACAACGAGAAAATCGAGGACGCGTTCAAGGAACATGCGACCCTCTCCTACAATCTGCTGCGCATCGTAAACTCGGCCGGCATGGGCTTGATGACCAAGGTCAGCTCCATCAAGCACGGCCTGATCGTGCTCGGGCGGCGGTCGTTGCAGCGCTGGGTACAATTGCTGCTCTACGCCTCCGGCAAGGAAGGTGAAGCGCCCAGCCCGCTGATGCGACTGGCCGCCACTCGCGCAAAACTGATGGAGCTGATCGTGCAACTCGAGCGCCCGAATGATCGCGACTATGCCGACCGCGCTTTCATGACGGGCATACTGTCGTTGCTCGGCGCCTTGCTGTGCGAGCCGCTACCGGAAATCCTGGCGCGCCTGAGCCTCGATGAGCAAGTTGAAGCCGCTCTGCTGGAGCGCGCGGGAAGATTGGGTAGCCTGCTGGACATTTGTGAAACAACAGAATCCGGCAACCTGCCCGCCATACAGGAAAAACTGCAAGCTCACCCCGGCCTGACCCTGAATGCGCTGAACGCGGCACAACTGGAAGCGTTGGGCTGGGCGAATAGCATCGCCGTATAATTCTGGGGTAGAATGCGCCCCTCTCCCGCACCGACAACCCATGCCTTCCGCCAGCATTGCCGCGCCCCCCGATCGCCTGCTCCGCCAGGAAGTGCTTGCCCTGCACGCCTATCACGTGCCACCCGCCACCGGCATGATCAAGCTGGACGCGATGGAAAACCCCTACCCCTTGCCCCCCTCCCTGCGCGAAGAAATCGCCCGCCTGGTGGCAAATGCCGCGATTAACCGCTACCCCGACCCCGGCGCCCACAGCCTGAAGGAAAAAATTCGCGCCGTGACCGGCTTGGCGCAGGATGCTGCGGTGCTGCTCGGTAATGGCTCGGACGAGCTGATCCAGTTGCTCGCGCTGGCGGTGGCCCGCCCCGGCGCGACACTGTTGAGCGTTGACCCCTCCTTTGTCATGTACCGGATGATCGCCGCTTTCACCGGCATGCGCTATGCCGGCGTGCCGCTGGCGGAAAATTTTGCGCTGGATTTGCCGGCCGTGCTGGGCGCCATCCAGCGCCACCAGCCTGCGCTGGTGTTTCTCGCCTACCCCAACAACCCGAGCGGCAACCTGTTCGACGAGGAAGCCATCAAACAAATCCTCGCGGCTGCTCCCGGCCTGGTGGTAGTGGATGAAGCCTATTACGCTTTTGCCCGCGCCAGCTTTATTCCCCTGTTGTCGCAGTACCAGAATTTGCTGGTGATGCGCACTTTCTCCAAGCTTGGCATGGCCGGGCTGCGCCTTGGTTTCCTGGCCGGCAGCAGGATATGGCTGGAACAGCTGGAAAAACTGCGCTTGCCGTATAATGTCGGCGTACTCACGCAACAGGTGGCAGAAAAATTATTGCAGCACCACGATGTGCTGTTACAGCAGGCAGAACAGATCAAGCGGGATCGCGCGTGGCTGTACGAGCGGCTGGTGGGGACAGCGGATGTGCGGCCCTACCCCAGCGAGGCCAATTTCATCCTGTTTCGCGCGATGCATGCCGATGACGTGTTTGCGGGGCTAAAGCAGCGCGGTGTGCTGATCAAGAATTTGAATGGCACACATTCGCTGCTGGCCGATTGCCTGCGTGTCACAGTGGGAACACCGGAAGAAAACGAGCGGTTCGTGGCCGCGTTGCAGGAAAGTTTGCACACCGCTCGAGCGAGTTTCGGCGAAAGCTAACCTTCAGGTTATGCTGGAGCCAAAACGAGCGGTTCGTGGCCGCGTTGCAGGAAAACCAGCCTGCAGCCAGAACACAGGTTGGAAAGTAATACTCGGCAATCTGCATAGGATGCATCATGCGTAACGCGCAAGTCAGCCGCAATACCCTGGAAACAAAAATCAGCGTTACGCTGAATCTGGACGGCAGCGGCAAAGCTGCGCTTGCCACCGGCCTGCCCTTTCTCGAGCACATGCTGGATCAGATCGCGCGCCATGGCATGATAGATCTGGACATTCAGGCCAAGGGCGACTTGCACATAGACGCGCATCACACCGTCGAGGATATCGGCATCACCCTGGGCCAGGCTTTCAACCGTGCGGTGGGCGACAAGAAAGGCTTGCGCCGCTACGGACATGCCTATATCCCCTTGGATGAAGCGCTGTCGCGGGTGGTGCTGGATGTTTCCGGGCGGCCCGGATTGGTATTCGACGTGGATTTCGTGCGCCCCAGCGTGGGCGATTTCGATCTGGAGCTGGTGCGCGAGTTCTTTCAGGGCTTCGTCAACCACGCCCTGGTGACGTTGCACATCGCCAATCTGGCGGGCAGCAACGCCCACCATCAGGCAGAAACCGTATTCAAGGCATTCGGCCGCGCGCTACGCATGGCACTGGAAGCTGACCCGCGCATGGCCGGAATCACGCCATCCACCAAGGGCGCTCTGTAATTTCAACCCATCTCTTCGACGCCTCAAAAAACCCGGGAATCAGGACAGGCAAGGTGGACATCGCGGTTGTAGATTACGGCATGGGGAACCTGCGTTCGGTGCAGCAGGCGTTGCGCGCAGTTGCGCCCGGGGCTTCCATCGCGGTGACCGGCGACCCGCTTGTTGTGGCACAGGCGGCGCGCGTGGTTTTTCCCGGTCAGGGCGCAATGCCGGACTGCATGCGCGAGCTGGAGGCGCGCGGCCTGCGCGCGGCAGTGCTGCAAGCGGCGCGCGGCAAACCTTTTCTCGGTATTTGCATCGGCCTGCAAATGTTGTTTGAACGCAGCGCGGAAGGTAATATTCCCGGCCTCGGCATTTTGCCCGGCAAGGTGGTGCGCTTTGCCGGTGATTTGCGTGACGTGCAGGGCAACAAGCTCAAGGTGCCGCACATGGGCTGGAACCAGGTGCGAAGGATCGAACAGCCCGCATCTCCACAAGGGGATGCGACGATCACCCCCTCTCCCTCCGGGGGAGGGTTGGGGCGGGGGAACGCGCTCCCTCTCCCCAACCCTCTCCCGAGGAGCGAGGGAGCAGTGGCCGCTTCCACCGTTGGCGGAAGCCCAAAAGTTGACGAACACCCCCTGTGGGCCGGCATTGAGCAGGATGCGCGCTTTTATTTCGTGCACAGCTATTATGTGCAGCCGCAGGATGCCGCGCTGGTGCAAGCCACCAGCGATTATCCGCAGCCTTTCGCGTGCGCCGTGGCGCGCGATAATTTGTTTGCCGTACAGTTCCACCCGGAAAAAAGCCAGAGTGCCGGGTTGACACTGTTGCGGAATTTCGTGAACTGGAACCCTGTTTAACTTTTTCAATTGAAGCCATGCTGATTATTCCCGCAATTGATTTGAAAGATGGGCATTGTGTGCGCTTGCGCCAAGGCGTGATGGAAGGCGCCACGGTGTTTTCCGAAGACCCCGCCGCTACGGCCACGCGCTGGCTGGAACAGGGTGCGCGCCGCCTGCATCTGGTTGATCTCAACGGCGCTTTTGCCGGCAAACCGAAAAACGAGGCAGCAGTGCGCAGCATCGTGACGGCGGTAGGACAGGAAGTTCCGATACAGCTCGGTGGAGGCATCCGCGATCTGGAAACCATAGAGCGCTACCTCGACATCGGGGTCAGCTACATCATCATCGGCACGGCGGCGGTCAAGGTTCCGGGTTTCCTGCATGAAGCTTGCGACGCTTTTCCCGGGCACATCATGGTGGGCCTCGACGCGAAAGGCGGCAAGGTGGCGGTGGATGGCTGGTCCAAGCTGACCGGGCACGACGTGTGCGATCTCGCCAAACGCTTTGAAGGTTATGGTGTCGAAGCGATTATCTATACCGACATCGGGCGCGACGGCATGATGGCCGGCGTGAACATCCCCGCCACCGTAGAGCTGGCCAGGCCGCTCAGCGTGCCTGTCATTGCCAGCGGCGGCATCACCGATCTCGACGACGTGCGCGCGCTATGCGCGGTACAGAGCGAAGGCATCAGCGGGGCGATTACCGGGAGGGCAATATACGAGGGTTCGCTGGATTTTGCCGCTGCACAGGCGTTGGCCGACCAGCTCTCCGAACCGCCGCTCTGATGCTGGCCAAACGCATCATCCCTTGCCTGGATGTCACCGCAGGCCGCGTGGTCAAGGGCGTCAGCTTCGTCCAGCTGCGCGATGCGGGCGACCCGGTGGAAATCGCGCGCCGTTACGACGAGCAGGGCGCAGACGAGTTGACCTTCCTCGACATCACCGCCAGCTCAGACGACCGCGGCATCCTGTTCCGCATCATCGAGCAGGTAGCCGAACAAGTGTTCATTCCGCTGACCGTGGGCGGAGGGGTGCGCAAGGTGGAAGACGTGCGCAATTTGCTCAACGCGGGCGCCGACAAGGTGAGCATCAACACTTCGGCGGTGCTCAACCCGCAACTGGTGGCTGACGCAGCAGGGCGCTACGGCTCGCAATGCATCGTGGTGGCAATAGACGCCAAACAGGCAGCACCTGGCAAGTGGGAGGTGTTCACCCACGGCGGGCGCAAGGCAACCGGACTGGATGCGGTGGCATGGGCAAAACACATGCAGGCGCTGGGCGCGGGTGAAATCCTGCTCACCAGCATGGACAGGGACGGGCAAAAAACCGGCTTTGATCTGGCCCTGACGCGCGCGGTGACCGACGCGCTGGAAATCCCGGTGATCGCCAGCGGTGGCGCAGGCACCCTGCAACATCTGGCGGATGGCGTGAAACTCGGAGGCGCCGATGCGGTGCTGGCGGCAAGCATTTTCCATTATGGCGAATATACCGTGCAGCAGGCCAAGCAGTTCATGGCACAGCAAGGCATAGAAGTCAGATTATGAGCGAAACCTGGCTGAACAAAATCAACTGGTCCGAAGATGGGCTGGTACCCGCCATCGCGCAGGACGCGGCCAGCGGGCGCGTGCTGATGGTAGCCTGGATGGATCGCGAGGCGCTGAAGCGCACCGCCCAATCCGGGGAGGCGGTATACTGGTCGCGCTCGCGCAAGAAACTGTGGAAGAAAGGCGAAGAATCCGGCCATGTCCAGCGGGTCAGGGAAATCCGCCTCGATTGCGATAGCGACGTGGTGCTGTTGCAGGTTGAGCAAACCGGCGGCATCGCCTGTCACACCGGACGCGCGAGCTGCTTTTTCAGCCGTCTGGAACACGGGCAATGGCTGGAAACCGATGCGGTAATCAAGAACCCGGACGAAATATACAAGAAATGAGCAACGACATCCTGCAACGGCTGACCGAAACCATACAGGCACGCAAACAGGCCGCGCCGGATAGCTCTTATGTCGCCAAACTCTTTGGCAAGGGCGAAAATGCCATCCTGAAAAAAATCGGTGAGGAAGCCACCGAAGTGGTGCTGGCGGCAAAAGGCGGCGACCGGACGCACCTGGTGTACGAAACCGCCGATCTGTGGTTCCATTGCATGGTGTTGCTGGCGCACCACGGCCTGAGCACGGAGGATGTGCTGAAAGAGCTGGCACGGCGTGAAGGCGTGTCGGGGCTGGAAGAGAAAGCCGGCAGGCAGGCGGAGTGAGCATGGGCGACAACTGCATATTCTGCAAAATCGTGCGCGGAGAAATCCCGTGCCGCAAGGTGCATGAGGACGATGAGCTGCTCGCTTTTCACGACATCAACCCGGTCGCCCCGGTGCATTTCATGCTGGTAACCAAGCAGCATCTGGTTTCGCTGGCGGAAGCCGATGACAGCCACGCCGCCCTGCTGGGCAGAATGCTGGTGCTTGCGCCCAGGCTGGCGAAGCAGCAGGGGCTGCACAACGGCTTCCGCACCGTCATCAATACCGGCAAGGGGGGCGGACAGGAAGTATTCCACCTGCACGTCCACATCATCGGCGGCGGGCTGATTCCGCCAATGGTGCGGCGAGATTAACGCGGCTCAATTCCAAGGAGGCATAAAATGGGTTCTCTGAGTATTTGGCACTGGCTGATCGTGCTGCTGGTCGTACTCCTGATATTCGGCACCAAGAAATTACGCAACATCGGCAGCGATCTGGGCGGTGCGGTGAAAGGCTTCAAGGAAGGCATGAAAAGCGAGGAAGAGCCGCCCAAACAGCAGGTGCAGCAAGGCGGCCAGGTCATCGAGGGCGAAGTCAAGGACAAAACCCATACCAAGGTATGACCCTGAATTCACTTCGCCACTGACCTTTGCCCGCCCCCGGTCACGCTACTCCCATGAAGTTGGGTTGATCCAGCCATGTTCGGCATTGATTTTTCCGAGCTGATCGTCATCCTCGCGGTCGCCCTGATCGTTGTCGGGCCGGAGCGCTTGCCGAAAGTGGCACGCACATTCGGCCATCTGTGGGGGCGCTTGCAGCGCTATATCCACACCGTCAAGACAGACATCGCGCGCGAAATGGCGGCAGAAGAATTCAGGCAGCTGCAGCAAAAAATCAACCAGGAAGTCATGAGCGCCGAACGGGAAGCGCACCGGGCAGTGCAAGGCATAAGCGCGCAGGCACCTGACGCCGCGCAAGCGGATGCCGGCGCTGGCACCCGGCAAGCTCAAACCGGCCTGGACCCGGAACAGAAAAAATCTTGAACGCCAGCGACAGTTTCATCTCTCACCTGATCGAGCTGCGCTCCCGCCTGTTGCGCGCTTTCCTGGCGCTGCTGCTGGTGTTTCTCTGCCTGTTCCCGTGGGCAGCCGACTTGTACGCGCTGCTCGCGCAACCGCTGCTCACCAAATTGCCCGCAGGCGGACAGATGATTGCCACGGACGTAACCACACCGTTTTTCGTGCCGCTCAAGGTGGCGATGATGGTCGCGCTCCTGATCGCTTTGCCTTATGTTTTATACCAGGCGTGGCGCTTTGTCTCCCCCGGCCTGTACGAGCACGAAAAACGCCTGGTGTTGCCGCTCATCGCGGCCAGCACCGCGCTGTTCTACTGCGGCATGGCCTTCGCCTATTTCGCCGTGTTTCCCGTGGTGTTCGGATTCATCACCGCCTCTGCGCCGCAGGGGGTGGCGGTGATGACCGACATAGACAAATACCTGAGCTTTGTGCTGACCATGTTTGTCGCCTTCGGCGTCACTTTCCAGGTGCCGGTAGCAGTGGTCGTGCTGGTCAGGATGAGAATAGTGACCACCGCCAAACTCAGGGAAATACGTCCCTACGTGATTGTCGGCGCGTTCGTGATCGGCGCCATCTTTACGCCGCCGGATGTAGTGTCGCAGTTCATGCTCGCCGTGCCGTTGTGGCTGCTGTACGAGGCGGGCATCGTGGTGGCAGGTTGGGTGGCAAAACCAGCCAAGCCAACCTGAACAGTTTTCAGTTTTCCTCGTCGCGGTCGTTCAGCAGGTGCGAGATGCGCGTGTTCGCCACCGCCAGGCGCTTCACCAGCATGCGCAGGAAAGCCTCGCTGAACTGGAAGCGGCACCCCGTTGACGATTGCGCCAGAACATTAGGCTTGATTTCGATCAGGATCGCATCGTCTCTGGCCATCACGTCGGTCGTGCGCAGGAAATCCCGTTCGGAAAGATGCGCCATTTCTCCGAAGCAATCGCCCTTGTGCAGCACGCTCAGCAGCCGCCCGCGCTTGAGCACCTTGACCGCACCGCTGGCCAGGATGAAGAATTCCTGCCCTGCCTCACCCTCGCTGATGATGCGCTCGTCCTTTTGCACCTTGCGCCATTCGCTGATATGCAGCACTTCCCACAGCTCGACGTCGCTGAACTTCCTGAAGAACTCCAGCTCGCGCAAGGTATTGAATTTTTCTGTTACGAAAATTTCCGTTTGCGGCGCTACGTTGCGGCTGAAAAATGTCACCAGATCGCGGGCGAACTCATCCCAGCTCTGGTAGCGCTGCTGGAGGTTCTTGCACATCGCGCGCATCACGATGGCGTCCAGCGCCGGCGAGATTTCCGGGCGAAAGGTGCTGGCCGGCTGCGGCTCCATGTTCATGATCTGGTAAATCATGCTGTAGTTGTTGCGCGCGTCGAACGGCAACTTGCCGGTCAACAGCTTGTACATGGAAACGCCGAGCGAATAAATATCGGTCTGGTGGGTCAGCGTCTGTTCCCTGATCTGCTCTGGCGACATGTAAGCGGGCGATCCCACGCCGCTCACCTGCGTGGTTTGCTGGCTCTCGATGACCGCCGCACCAAAATCTGAAATCTTGATATCGCTCTCGCCGTGCAACAGGATATTGGCCGGCTTGATGTCGCGGTGGATAATCCCCTGGTATTGCGCATACTCCAGCGCCTTGCAGCATTTGTAGATGATTTCCGCAACCGTGCTCAGCGGCAACAGGTGGTCCACTTCGGCGTAACGCTCGAGCGTTTCCCCCTCCACATATTCCATCACCATGTAGTTCACGTCACCATCCATCACGGCATCGAAAACTTTCACGATGTGCGGGTGCGACAGTTTGCCGGCCAGTGACGCTTCAGTCAGAAACAACTTCCGGTAGGCCTTGGTGCGGGTGCTGTCGCGCAAGGCATCGAGGTTGAACAGCTTGATGGCGACCCGCTGGTTGGCGAACGGGTCAAGTGCAAGATACACCGTGCTGGTCGCGCCGCTACCCAGTTCCCGGATGATTTCGTATTTGCCTATTTTGTCCATAAAACCGGATAGAGCCATTGCTGACAGGGCACGCCAGCATTATACCGCGCCGGTAAGGCGCGGAGCGCTTGGGAACCGGCAGATATTGCAGTTATCATATCGGCCATGAAAAATCTGACGCTTGCTTTGTTGCTGGCGCTGGCGCTGCCGTGCCGCGCGGAAGGGCTGCCCGATCTGGGAGATGTTTCTCAAGCCGCAGTCTCACCGCAACAGGAGCGCCAGATCGGCGAACAAAGCATGTTCGAGATCCGCGCTGACAAAAGCTATCTTGACGATGCCGAAATCGGCGACTACCTCAACCAGCTCGGCTACCAGCTGGTCGCAAACAGCAGTGAGCCAGGCCAGGAGTTTGAATTCTTCGCCATCAACGACAATGCCATCAACGCCTTCGCTCTGCCCGGCGGCTTCATCGGGGTAAACACCGGCCTGATCCTCGCCACGCAAAGCGAATCCGAGCTCGCCTCGGTATTGGGCCACGAAATCGCCCACGTCACGCAGCATCATCTGGCGCGCATGGTGGCCGGGCAAAAAATAGATACGCTCGCCGCGATGGCCACCATAGCGGCAGCCATCCTGGCCGCACGCAGCAACCCGGATGCCGCACAGGCCGCGATAGCTGGCGTGCAGGCGGGCGCCATCCAGCGACAGTTGAACTTCACCCGCACGCACGAACAGGAAGCTGATCGCCTCGGCCTCGACACACTGCAAAAATCCGGCTTTGACCCGCACGCCATGCCCGTCTTCCTGGAACGTCTGCAAAAAGCCACTCGCTTGCTGGAAGGCAATGCGCCCACCTATCTGCGCACCCACCCGATAACCGGCGAACGCGTCGCCGATATTGCCGGTCGCCTGCAGCGCACCCCCTACCGCCTGGTAGCCGACAGCCTCAGCTTTCATCTGGTGCGCGCCAAACTCCAGGCCGCCCAGAAGATACCTCAGGAAGCGCTCGCCTATTTCACCGGGGCGCTGGGGTCGCGGAAACACGGCAACCAGACCGCGCAACGCTACGGGCTGGTGCTGGCCCTGCTGCGCAATAAACAGCCCGCGCGCGCCGCGCAGGAATTCGCCGCGCTGCAAAAACAGGCAACAAAAAATCCGATGATTGCGACGCTGGCGGGGCAGCTCAAGCGAAGGGACAAAAACGACAAGAGCGCCATCGGGTTCTACCGCACTGCCACCCAGAATTTTCCGCAGCACCGCGCGCTGGCTTACGACTACGCGGAAATGCTGTTGCAAGCCCGCAAACACGAAGACGCGCTCAAGCTGCTCAATGAACAAATCATCAGCCACCCCAGCGACCCGCGCCTGTATGAGCTACAGGCGCGCGCCTACGCGGCGACAGGCAAGCGGCAGGAAGAGCACCGCGCGCTCGCCTACAACTACGCCCTGCGCGGCAAGCTATACGGCGCGATCGAACAGCTGGAACTGGCAAAACAGGCGGGCTCGAACTATTACCAGCTCTCCATAATCGAGAGCGAACTGCGCGAACTGCGCGAAATAGCTGACGCGCGCAATAAATAGGAAATTGCTATTTTTTCCCAAGCGCATCCAGCTTATCGCACGCGATACGGCGTCCCGCCTTGCAGACTGCCGTGAGGTCGGCGCGCGCAGAATCTCCATCTCCCATCATCATGTATGCCACGCCCCTAGAATAACGCGCCTGGTCATATCCGCTATCCAGTTCCAACGCGCTGCCAAAACTTGAAACGGCATCTGCATACTTACTTTCCTGAATATAAGCTGCGCCCAGTCCTTGGTAGAGATATTTCTGCCCCGAACGAGGCGACAGTGAAAGTGCCAAGCGATAATCCTGTATTGCCTGCTGGGAGCGTTTAACATTCAGGAAAGATATTGCCCGATTTTCATAAATACGCCATACCCCTGGCAGGTCATGCTTTTGCTCAACCAATTTGGCCGCATCATGCCACAGCAACACAGGATCAGAAAAAGTGGTCAGGCGGTTTATGCTGCCCATGGCAAAGGCAAGGATCATAAGCAACATGACAGGCATTGCAATGCCAGCCTTGACTCTGCTTAGCCACAGCGGCAAAACGATAAAGATTCCCGTCATCCATAGATAACTGCGGTACAGCACAAACGATTCCTGAATCCTGACTGTAGAAAATTCGGTAAGAACAGAAGCCACGGAAACAACATGGCAAAGCCCGCCACACCCATCGCCCCGCGCCGGAGCAGCAGCCAGACCGCTGCCATGCCATAGCCGGCAAATGCCAATGCCGCCAACCCGGAGATCGAAAAAAAACCGGTAGCGAAAGGCTCGCGCATATCCACCGACATCCAGGCCGGATTTGGCAATAACCATAACCCGGCATATTTGAAAAACAAGGCGCACTGCGTCAGGATACTGAGCGGATAGGCGTGCTTGATTTCAGCTTGTTCCAGCATTCCCCGCGCATTGAACTCATACACACTTCCGAGAATGCCCAATTTCTGGAACACTACGAACAATGCGATGAACAGGCAAGCCAGATATATCCATCGCAGCCGCCTGAACAGGTTTGCCGATAAATCGGACAACAATACCGTCAGAGCCAGCAAAACAGCTGGCAGCATGATAGCGTGTTCTTTTGACAGCACAGCCAACCCATAGAATAAAACGCTCGCCCACAACCAGCCATCACGATTACTGGCCAGCCCGCGCATATAGGCCAGCAGCGCAAGCAAGCTGAACAGAGTAGCCATGACTATGGTGCGCTGGATCAGATAGCCCGCGCCATATACCGCCACTGGGTGCAACACAAACAGGCTCGCCGAACAGAAGGCAAGCAATTGGGTCTCTTTTTCGCTACGCCCCAAAGCAGGTATCTGTTGATACAACCGCCGTAACAGAAAAAACAACGTAACCCCAACAACGGCATGCAACAAAAGCGCCTCCAGCCGCAGCCAAGGCAGATTTTCGTCCGCCGCCTCCACCGTCCATGCCATGGTTGCATAAGGTAACCAGCGTATCTGCAACGGGGAAAATGCGCCTAACTTATTGACGTCATCCGATCCGGGAATAAACAGATTCGTGTCGTCAAACACCAACGGATTGGTTAAGAACGGGCCGTACAACAGCACAGCCATAATGATGATCATTACGGCGTAGCCCAAGGCGCGCAACGGCATTTGTCCCATCAGATTTGCGTTTGCAATGAAAAAACCCGGCAAGAAATCTTGCCGGGTTTTTGTTACAACGCGCTTAGCTTAGTTCTTCACGTAGGCGTTAGCCACGCACGCGCCACTGTATTGCCAATCAAGGCGATTAGCCGACGTATTGGGGGTTGGAGTCATAGTACAAGTGTCGCCCGCTGCAATACCCTTAACTGCATTGGGTGTCGCAGTGATAATGCCGCCAGCAGCCACAGCGACGGCATTCAATGCACCAGTCGTGTTGCCAGTAATCGCAGGAGGAACACCGCTGGTGCCGGCTGTGCAACCAGCAGCGAGACCAGCATCACCCGCCTCGCCCCAACAATCTTCCACACCCAGCTTGAACGGGGTCATCGCTGAGGTCACTTCGGTGTAGGCCGCCTTCCGGATATAATTCTGGTAAGCGGGTATTGCCACTGCCGCTAGAATACCGATGATCGCGACCACGATCATCAGTTCGATGAGGGTAAAGCCTTTTTGGGTTTGTTTCATGTTGAATCTCCTTAATCAGGTTGGTTACGACACACGGGGTGTGCAGTTGCTATACTGCAGTATCCGTGCCACGGCACTCAGCCAGGCTAACATATTGTATAAACAATAGTTATTGCAACTCCACCACCCAGCCGCCGCATTTACCTGCCTAATCCTGTCAGCCATGTGACAATTTTCGTCAGCCCTTACGGCACATAGCCGGGAATCCGGCTTTCATCCACCGTATCAATCTGCTCGGGATCCAGGAATTGGCGCGCATAGGCCAGATACACTTTCTCGCGCACGAAGATGTCGAACAGGTCCGGGTCTATATGCCCACTGAGTTTGAAATTGCCGAGTATAACGAGCGATTCGGTGAGGGTTTTGCCTTTTTTGTACGGCCTGTCCTTGGCGGTGAGCGCTTCGAAAATGTCGGCGATACCCATCATGCGCGCCTGTAGCGACATTTGCTCGCGTTTCAGCCCGCGCGGGTAGCCCTTGCCGTCCATGCGTTCGTGGTGGCCACCGGCGAATTCCGGCACATTCTTGAGGTGCTTGGGCCAAGGCAGCGATTCCAGCATCTTGATGGTGACGTCAATGTGGTGGTTGATGATCTGGCGCTCGGCCACGGTAAGCGTGCCAAACGGGATGGTAAGGTTTTCCACTTCGTCGCCGCTGAGGAAATTGCTCTGCTCACCCGCCTCGTTGCACCACCGGTAAGAGGCGATGCTGCGCACCCGCGCCTGGTCCGCCGCGCTCATCTTTTCCGAACCGATGTTGCAGTGCCGCAAGAATTCGCGGTCATCGTTCAATTGGCGAATGCGTGCTCCAAACTCATCAGCGCTCATTTCTCCCTTGAGCTTTACGATCTCGGCATCGCGCTTGAGCACCTCGAAGCGGGTATCCAGCAGATGGATGCGGTCCAGCAAAGTGTGCAGTTTGGTGGATTTGTCCACCACATGCACCGGGGTAGTAACCTTGCCGCAATCATGCAGCAGCGCCGCAATTTTCAGCTCATGCTTCTCCCTGCCGCTCATCGCCAAACCATGCAGCGGCGATGCCGGTCCGGCACGGCAGGCCGCCTCGGCCAGCATCATGGTCAGGATCGGCACACGCTCGCAATGGCCGCCGGTATAGGGCGACTTGTCGTCAATTGCAGTGTTGATGAGGCTGATGAAGGATTCGAACAGATCTTCCAGCTGCTGGATCAGGCGGCGGTTGGTGAGCGCAATGGCGGCCTGCGAGGCGAGCGATTCCAGCAGGTGCTCATCCTCGCTGGAAAACGCGACAATCTCCCCGGTCTTCCTGTCCAGGGCATTGATAAGCTGCAACACGCCGATGATCTCATTCTCGTGATTCTTCATCGGCACTGCCAGAAATGAGGTGGAGCGGTATCCGGTTTTCTTGTCGAAATTCTTGGTGCCGGAAAAATCGAAACCTTCGGCGGTGTAGGCGTCGGCGATGTTCACCGTCTTGTCGTGCAGCGCCACGTAGGCCACCACCATGGAGTTGTTGGGTTTGCCGTCCTTGTCGGTCAGGTGGATGGGGTAATAAGGTATATATGCGCCGGATGTGCCGCCCATCTTGATACCGAGCGAATCGGTGCGCATGATCTCGAACCGGAGCACCAGCTCATTTGGTTCCACCAGATACAGCGTTCCCGCATCGGCGTTGGTGATGCGTTTTGCGGCAACCAGTATGGTTTCCAGCAGGCGGTTGATGTCGCGTTCGCTTGACAGCGCGATGCCGATGGCGTTCAACTCGTCCAGCCGCTGCAGCAGGTCGTCGTGGTGTGTCATCGCTTGCCCCGCATCGAATAAAGTGCTACTTGATACAAACCGCGCGCACCTGGTGAATGTCGGTAATGCCCGCCAGCACTTTCTCGATGCCGTCCTGTTTCAGCGTGCGCATCCCCTCTTCCAGCGCGATCGCCAGCAATTCTGCGACGCGCGCGTGCTCCTGGATGGCTTTTTTGATGGGGTCGGTGCCGATCAGCAGCTCGTGCAACCCGACCCGGCCGCGGTAGCCGGTGCCGGAGCACTTGTCACAGCCGACTTTTTCATACAGGGTGATATGCCCCTTGTCATCCGCGAATAGCTTGATCCAGTCGGCATACAGCGTCTTGAATGCGGCATTCGGATCTTTCTTCCAGGTTTCGGTATTTTTCAGTTCTTCCGCATATTCGGACAGCAAGGACTTGATCTCTTCCTGGGTCGCGATACGCGGTTTCTTGCAATCCTTGCACAGGCGCTTGGCCAAACGCTGCGCCAGGATGCCCAGCAGCGCATCGGCGAAATTGAACGGATCCATGCCCATATCCAGCAGGCGGATGATGGATTCAGGCGCGCTGTTGGTGTGCAGGGTAGCGAACACCAGGTGGCCGGTGAGCGAGGCTTCGATGCCGGTTGCAACGGTTTCCTTGTCGCGCATTTCGCCGACCATAATCACGTCCGGATCGGCACGCAGGAAGGCGCGCATGATGGTGGCAAAGTCCAGCCCGGCCTTTTTGTTGATCTGCACCTGGCGCAGGCCCTTCTGGGTGATTTCCACCGGGTCTTCCGCCGTCCATATCTTGGTATCCGGCGTGTTGATATGTTTCAGGATGGAGTGCAGTGTGGTGGTTTTACCGGAGCCGGTCGGGCCGCACACGAAGAACAGCCCGTAAGGCTTGCTGACCGTCTTCTTGACCAGCTCCAGGTTGCGTGCCGAAAAACCCATGTTGTCGAGCGGGATCGGCTCGCCCGAAGCCAGGATACGCATCACGACGTCTTCCACGCCACCTTGTGAAGGGATGGTCGCCACGCGCAGCTCGATATCCAGGGGGCCGTACTTCTTGAACTTGATCTTGCCATCCTGCGGTTTGCGCTTCTCGGAAATATCGAGGTCGCACATGATCTTAAGGCGCGTGACCAGCGCGTTCCGGTAAGTTGCAGGGATCTCGATGTAACTCAACAACGAGCCATCCTTGCGCAGGCGTATCCCGGTCTTGCCTTTCCCCGGCAAAGGCTCGATGTGGATGTCGGATGCCCCCATCCGGTAGGCATCCACGATGATCTTGTTGACCAGCTTGACCAGCTCGTTGTCCGCTGCGGCGCTGACATCTTCCTGGCTGACAGCGCTGGATTCTTCATCCTCTCCCCCCAGCGAGGTAAGCAGGTCGTCCACGGAACCGCTATCTGCCTCGAAGCCTCCGGTGATTTCACCCGTTCCGCCGCCGCTGTAGAACAGGTCGAGCGTGGCCTTGAATTCGCGTTGCGGGCAGACTTTATAAATCAGGCGGTTCTTGGGAAAAATGTTGTTGACAACGCGCGAGGCCATGATCCGCTCCGGATCGGTGGTGAGGATCACCAGCCCTTCCTGGTTCTCCTCTATCGGCACCCAGTGGCTGCTCTCGACATATTCGCGCTTCAGGTTCCGGAGCAAGTCTGCGGGCTTGATGCGGTCGGTCTTGTGCGGCTCGTAGGGCACGCCGAAGTAGGTGGAAAGCGCCTTGCCCAGCGCGGGCAGTGCGACCTGAAACTCGTCTATCAGCACATCCTCGATGTCGGCGCCCTTGCGTCGTGCGGTACGCGTGGCCAGCTCGAATTCTGCGGCGGAGATGACCGCATCCGCTACCAGGTTATCGTATTTCGTTTTGACAACGGAAGGCTGCTGGCGCTGGCGCAACGCCACCGCCAGCGTCTGCGCCAGCTCGTGCACGCCTTCCTCCACGACCTGCGGGAAAGGCTGGTCGGCCTTGTTGTTGATGACCTGGATGACGCCGATCAGCTCGCCGCCAGCCGCCTCGACGATGGGCGCCACCAGCATCTGCTTGGTGCGGTAGCCGGTGCGCCGGTCCACGTCCTGCAAGAAACGCAACTGCGGGCTGTAGGATGCGAGCTCCTTCTCGTCGTACACGTCCTTGAGGTTGAGCGTTTTCTTGTTCAGCGCGGCAAAACCGGCGATGCTTTGTTCAGCGATGGGCAGCTTGAGATCCTTGAACGAGTTCAGGCCGGTCTTGACCTTGGAAACCAGCGAAACCTTGTCCTCTCCCACCACGTAAACAGTGAGGCGATCGGCATTGAACAGGCTGCAGATATCCTTGCTGACATCCAGCATGATCTCGTCAATGTTGCTGGTGGCATGGATCTTGTTGATGACGTGGTTGAGGTTTTTGGTAAACTCCAGCCGTATTTCCATGTCGCCTGCGCTCGTCCTGCGCTCGATGCGGGGTACTGTCGCGTTATCCATCCACTGCTCCTTGTGATGCCTGTACCGGAATCAATTACCGGCCCCGGCGTATTATTCCTGCTGATATCTGGGCGCCTTCCACAGGCCGCCTTCCAGCACGTAAACATCGTATCCCGCCTGCGCCAGAATGAATGCGGCAGCCGAACTGCGCCGCCCGCTCTGGCAATAGGTGATGTAGGTGCTGTTTCTATCGAGCGCCCCGATCGCGCTCCGGACATCGTTCAGCGGGATATTGATCGCGCCCGGTATTTTGTCGAAGCGGTATTCCGACGGGTGGCGCGCATCCACCCATATCGCGCCCTGTGCCACTTTTTGCCTGGCATCCTCGTAGCTCAGGCGGTGCAGCAACGGCTCCTGCATCAGTTCGAAAAAATCCTGCCGCTTCAGGCGCAACAGCACGCCGCCGGACTTCATGGTCACCGTAGCGTTGCGCTTGGCGCCTGAAACCAGCGCCTCTTCACCGAACACGTCGCCCGCCTTGAGGTCCGCCAGCAGCATGTTGATTCCGCCGACCTGGCGGGTAACCTGCGCCCGGCCGCTTTCTATCATGTAATAGTAATCGCCCTCGTCGCCCTCGCGGATAATGGCGTCGTTGGCCCATACCGCCACCGCTTCGATGCGCTCGAGCAACTGCCCGATATTGGCCGGCGGCAAGTGGGCAAACGGGCCGCTCTTGATGTATTCTGCGCTGAATATGCCGGAACTCAGCCAGCGCGAGGGTCCGGTGGACAATTCCGGCGCGGCGCCGCTCTCCGTTAGGGGTTTCGCGCCGTCGTGCGGCGAAAACTGGTCCCACGTCGCAATCATGTCCAGCACATCGTCATCCACGCGCAGCAACTGGATGTCGCTCAGCGCCGTGGCGCCAACGATTTCGGGCTGGCGCTTGCCCAACGGGTGCTTGGCCCATTCTGAATTGGCACGCACCAGCACCCGGTTGCCATCCTGGTATTCCAGCTCCAGCTCGCCCTGGAGCAGGTACACGGACTGCCCATGCAGACCGCGCTTCCCGAATGGATTCTGCCCCTTGGGAACCGCTTCCAGATGACTATAGTCGAGCAGCTCACGCAAGCGGGCAGGACCGAACGACGAAATCGGCTTCAGCGCTGCCAGCATTCTGATGTCCAACATACCGCTCATCGTGTCTTCCATCCCGGAACGCTAAAACTCGAACACTTGGCCGTTTTGCTAGATCCGGGGGGGTAATCGGCGCACGCACTCCCCGATCTCCTGATTTGTCAGCTCGACCTCACCGGGTTTCAGGTGGGTAATGTAAATTTCCGGATCAAGCTTGAGCTTCAGCAGCTCCTCGGCCAGCATGCTGGGGCAAAAATGCTTGGAGCGCACCGCCAGATCCCTTTCCGCATTGGAAAAGGCGGTTTCGATGATAAGGTAGCGCAGGTTGGCGATGCGGTTGACCTCCTCCCACAGCGCATCGTTGGTCGTGGTATCGCCGCTGAATACCAGGCTGGCTGCCCCGCTGTCAACGCGAAACCCCACTGCGGGCACCACGTGGTTGGCCGGCAACACGGTAATGCTTGCCCCCCGTTTTTTCAGTTCCACGGTCTGCCCCACCCGTATCGCGCTGTAGCGCATGAAGGGCCGTTGCGCGTCGGGAATGCGGGTGAAATCCGGCCAGATTCCCCAGTTAAAAATATGCTGCCTGAGAAGCGCCAATGTTTCCCCGGTGGCGTGGATGGTCAGCGGTTTGTCGCGCATAAAGCCAGCGCTGTCCACCAGCAGCGGGACACAAGCGATGTGATCGAGATGAGAATGCGTGACGAACACGTGGTCTATCATGCTCAGCTCGGTCAGGCTGAGCTCGCCCACGCCGGTGCCGGCATCAATCAGCACATCATTGTCCAGCAACATGGACGTGGTGCGCGAATTTCCACCAATGCCACCGCTGCAGCCGAGAATTCTGAGTTTCATCGCCAGCTATCCGAACCGGTTATCGGGGCTTCCGGCTATTTAGTTTGAAAAACAAATACGCCATCCCAGTCCGCTCCCGGCGGGTTGCCCCGGAAATATGCGACACGTTCGGCATAGGCTTGGTACAGCACGCTTTCGGGCGCCATGCGCTGCAAATTATACAGCTGCAATTCCGCCTGCTCCCAATCCTGCTTGCGGTACAACTTCAGCACCTGATGAAAAAGCTTGAGTTCGTCCAGCGCGGCCTTGTCCACCTGGCCCGCCAAACCGAGCGGCTCATAAATCGCTACGGGCTTGTCCTTGCCTTTCACCCGCACCAGGTCAAGCTCGCGGTAGATGAAATCCGGCACAGCGTTTTTGGTGTTCTCGCCCACGACGACACCCGCCCCATATTGCTTGGTAATGCCTTCCAGGCGCGAGGCCAGATTGACCGCATCTCCCATGACAGTATAGGCCACGCGCACTTCCGATCCCATGTTGCCCACGCTCACGCGACCGGTGTTGATGCCGACGCCGATATGGATTTCCGGCCAGCCGCGCTCCTTGAAATGCGGCAAAAGCTCCCGCAACTTCTGCTGCATTTCAATGCCCGCCAGGATCGCGTGTTTCGCGTGCTCCGGATCCGGCAGCGGGGCGCCCCAGAATGCCATGATGCAGTCGCCCATGTATTTGTCTATGGTGCCGCGGTGCTTGTAGATCACGCGCGACAGGGGGGTGAGGAACTCGTTCATCAGCAAGGTGAGCTCCTTGGCGTCCAGCTTTTCTGAAATGCTGGTAAAGCCGCGCACGTCCGAGAACAGGATGGTCATCTCGCGGCTGTCGCCTTCCATCGAAACCTGCTCCGGATTCTTGCTCATCTCGTCAACCAGCTCGGACGGCACGTATTGCCCGAACAGGCCGGTAATCTGCCGCTTGGTGCGCGCTTCGACAAAATAGCCGTAAGACATATCCAGCGCGAACAACCCCAGTATCATCAGCACACCGCCCGCCAGCGGCAATGCCAGCCCGGCAAAATGCCAGATTGCCAGGTTGCCCGCCAGCGCGGTCGCCAGTGCAAGCAAGGCGAGCAGCGTCGCCTTCACCGGCGACAGCAATGGCAGGATCAGGCTCAGCACCACGCCGGTGATCAGCAACAACATGACTTCTGCACCCAGCAAGTAGGGAGGCTTGTGCTTGAGGTCCTGGTTGAGGATGCCATCTATCATGTTGGCGTGGATTTCCACCCCCGGATACACCGCCGCGACCGGGGTGGAGCGCATGTCCATCAACCCCGGTGCAGAAGTGCCGACCAGGACAATTTTGTTATTTAGTTCAGCCTGCGGGACGCGGTCGTGCAGCACGTCGGCGACGGAAAGGTAGCGGAAACTGCCGCGCCCGCCGCGATAAGGTACCAGCGTGCTCACATCCCGGTCCACCGGAATTCTGAGGGCACCTTGCGCAGTCACCACGTCGAGCCATTCCAGGCCGGCGTAATTGGCGTTCTTGCTGGTAGCAAAACCGGGCGAGAGCTTCGCGCCACTCAGCAGGGTGCGCACCACGGCGAGCGACAGGGCTTCATAGTAGCCGCCGTCATATTCCGCGATCATCGGTACGCGCCTGACCTCGCCGTCCTGGTCCACCAGCGGGTTGAAATGACCCGCGCTGGCGGCACTTTGCTGGAGCTCGGGCAAATTGCCCCCATAACCATCCCAGCGGAGAAACCCGACAGGCCGCCCCTTGAATGTGCCGGGCTGGAACACTGCTTCGGGCAATGCCCCGGAAATACTCTTTTCGGCATCCTTGGCGCTATTGGTAAAATAATACCCCAGCACCACCTTGCGGTTCCTGATCTTGCCGGCAAACAAGTTATCATAATCGAGCTGCGGCCTGATTTGCGCCAGGGCGGAGTGAAATTGCGGCACATCCTTGAGCTGGCTGCGCCCCAGCTCCTGCAGCACCTTGAAACCGGAGCTTTCGTCCTTTTCCGCAAACACCACGTCAAAGCCGACCACTGCGACGCCGTAGCTGTCAAACAGCTTGTCCATCAACAGCGCCAGGCGGTCGCGGCTCCACGGCCAGCGTCCCTCTTCTTTCAGGCTCTTCTCGTCAATGTCGAGGATAACGATGCGGTGATCCGCCTTGTTGGGCATGGTCAGCCGCAGGCGGTAATCGTAAAGAATGTCATCCAGCTTATGGATGAGCCCGATGCGGTAAAAATTTGCCGCATTGCCGAGAAACACCAGGACCAGCGCAAGGCCAAGCCCGATTAGCAGTGCGTGTCGTTTCACCCGGTTTCCCCCGGCGCGTTATCGGGCTGGGCATCCCGGCAATGTGCGGGCGGTTCCATCGCTTCTTATGCTTTGAAGTAAAACTCCATCTTGATCCCGGCCAGCTCGATGATGTCGTGGTCGTTCAACTGGTGCGGATGTTCGTCCAGCGTCTTGCCATTGAGCACCGGGTAGCTTGCCCCCTCCACATGGGTGATGAAATAGCCGTGCGGGCGGCGCGTCAAAACCGCCACCTGCACACCTGGCTTGCCCAGAGTGGTCAGATTTTTCACCAGATCCAGCTCCTTGCCGATATTCGGGCCGCTGAGTATCTGTACCGCAGCCAGGGTAACGGCCGCAGGCTGCGCGGGCGTTGCCGGAGCGGCAGGTGCTGCCGAGGCCGCAGGCGCTACTTGGGCGGGGGCGGGCGCCGGGGAAACTGCGGGTGTGCCCGCTGGCGCAGGGGGCGCCGCCGGGGCCGGGCGCGCAACCGGAGCTTGCGGCATTGCAGTCTCGAATTTCCCGGTCTTTTCGTATGTCTGCAAGGAGGGCGCAAGGCTGGAATGGGTTTTCATGGCCGCATCCGTTCCGGGTGCCTTGGTCTGTGGCGCGGCGGCCTGTTGCGTTTTGACCGGCGCGCGCAGCACCATGGTTTTTTCGAATTCGGTATCGGCGGCCTGTCCCTGCTGGTCGTTCATATATTTCAGCTTGTACTTGCCGATCTCAACCACATCGTTGTTCTGCAGAAAGTGCTTCTTGATCTGCGCCCCGTTCACCATCACCCCGTTGGTGCTATCCAGGTCTTCGAGGAACGAGTCGTTGAGGATGGTCAGAATCGCCGCGTGCTCGCCGCTCACGGCAAGGTTGTCAATCACGATATCGTTGTGCGGTTTGCGCCCGATGGTCATGCGCTCTTTGTTCAGGGTATATTCCTTCAGCACCGCGCCGTCCATGCTGAGTATCAGTTTCGCTGCCATATCGTCGGTCCCCGTAACTTAATTCTTAAACCAAGAAGCCAGTTTTGCCAGCCAGCCATGCGGCGCGGCAAAGTCGCCGTTCACCTTGGCCAATATCACGGACACGTTGTCGCGTCCGCCATTGTCGTTGGCCATCTCGATCAGCTGATTCGCAGCCAGCATCAGGTTGGCCCGCAGGGCTTGCAGTGTGGCGCCTATATCCTCGTCCTCCACCATGTCGTTCAGCCCGTCCGAGCACAGCAGGTAAATATCCCCGACCTGCACCTCGTGGACGTGAAGTTCGGGCTCCACCTCGGCGTCAATGCCGACCGCGCGCGTCACCAGGTTCTTGTTTTTGGATAAGCGCGCATCTTCCTTGCTGATCATGCCACCGTCAATCTGCTCTTGCAGCAGCGAATGATCCCGCGTGATGGCCTCGAAAGTTTCGCCGCGCAACCGGTACATGCGCGAATCGCCCACGTGCGCCACCGCGATGCGGTTGTCGTAGAACAGCCCGGCCACGATCGTGGTACCCATGCCCGAATACTGCGGCTGGCTCACCGCAGCACTGTAGATCGAAGCATTGGCCTTCTGCACGTTCTCACGCAACAGCGCCACGCCGACTTCCTCGCCGCGCTCGTTCTTGTCTTCCGGGCGCACGCCCGCCAAACCGTACTTGATCTCGCTGGACAGCACCGAAACCGCAATCCCGCTGGCCACCTCGCCGGCATTATAGCCACCCATGCCATCGGCCAGCACCACCAGGCCGCAGGAAGCATCGTATATCACGCTGTCTTCGTTGTGCGACCGCACCATGCCGGAACTGGTCTGGCTGACGATTTCGATCGCACCTTGAATGTTCATCCCCACCCTGTTCCCTGTCAACGCAAACCGGCCGCGCACTGGCGGATTGCCCCGGCCATTTCCTGGCCGCTCTGGTAGCGCTCCGCCACGTTTTTCGCCAGCGCCTTGTTGATAACTTCCACCACGCAAGGCGGCACATCCGGCCTGACGCTCAGGATATCGGTGTGCGGCTCATTGGCGATGCGGAACATGAGCTGGGCCATCGAATCGCCTTCGAACGGAAGCTTACCACACACCATTTGATACAGGCTTACCCCCAGCGAGAACAAGTCGGACATCCCCTCGATCTTCGCCCCTGCGAGCTGCTCCGGCGACATGTAGGACGGCGTGCCCAGCACCATGCCGGTCTTGGTTTTGGAAGAATCGGTGATGCGAGCGATGCCGAAGTCGGTCACTTTCACCGCGTCGCTCTCCGGGTCGTACATGATATTGGCCGGCTTGATATCCCGGTGCACCACGTGCAGGGTGTGCGCGTAGCCTAGGGCATCCGCCACGCGCGCCACGATGCTTAACGCCTTGTCCAGCGGCAGCAGGTTGCCCGGCTTGGTGTACGGCACCAGATCCTTGCCCTTGAGAAACTCCATCGCGATATACGCCAGATCGTGCTCCTCGCCCGCATCGTATATCGCCACGATATTCGGGTGGTTCAACCGGCCGGCGGACTCGGCCTCGCGGAAGAAGCGCGCCTTGACATCCACCAGCTCATCTTCGTCAAACTCCTGCGACAAGGCCATGGTCTTGATCGCCACGACACGACCGATCTTGGGGTCTTTGCCGAGATAGACCACGCCCATCGCACCCTTGCCCAGTTCCTTCTCGACTTCGTAGCGACCCAGCATCGGCTTGGATACGCCGGCCTGGCCCAGCACCATCGTGCTGGCATTGCCCTTGGCGGATGCTCCGCCGAGTATCAGCGTTTCCGACATCGCCTTGGACTGCGCAAGACGCGCATCCAGATCGCGGAATTTCGGGTTGTACTCCGCCATGTATTTGAACACCGACTCCGCCTTGTTGAACTGGCGCTTGCGCTCGAAATCCAGCCCGAGGTTGTACAGCACTTCCATCAAACCGTTATCCATCGGCACCTTGCGGAATTTATCGAAGGCCATGTCCAGCTGGCCCTGCCCCTGGAACGCCAGTCCCAGCATGCGGTTGCTTTCCGCCGAGTCTGCGTCGGATTTGAGCTTGCCTTTTTCCGTGACCAGAAAGCGCTTGGTGGTCAACAACAGGTGGCCAGCCAGCAGCAAAGTGGCGGGCAGCATCAGTTGCAGCCACATCGCCTGCGTGGTCATCAGCACGTAATGGGCAGCCAGCAAGGCCGCAAATATCGCAGCAGTTAGCGCTGCGCCAATCCCGGCCTTCAGGTGCGGCAACAGCACGATGAGGTAGAGCGCGACCAGCATGAAAACTCCGCTTTCCACCCACATACCCCAACCGGGAGCCACGAAGAAATCCTGCTTGAGTATGCTGGAGACCGAGTGCGCCAAGGTCAGTACCGGCGCCATACCGGCTGATATCGGCGTCACCTGGGCTGCGCCCACTCCGGCAGCGGTGGCGCCGATCAGGACGATCTTGTCACGATATTTGTCTGCCGGGATTTTGCCGCTCAGCACGTCGTAAAATGAATCCACCTGAAAGGCGGGCTTGCCCTCGCGGTCGGCATAGAAATACGTATGCATGCGCAATGCCGGATCGGTGGCAATGGAAAGGTTGCCGACTTTCACTCCCTGCCCGAGATTTACCTGAATGTCCTTCGGTTCCAGATTCAGGCTCTTCGCTGCCAGCATCAACGACAGCGAGGGATAGTACTGATCAAAATACCCCACCACCAGCGGCTCGGTCCGGATTCCACCATCCACGTCGGGCGTGGCGTTCAGGTGCCCGATGGCGATGGCACGGGAACCCAGCACCTCGATCGGCACATGCGCACCCGCAGAGGGCATGGGCAGATCATCTTCCGCCCCCCCTCGGACGCTGGTCAAATTGTTCCTGATCACATAATCCGGCAGCGGTTTATCGGGCTTGCCTTGCGGCTCCCCCAAGTCGAAGAACATGGCCAGCAGCACATCGTTGGCCTTCGCCATGCTGTCGCCCAGCTTCTGGTCGTTGTCGAGGCGTTGCGCCGCTTCCTGCAACAGCGCGCTCAGTTGCGCGAGATCGGATTGCTGTGCGGGGTCGGGAGTATTCTTGAGGGTGGACGCTTCGAGCAACGCACCGATCTTGTTGATGTATGCCAGCCCGGCATCCACCTGCGGCTCGAAAAAAAATGCCGTGTTGCCTACCACTTTGGCATTCCCGGCAGCCAGCAAATCCAGCATTCTGGCCTGGATCTCACGCGGCCACGGCCAGCGCCCCAGATTGGCGATGCTCTGATCGTCAATCGCGATCACAGCGATTTTATCGCTGGGCGCCCGCGAAGAAGCGCGCACGCCAATGTCGTAAGCTTTGCGTTCCAGGCTCTGCATCAGGTCGCTGCTGGCGTTGAGCAGGAACAGCAGCGCCACCAGCAGCCCGACAAACCAATCCGCTTTCCAGAACGTATTTTTCATTATTCCTGTGGTCTGAATTTTGGTTGCCGCATATTTGCCATGCGAATATTAAAGCAATTTACAGAATCAAGCCATAACCCTTTTAATTTATTACAAATTATCTAGACCATTTTACATAAGTCTTATTTGACGACCAGCACCGGCACAGTTGCCAAATGGGTTACCTTGTTAACCACCGAACCCAGCAATAATGCAGATAACGTCCCCTCCCCCTGCGCGCCCATGGTGATCTGGTCAACCTGCTGTTCCTTCGCATACTGCACGATGGCCTCAGCGGGCGTGCCCACGCTGATATGGTAGGTGTAAGCCAACCCGGCATCGTCCAGTTTCCTGCGTGCCTGAGCCAGTGCCGCCATACCTTGCTCGCGATAATAGCCGTTGATGGTTTCCTGGTTGATGAACAGCTTCACGTTACCGGAAGCGATATTCCACTGCACGTTCAACAGAAATATCTGCGGAGCTTCCTTCAGCAGCGAGGCCGCTGCAATGACATGATCCACCGCCCGCGCCGCGCCACCCGAACCATCCACGGGAACCAGTATTTTCATTTTTCCCCCTTGTGTAAATGTTTGCCGTCCGCCGGGGTGGCCACCCGCTCGTCCAGCAGATCCACCACCGGCATGGCCGCCGCCTTGCGCGCGGCAAGCCACTTGCCCAGCACCACTACCAGCACGGCGCACGCTGCCGGTAACAGCATATGCAGAATATGCGGCGCCTGCTCCAGCCAGCCGGCCACCAGCTTGTCGCCTGCCAGCATTTCACCGGCCACATAGCCGAGCAGACCTCCCCCGGCAAAAATGATGACGGGGAAACGATCTATCAGCTTCAGCACCAGCTGGCTGCTCCAGGCGATCAGCGGGATGCTCACCAGCAAACCGAATGCCAGCAGCCATACGTTGCCGTGCGCCGCCGCCGCAACAGCGAGCACGTTATCCAGGCTCATGACGAAATCGGCAAT
>JACRAQ010000111.1 GCA_016213335.1 Nitrosomonadales bacterium
CACCACCAGCTTCCTGGGCGCGGCGTTCAGCCACACCGGGATTACGACGGGCTGCGCGAGCTGCCACAACGGCACGACGGCGGTGGGCAAGTCGGCGGGTCACGTGCAGACCGCGGCTGTCTGCGAGAGCTGCCACAAGAGCACCACCAGCTTCCTGGGCGCGGCGTTCAGCCACACCGGGATTACGACCGGCTGCGTGAGCTGCCACAACGGCACGACGGCGGTAGGCAAGTCGGCGGGCCACGTGCAGACCGCGGCTGTCTGCGAGAGCTGCCACAAGAGCACCACCAGCTTCCTGGGCGCGGCGTTCAGCCACACCGGGATCACGACGGGTTGCGCGAGCTGCCACAACGGCACGACGGCCATTGGCAAGCCAGCCAACCACATCCCGACGGCAATTGTGGGCTCCCTGGATTGCAATACTTGCCACATTGGCACATCAGCGTGGTCCAGCGAGAAAATGAACCATAACGGCGCTCAAGGCGGCGGCCCGGTTTACTGTGTGACCTGCCATCTTTCCGGCGCGGCTTACGCCGGCAGCATGCAGAAAAAGAGCCATGAGGGCGCTTCAACGGCCAAGGATTGCTCGTCAACCTCCTGCCACAGGCCGCGCGGCACCAAAGGCAGCGCGTATGTGACTTGGGACTGATCGCTTCTATCAACACTGGAATATATTGCAATGAACAAACTAAAGAAATTTGTCGTAACTCTTGTATTGCTGGCGCTGGCCGCAGGGATTCCCGGCCAGGCGTCAGCCGAGATGATAGATGATGTTGTCCTCGGCACCGAAAAGGGGAAAGTGGTTGTCACGATCAAGCTGGCCGGCCCGGTGCAATATTTGCGGCACTTTCCGCGCAAGCAAGGGCAGATGCTGGAGATTTATTACAACATTCTGGCTGATACCGGTTCGCGCGATCAGTGGCAAGATTACGAAACGCACAAGTCTCCCCCGTCGACCGCGATCCCCGGCTTTACCGTCACCACCCGCGACCAGAATACCCAGCCCAGGCTGGTCATTCAGTTCGTGCGCCCGGTTGAATTCAGTGTGCGCGGCGGCAAGAACAACCGCAGCATTGTAATCATCATCCAGCCGGAAAAGTTTCCGGATGGGCTGCCCGAACTGCCAGAGATAGAGCCGGAAGGATTGGACTCCGGGGGCGTGCCCGCATCGGCCGATGCGGCAACGGCAAGCCAGGCGAAGGCGCTGATGATCAAGGGCCGCGATGCATTGCTGTTTTTTGATTTTGCCGCCGCAACTCAGGTATTCGATGAGCTGCTGCGTTTGCCGTCCAACAAATACACGCAGGAGTCGCAAGAATGGCTGGGTGTGGCATACGAGGGGGCAAACCAGCCAGAGCAGGCGAAAGCGTCCTATGAGCAGTATTTGAAAAGATATGCCAGGGGCGCCGGTGTAGCCCGGGTCAAAGAGCGTCTTGCCAGGCTGCCCGCAATTCAGCCAGTCCAGGCCGCTGAAGCGGCGCGTCCGGCAGTGCAGGCGCCAGTGGCAGCCGTCGTGCCTGCTCCCGCCCTGACTCCACCCTTGGCTGCAGAACCGAAGGAAAGTGCAGCCCGGAAACCGGAGCCCATCAAGGCGGTTGATACTACTCCGCTTCCCCCCGTTCTGGTTGTGCCGGTGCCCGGCGTAATTCAGCCAGCAGTTGATGCTCCCGCCCTGCCTTCAAGCCAGGTTGAGGAAACAAACAAACAGGCGGGCGCCCTGATGGCAAAAGGGCAGGAAGCGTTGCAGTCAAACGACTATGGTGTGGCGATCGCGTCGTTCAACAAGTTGTTGTTGCTGCCGCCCAATAAATATACACAGGATGCGCAGGAATGGGTCGGCGTGGCCAGGGAGCGCGCCGGCCAGAAATTCAAGGCCAAGCTGGAATATGAGTCGTATTTGAAGTCATACACCAGCGGCGAGGGTGTGGCGCGGGTCAAGGGGCGGCTGGCCAAGCTGAGCGGTGCCCAGCCGGAGCAGGTCGCGGCAAAGCCGGAAAGCCCCAAGGAAAGAACAGGAACTCAAACCGTAAAATACGGCAGCCTTTCCGTGTACTACTACCATGGCGCAAGCCGCACCGATACCACTACGGTAGTCGGCGGCGTTACGACCCCGTCCACGCTCACGCTGGTTGACCAGTCGCTGCTGCTGACCAGCGTCAACATGGGGGTACGTTCCCGCAGCAACGAATACGATAACCGCCTGGTTTTCCAGGACACCTTCAGCAAGAATTTCATAGCCGGCCAGGCAAGCTCGAACAAGCTGAGTGCCGCCTATTTTGATTTCAAGAATAAAGTACATAACTATTCCGGGCGCATCGGGCGCCAGGCGCCGGTCGGCGGCGGCATTCTGGGCCGCTTTGATGGCGCGGTGGCCGGTTATGGGTTTTTGCCGAAGTGGCACGCCAACGTGGTGGGTGGCCGCCTCGTTGATTTTTCTGCCGGCTCCAAACCGGTCTTCTACGGCGCCAGCCTGGACATGGGAACCTTCAACGAGAGCTGGGGCGGGTCGCTCTATCTGATCAACCAGAAAATTGACGGCATCAGCGACCGCAAGGCAGTGGGCGCCGACATGCGCTATTTCGATTCGGGCAAAAACGTTTTCGCCACGCTGGACTACGACACTTCTTTTTCCGTAGTCAATATGGCTCTTTTGCAGGGAACGGTGCAGGGCGGAAACGGGACGTCCTACAACTTTCTGGTAGACCACCGCAAGACCCCGTCCATCAGCACCCGTAATGCGCTGAATGGCGCTGCCACGCCATCCGTCAATACCCTGCTGCAAGCGGGCTGGACAGTGGCCGGTTTGAAAGAGCTGGCGAAATTGCGCACGGCCACCGCCAATCTGGCGCAAGTGGGCGCGTCCCGCCAGATCAAGGAGAACTGGATGCTGGGCAGCGACATCAAGGTGTCGAACATTACCGGCATGCCGGCCAGCGGGGCGGACCCGCTGCTGGAGGGAGTCGTGGCCGCCACGCCCGGAACCGGCACTGAATGGGCGCTGACCGCGCAACTGATAGGCAGCAGCCTTTTTTCCAGCAGTGACGTGTCGGTGCTCAGCGTGAGCGCCAGCACGAGCCAGCTGATAAAAGGGCAGTCTCTCCTGGTTTCCAACCATTCTGTGTTGCGCGAGAAATGGATGGTGGATGCATCGCTGCGCCTGTATCGGCAGAACGACAACCTGGGCGGGAAGCAAACCATAACCACGCCCATGCTCAAGGTCTCCTATCAGGCGAAAGACCGGCTGAGCCTGGAAGCGGAAGGCGGCTTTGAAATAACCGGCACCACACCCGCAAATGCGCCCTATGCCAAAACCACCCGGAAGTTTTTCTCGCTGGGCATGCGTGGAGACTTTTGAGGTGGTGCGCACGGGGCTGCAGCTGCGAGCCGCTCATAAATTCCAGCGCTAAAGTGAGGCGGGGCGGCGGCAAGTGAGCGCAGAAGCCAGCGCAGTATCACTGGTGAAATGGAATTGGAATAGAATGGCGGGCATGGAAATCAAACTCACCCGCCCGGACGATTGGCACCTGCACCTGCGCGACGATGCACTGATGCGCTCCGTACTGCCCGATACCGTGCGCCAGTTCGCGCGCGCCATCGTGATGCCCAACCTCAAGCCGCCGGTGACTACAGTCTCGCAGGCACAGGCTTACCGCACACGCATCCTCGCCGCGCTGCCCGCAAGCTCAAGGTTCCAGCCACTGATGACGCTGTACCTCACCGACTACACTTCGTCGCAGGAAATCCTGCGCGCCAGGAATAGCGGCGTGGTACATGCAGTCAAACTTTATCCGGCGGGCGCCACCACCAATTCCGATGCGGGCGTGACCGATATCCGCAGAACGTATTCAGCTCTGGAAGAAATGCAGCGCTGCGGCATGCCGCTGCTGGTGCACGGCGAAGTTACCGACCCGGCGGTGGACATATTTGACCGCGAGGCGGTATTCATCGAGCGCGTACTGCAGCCCCTGCTGCGCGACCTGCCAGGGTTGCGCGTCGTGTTCGAGCACATCACCACGCGCGATGCTGCGCAATTCGTGGCAGACGCACCAGACAACGTCGCCGCAACGATCACTGCGCACCACCTGCGCTACAACCGCAATGCCATGCTGGCTGGCGGCATCCGCCCGCACTACTACTGCCTGCCGGTGTTGAAGCGCGAGACGCACCGCGAAGCGCTGGTGCAGGCCGCCACCGGTGGCAATAAAAAATTCTTTCTCGGCACCGATAGCGCCCCCCACGCGCAGCATACCAAGGAAGCGGCCTGCGGCTGCGCCGGCTGCTATACCGCACACGCCGCTATCGAGCTGTATGCCGAAGCCTTCGAATATGCGGGCGCGCTGGACAAGCTGGAGGCCTTCGCCAGCTTTCATGGCGCGGATTTTTATGGCTTGCCGCGCAATACCCAGAAAATCACCTTGCGCAAGGAAGAATGGCAAGTGCCTGCCTCAGTGGAGTTTGGCGAGCATCGCCTAGTGCCGTTGCGGGCGGGGGAGATGATGAAGTGGAAGCTGGCGGGATGAATCTGTTTGTAAGCGCATTGCCGGTGCCGCTTCCGTTGCGGGTCAGGGTGTGCCCGGAAGCTGCCGCGATTTCGATCTGGCGATAATGCTATGAGCTAATGCCGCCAGAAATCCGGCAAACAGTCCGCCCGCAGTTGCCAGGAAAACAATGAGCAGCTTGTTTGGCGACACCGGTCCCCCGGAAACGTATACCTCGCCAACCGTTCTGGTCGCATAGGTTCGCAAAGGGCTGATCTGTTCTTCGAGAAGCTGTTTCCTCTGTGTCAGCTCGTGAAGCTCGGTGGATTTGTTGTGCCAGATGAAGGCGGATAACGTTGCGTCGGGTGAATTCACCTTGCGGGGCAATTGCTGTTGCAGCAGGTCCAGTTGACCCGATGCTGCCCGGATGCTGCTATCCGTGTTTTTTATCTGCTCTTGTATTCTTGCAAAAGCAGAGTTGAATATTTCGCCATGCACTGCCTGCAAATAAGCAACTGTGCCTTGCGCCAGATTTCGCGCCATGTCGGGCGAATATGACTTGAGCTTGACCTCTATCAGGTCGGATCCCTTCACCTGGGTTACCTTGAGCGAACATCGGTAATCCGATTCTGCCGGGCGCATTTCGCCGGTTTTGAGGCTTGCCACATTTAATGCACCTGGCACGAATGAAGGGTGCGATATGCGCGACACTACGTTGGCTACCGGTTCGAGCAATACCTGTCCAACCTGTCCGACCTGCAACAATACAGATGCCTCCCAAAGCGGCCGCATGAGCGAGACGGCCATCAGTGCCGCAAGGCCGGCTATGACTGGGGCGGCCAGAACCCATCGCTTGTACTGCTTGATTAACGCCAGCAAATCTGCAAGATCCATCCCGCTATCTTGGTCAACTTCTGTCATCATGTAGCGCCTCGGTTGGTAAGGAAATCACGTACAAGCTATTTTTTATTGAGGAGGTGAGAGGTTTCATGGTTGGTGGTTGCAACCGTCCGCAATCCATCAGCCAGCGTGTAAGGAGGCCGCCAACCCAGCTCGCGGCAAATTTTATCACTATCAATCTGCAGCGAACCCAGCAATCGTTCCAGCTGTTGCGATTTCCCGGTTAGTTTTCCCGCGAGCCGTAACAGAGCAGGAGGGCAAGGAAGCAAACACGAGGACACCCCTGTTCCGGCTGCCAGTTGCCGCAGCAAATCGGGCGTCGAAATATCTTCGCCATCGCAAACCAGATAGGTCTGCCCGGCCGCTGCGGGGTAGGTCGCGCAGGCAATCAGCGCATCTACCAAATTGCCGACATAAATCAGGCTGCGGGAGTTACGCACAGAGGCGAAGGGCAAGGGAATGCGTCTGGCAACCACATTGAGCATCTGAGCGAAATTGCCTTTCACGCCGGGGCCATAAACAAGCGGCGGGCGAACAACTACAACTTCCAAGCCAGTTTCTTGTGCAATTCGTTGCAAGGCCTGTTCGGCCTTCCACTTTGAAACGGCATAAAAATCTTGCGGCGCAGGCGGGCCAGCTTCGGAGAATTTCTGACCATCACGCGTTTCCTCGCCATTGACCTTGATGGAACTGACATAGACGAGCCGCTTCACCCCGGCCTGCGCTGCCTGCCGCGCGAGGTTTGCTGTGCCATGCAGGTTGACCTTGAGAAACTCCGTCAGCGGATCGGCAGCGGTATCACTCATCACATGCACGCGGGCGGCAAGGTGGATCACGATGCCCACATTGCGTAATGCCGCCCCCCAATCTGTTTCCGCATCAACTGCGCCCACCGTCGCCGGCTCCACGACGGTGGGCAAATTGCATGCCGCGCGCACCGCGCCTTTTACGCAGAAGCCGCGCCGGGCAGCCGTTTCACACAACGCCTGCCCGACAAAACCGTTCGCGCCGGTAACGAGGATTTCTTCTTGCATCAGCGCAGTTGCCTGCCATCGAGCAGACGGAGATATTCTTCAACCACCATTCTGTTCACCCGGCCTGCTTCAAAATTTTTTTTCGCTCTTTCCTTTGCTGCCAGTCCCATTTCCGTGCGCCTCGCCTCCTGTTTCAGCAAGATTGCCAGAGCGGCTGCCAAGGCGGACGAATCGCGCGGCGGCACCAGGATTCCCGTCTCGCCGTTCACCACGGCGTCCGACAGGCCGTAAATATCCGTCCCCACGGTTGGCACGCCCATCGCCGCCGCTTCTATCACAACCGTCCCGAATCCCTCACGATAGCTCGGCAAACAGAGAATGTCCGCTATTGCCATATAAGCTTCGGGGCGTTCCGTATAGCCGGCGAAATGCGTATCCGGGACGCGGTCAATACCGCGCAGGGAATGATCCTCTCCCCCGCCTCTTTCCGAATCAAAAGGTCCAACCAGCACGAGATGGGCGGCGCTGCCTGCTGCCTTAAGCTCGTCAAACGCCGCGAACAGCTCACGTACTCCCTTATCCGGAGCGATGCGTCCGACAAACAGAATCACCGGGGCATCATGCGGAATTCCCAGCTTGCTATTCAGCTCATCCCGCTCCTGGCTGGAAATGCGCTCCGGGTTGAATCGCTCCATATCCACGCCTGCGAGCGACCCGGCTCCGATGACGAACAGCTTGTGTGGCGGAATGATCCCCTGTTCTATCAAGAAACGCTTCTGGCTGTCACTATCCGCATAACATCGCGTGTTCAGCTTTCCGATCAGCCAGTCGCTTCGGCGCGCGAGGTGTCGCATGAGCCCTTTCATGCCTACCCAAGGCTGCCCGGTAAAAGTGTGGATACGGATCGGAACTCCCGCCAGAAGCGCGGCAATTGCTGTGAGGAGGCCGGCTTTGGGGGTTGTTGAATGCGCGATCATGATCCGGTTTCTCCTGAAAAACCGGATAAGCTGCAACAAAGCCAGCAAGTCGCGCCATGGCGAAACTGCGCGAGGGATTTCTATCGCCTCGCAGGCAGCTCCGGTCAGAGCGCGCAACGGCTCCAATTCCATCCCGCTGCTCGTAGCAATCCATATCTGCGCGCCGCAATTTCTCAATGTCTGGATCTGCTGCCTTAATTGGGTCAGTATAAAAAAGGGAACTGTGGAAACGCGGGCGATGCGAACACCTGAAAGTTCCGGAAAATCTGCGCCGGAGACCGGTTTTTCCTCCGCATTATTCTCGACAGTCATGGTTTATACCAGGCCGGCTTTCTGTTTCCATGAACCGACCAGCTCCGTCAATCCCTCCTCCATAGTCACGATATGGCGGTATCCGAGCTCACGCTCAATTCTTGAAACCGGATAAACAGATCTGGAGGTCAAGGCATCTACCCTGCTTTCGGTAAGCGGGATATCTGGAATATTTCCGGCCAGTTTCGCCAGCAGATAAACGGGGGCTTCGGGTACCCTCATGCGCGGAACAGGCGCATCCAATGCGCCTGCGATACCGGCAACGAACTTCTCCATGGTGCGGTAATCGGATAAGTTGTAGGTGCGTCCCGCCGCCTGAGGCAAGGAGCCGCACAGCACCAGCGCTTCCACGACATTATTCACGTGAATGTAATTTGCGGATGCGCCGGGCTTTCCGATGAAGAAAAACCAGCCTTTCCTTATCATCGCGATAAGCTCGAACAACGAGCGGGTTTTCATTTCTGCGCCATAAACGTTCGAGGGGCGCAGGATTGCGTGCTGAAACGCTCCGCCTGATGCTGCGGCTTCCACCAGCTCATCGGATAGCACCTTGGTTCTTTCATATGTGTTGCAAGGGTTCAGGGCGGTTTCTTCGGTGATAACCCCTTCGTGCCGCTTGCCGTAGGCGCCCGCGCTGCTCAATTGAATCCAGCGGGATATGCGTCCTGCGGCTGCCTCGATCAACCTGCTGGTGCCCTTTACGTGCACCGCATTCATGCGGCCGGTATCGCGGATTTCGGCGGCGCAATGGTAAAGAATGTCGGCTCCATCAACAAACGGCTGCAAATTACCGGGGGCCGCCAAATCGCCACCATGCCATATTGCCGGGGTATCGGGTGGCTGCCGCGAAAGCACGCGCACTACATCCCCTCGCTCGAGATGGCGCAACACCAGTTTGCGGCCGATAAAACCGGTGCCGCCAGTGATTGCCACGATCATTTTTCCGGCGCCTTCCCGGAAATGCCGGGAGCGGCCAGCTCGGGTTTCCGGCTCAGAAAATAACCAAATATCAGCTGTCCGGGGAGAAAGAAAATCACCCCGTAATGAACGGACCCAGCCAATAAGATAAACAGCGGCAGCCAGTTTGCCCGGTTGGTGTTTATCGCCACGATTGACAAGAAGAATACCAATCCGGCCAAACCGTTCAGTTTTACAAACGACAGGGAGGCAAAGTCGCCGCCCATGCCATTGGGGGAATCTTGCAGCGGGATGCCCGTTAACAGGGAGTTTGCCGGCAGTTGCGCCGAAATCTGGTTTGACTTGAATTCAAGCAAGTAGTGGATATATTCCAGGGAAATTTTCTGGATTTCGCCGCTGGCAACAACTCCTGCCACGACCGGGACAAGCGCGAGAAGCAGGGCAGGCCGGGCTTTGGCAAGCAGGTAAATAATCAGGGCGAGGAAGCCGCTGCCCGACATGCATGCGCAAATTGCAGCAACCGCGCAGCATATGCCTTTCCACCCGATTCGGGATATTGCCAGCAAGGCCACCAGAATGACGCTCGTAACAGAAGCGCTTCCGCCAAAGCTGTATGGACGCTGGTAGCTTTCTCCTGTGGCAAAATGCCCTGAGGCCGTTTCGGCTGACGGGTAGTTGGGCAACAATTCTGCGGAAATGACGGTGTTGATGAGAGCCGCCTCGGCAAGGGTAAGGGCGGAAAGGAACAGCAGCAGCTTGCCGGTTTGCAACCGGATACCGGATCTGAAGGCGAGGTAAAACAGCAAAAATCCCCAAAAAAACCTGAGGATGTACAGGCCGTCCACGGCCCCGTTTGCGACGACTATCATTGCCAGATAGGCGATCAGCCCCAAACCGAGAAAAATTCCCCGATAGCTGAAGCGCCCCAGCAGTGATCTGCCGGCCAGCAAATAGGCCATAAAAGCTGCGGGGCCGAGATAATAGTAGGAAAACGGAAGATAGGCAGCAGTATTGCCGAGGCGAAATTTCACCTTGCCAGCCTCCTCAGCCGTTGCAGTGCTTTCCAGAAGTCTGCGGGGAAAAGGGTAGCGCAGTACAGCATGAAAAATACGGGGCTCGCCCATTTGTATGGCTCGAGCGATGCCCGTGCAATGGCGTTTTCACCTTTATGCATCCCGGCTGCAGCGCGCCAATAGCCTATCTTGGCTTCGAGATAGGCCACCTCATGCGGGTACCGGCTGTCCAGGCACGGTATCATGGAGCGCAGTTTGCCAAGGACATATTCGTTCTCGACCGGATATTTGTCTATGTGCCTGATACTGGCCATTCTGTCATGCACCCTGTAAACGGCGGTTGGCTGTTCCATATAGTGCGCCTTTGAGGCATGCACCAGCCGCATGAAAAGATCGTATTCTTCCGACACCTCAAGAACGGGGTCGAACAAGCCGTTCAACCTGCGCAGCGCGGAGCCGCGAACCATCACCGTCTGCAGGTTGACCGGGTAATGGCGGAGAAACGGCCTGAACACGTCGCCGCTCGGCTGGCGTCTGCGGGAACCGATGGCGGTATGCCCCGTTGCATCCTGCAAGGTGTAGTAGTTGCTGTAAACAAAATCCACATCCGGGTGTTTCCGGAAGATTGCTGCCTGCCATGCCAGCTTTTCCGGCAGCCAGCGGTCGTCAGTGTCGAGAAAAGCGATCAGGTCGCCGCGTGCGTTGCCGACTGCTGCATTGCGCGCTTCCCCCAGTGGCATCGTATGCTCGCTGCAGAAATAGTGCAGTTTCTCTCCGTAACTCCTGGCGATAGCCGCGCTATTGTCGGTAGAGGCATTATCAAAAAAAACAATCTCCCAGTTGCCATACGATTGGGCAAAAACAGAGTCTATTGCCTCGCGCAAATAGCGTTCACCGTTGTAGCAATTCATGATTATGCTGACCAGCACCGGCTCCGCCGTTGCGGCATATGGCTTGTTTTCAGTCATGCAGCAAGCTCTTTAATTGTGCGCAGACAGCACCGATATCCTGTTCGGTGAGATCGGGGTGCAGGGGGAGAGATAGCAGCTCGGGAAATATCGCGTCTGTCGCTGCCAGCGGCAAGGCCGAAGAGCTCCTGTAAAAGGCGAGCTCATGGTTGGGCTGGTAGTGGATGCCAGTCTGAATGCCATTCTCCAGAAGCTGTTTCCGCAGCGCGTTGCGGTCGGGCAATCCCTTGATGCGCACGGCGTAAATATGCGGCACCACATTATCGTAGTCGCGCTTCAAAGGCTGGATGCGGGGGTGATTCCGCAGCAATTCGTCGTAGTGGCGGGCCAGCTTCTGGCGTGCGGCAGCCAGTTCGGGAAAGCGCTTCAGTTGCTCGATGCCGATAGCGGCCATGATGTTGCTCATGTGGTAGCGCCAGCCTTGGGCGGTGACATCAAATTCCCAACTGCGCTGCCCGGCATAGCGCTTCTCGGTATCCTTCTCCACGCCAAGCAGGCGCGCATCCTGAATTCTGCGCAGTGTTGCGGGGTCGTCCGCAACCACGCAACCGCCCTCGCCCGAGGTGATGTTCTTGATGCCGTCGAAGCTGAAGCAGGCGATATCGCCGAAGCCGCCGATGCGTTTGCCATTGTGTCGCGTGCCAAAAGCGTGCGCCGCATCTTCGATGACCCGGAGTCCGTGGCGGCGCGCAAAATCATAAATATTTTCCAGATCCCCTGCGCCACCGCTGTAATGCACCGGCATGATGGCTTTCGTCTTTCGTGTGAGCCGCCGTTCGGCATCGCGCCAGTCTAGCGTGCAGGTTGCCGGATCAATATCGCAAGCCACAGGCCTGGCACCGGTCGCGGAAATTGCCTGGAAAGTGGCCACATAAGTAAGCGAGGGCACCAGCACTTCGTCGTCGTGACCGATACCGCAGCCCTGCACTGCAAGGTGTATCGCCGCCGTACCGTTGACGACACATACTGTGGGGCGCCCGAAAAATGCCGCCAAGGCCTGCTCGAATTCCTGCACCTCGGCGCCCTTGCCGAGAAACTCCCGGTCCAGCACACCCATCCCCGATTGCTTTTCGGCAGCACTGAGACAAGATTGGGAAATTCTGATGAGGCGGCTCATGGCTACTGTGCCGTCCACCGGTAGGGGATCAAGGGATCATCTGCGGGGCGGCGCTCGCTTTCACCCGGGTCATGGGGCAGATCGGTGCAATTGGCCAGCAGCGCGGGCGTATCGCTTATGCAGCCAAACCCGTACCAGAGTCCCGGCGGAATTTGCAGCCTCGCGTAGGCATCCGGACGCCCGAGCTCCAGGATTTGCACGCGCCCTCTGGTCAGCGAGCCGTCACGATCATCGAAAATCACCATGCGGATGCGGCCTGTCGGCACTGCCAGGTTCTGGGTCTGGGTGCGGTGGCGTTTCCATGCCTTGACTGCACCGGGCAGCACTTCGGAAAAATAACATTCGCCAAACCTGGTGAACTCCGGGGCATCGCAGCGCAACATATGCAACACGGCCCCGCGCTCGTCGCCTATCTGGCGCAATCCGGCCAGGGTCAAACCTTCGATCATGTTTCCGGCTGGAATTTTATTCATCAAGACTGGCACCACGCGCGGTTTTGACCGATCCCCGCCTGTTCGTAGGCGGCAATTTGCTCCAAAGTCAGCGCGTACATATCGGCGCTCTTCCGGTAGTAAGCGGCGTACCAGTCGCCGACGAGGCGAACCGCATCGGCATAAGCGAGATTAGCCTCCCATTTAAGGTGAAACAAGGCCTTGTCGCAATTGAGCTTGAGCAAGCCTGCTTCGTGGAACGGGATGTTGGCCGTGATCTGGCAGGCTTCGGCAGAGTTGTCGAACCCCCAATGGCGGCCCAGGTCTCCGAGCAATTCGATCACGCTGTGATTCTGCTCGGCGCGTGGCCCGAAGTTGAAGGCCTCGCCGTGCAATCCGGCCTCTTTGTTCAGTGCCTGACCAAGCGCGAGATAGCCGCTCAACGGTTCGAGCACATGCTGCCAGGGCCTGGTAGCCCGGGGGCTGCGGATTTCTACGGTGCGCCCTTCGCTCCACGCGCGCATGCAGTCGGCCACGATGCGGTCCCGGGCCCAGTCGCCGCCGCCGATCACGTTGCCGGCGCGGCCTACCCCGAGCCGGACCGGGTGGCTGTTCTGGAAGAAAGAATGCAGATAGGATTTGATAACCAGTTCGGCGGCGCCCTTCGAGCCGCTATAGATGTCCTTGCCGCCGAGGCTGTCGGTTTCGCGGTAGCCCCAGACCCATTCGACATTGTCATAGCATTTGTCGCTGGTGATCATTACCGCGACGCAGGGGTGCTGAAAGGTCCGCAGAACTTCCAGAATATTCATGGTGCCCATGGCGTTGGTGGACATCGTTTCAGCGGGGTCGGTATAGGAGGCGGAAACGATGGCTTGCGCGGCAAGATGAAAAATAAAATCCGGCTGCTCGCCGTTTATCAGCTCGCGCATTGCCTCAAGATCGCGGACATCGGCCTGATGGTGGCGCATGCGCCGAGCCAAGCCAAGCTCTTCAAACATCGCGGGGTGGGTCGGCACGTCCTTTGAAATGCCAATCACATTGGCCCCGAGCTTCAGCAGCCAGCAAGTCAGCCAACTGCCCTTGAAGCCGGTGTGGCCGGTTATCAGTACCCGCCGTCCGCGATAGATATTACCGAACATCATGACGCAATCAACCTTTCCAGGGGGCGGAGCCACTGTCCCAGGCTGCTTGCAAGGCGTCACGGTCTCTGATCGTATCCATGCACTGCCAGTAGCCCGTGTGCTCGTAGGCCATCAGCTGCCCTTCCCTGGCCAGGCTTTCCAGCGGCGACTGTTCCAGCACCGTGGCGTCATCTTTCAGGTAATCAAAAACTGCGGGCTCGAACACGAAAAAACCGCCGTTGATCCAGCCTTCGCCCGACTGGGGCTTCTCTTTGAAGTCGAGCACCTGCCCGTCGCCGATATGCATCCCGCCAAACCGCGCCGATGGGCGCACTGCCGTTACCGTAGCCAACCGCCCGTGCGCACGATGAAAAGTCAGCAGCGCGGTGAGGTCAACATCCGACACCCCGTCGCCATAGGTGAGCATGAATGTTCCATGCGGCTGCAGATGCGGCCTAAGACGCAACAAGCGTCCGCCGGTCATGGTGCTGGCACCCGTATCAACCAGCGATACGTGCCAGTCTTCTGCGGTGGGATTGCTGTAGTCCACCTTGCCATCCTTCAAATGCACCGTCAGGTCGCTGAGGCGTGCGTGATAGTTGAGGAAGTAGTCCTTGATCTGTTCGCCCTTATAGCCCAAGGCCAGCATGAAATCACTGAAGCCGTGGCGCTCATAAATTTTCATGATGTGCCAAAGCATGGGGCGACCGCCGATTTCCACCATTGGCTTGGGTTTGATCTGCGTTTCTTCGGAGAGGCGGGTACCCAGTCCGCCGCAAAGGATAATTGTTTTCATGCGCTTAGAACCTTCGCCGCTCAATTTCTGCAATCATTTTACTTGCTGCATCAACCAGCGCTGGCACAAAGGCGTGGCCGGTTTGCAAGGCGCTATATAGTACGGCCGGGTCTTCAACATATTCGTGAACCATTTGGTTCCTGAGGTTTCGCATGGTCAGCCATTCATCCGCAGACCCGAGCAGCTCCAAACGCTCAGCCCGGTCAAGATTGTCAATGGCGGAAGATGTTTTTTCTCCCAACGCTGCCAGCAGCAATGGCAATAGTTTATCGCCCACGGTGTCCTGCAAGCGCCCAAATCTGCCGACAAAAGCTTCCACTCGCTCTGCTACGTCAGGGGTTTCTTCGAGCCGCGTTACTTGCTCCAAGCCGAACAAATCTCCAAACAAGCGCCGGTCTGTGAGAGTGAGATGTTCGCATTCTTTGCGCACGACCCGAGACAGGAAGCGCAAGCGAAGTGCGGCCTCGGGTCCCAATGTCATAACAATTGGCCTTTTTTGAATGCGACTTCATGGATGGGCAGGCGCATGAGGTTGGGTGCGCTGAGCAGCACATCCACCTTGCGCCCGTTCAGGGCGCGCGACACTTGTGCAGCCATTTGCGCGGCCACGAGTGCGGGATTATCTACAGGATCAGAAAATTCGAGCATGAGATCAATGTCTCCGCCGCTCGCAGTATCATCAAGCCGGGAACCGAAAACGCGCGCGCTTCCCCCAAACCGTTTGGCGAGTTGGCGGATAATCTGAATTTGGTAGTCGGTCAAACGCATGGCAATTGTGTAGGACATCTGCAATTCTTGCTCTGGGCACACTGCGATTATGCGGCATAACAGCTGTTTGCCTTCGGCACACTGAAGGGCTGGCAGCATACCTGCAAGCAGTTTATGATTCAACAGGCTTGGCAAGAACGGGGATCTGCCCGGCAGTTTTTTCAAACAGCTCGTCCACATGCGACAAGCATCGGCCCAGAGATAATTCTGGCACCAGCGTCGGGGTATCCAGCTCGATGGTTATCCATCCTTTGTAGTTGATATTATCAAGCTCTTTTATCACGGACAAAAAATCTATATCGCCTTTCCCGGATTCCGTAATAATCGGCCCCTTCGTTTCCAGCAGCATAAAGCCCAGGCACTTGAGTTTTACCCTTCGGTCAATTTTCACTCCGATTGAGCCAACAAGTTCAGCCAGCTTCTCGAAAGTACTCAATGGTTTTTTTCTGACATCTTTGAAATGGATATATCCGATGCTGTCTCCAAATCGCCTCAATACCTCGGGAGGGTTGCTCCCGTATCAATCAGCGACACACGCCAATCTTCCGCAGTGGGGTTGCTGTAATCCACCAGCCCGTTTTTCAGGTGTACCGTCAGGTCGCTGCCGGGCATGGTAGTTGAGAAAGTAGCCCTTGATCAGCTCGCCTTTATAGCCTAGGGCCAGCATGAAATCGCTAAAATCGTGGCGCTCGTAAATTTTCATGATGTGCCAGAGTATGGGGTGGCCACCGATTTCCACCATCGGTTTGGATTTGATCTGCGTTTCTTCGGAAAGCCGTGTACCCAGCCCGCCGCAGAAAATAACTGTTTTCATAAAATAAATTTTTTTGGGTTAATGGGGATCCACCGGTGGTGCGGTCAGTCTTGCATAGTGCCCCGGGTTGCACAAAGTATTATTTGCAACAAACTATGCGTTATTTGGAACATTGAGTAAGAGCCTTATCAAACCCCGTCAACAGCCATGGCTCCCATCCCTCAACAACATTACAGGGCAAATTTACGATACTTGAGCAAATCTCTTCAGATACCGGACATGAATTGCCAAAGTATTGGAGACTTTCCAATCCCTCAATAGCACAGGTGACAGGCTGGCGAAACCAAATCCAGTTTACATCAATATACTTATTCAATTTCTGCAGCAACTGATCAGAACCTGCATAAGAAAAAACAAACCGCAACGGCACAACATCCCTTGCCGAATCATTATAAACGGCTGGCAAGTATGTACTGCAGCTACTATGCCCAAATTTTTCAATAAGACAATGGAGCAATTCTTTCCTGCGTTTTTTTTGCTCACCCCATCGTTCTAATTCAAAGAGTCCCAGCATCGCCAAGAATGCTGGCATGGCTGCAGGATAAGGATATTTTTTCTTACCGGGCGACGGCCAAGAGTAATTGTCTTCCAGAAATACGGTACTTTGGGCACCCCGTATGCGCGCCCACATCTCTCGAACGTAATTATAAATTTTCGCATGTGGGTATCGGTTTGGGGCGTAATACTTCCGCTCAAACAACATC
>JACRAQ010000010.1 GCA_016213335.1 Nitrosomonadales bacterium
CCCGCATCAAGCCCGGCTCGGTGCGGCTCAAGATCCCGAACCAGAGCGCAGAAGAGCTGATCTATGTTTCCGGCGGCATGCTGGAAGTCCAGCCCAGCGTGGTCACCATCCTGGCCGATACCGCCATCCGCGGCGCCGACCTGGACGAAGCGCGGGCACTGGAAGCCAAGCGCACGGCAGAAGAAGCCATGAAGAACCGCGCTTCCGACCTGGATTACGCGCAAGCCCAGGCCGAGCTGATCGAAGCTGTCGCACAACTGCGCGCCATACAGCAACTGCGCAAGCACTGACGGTCGGGCCTGCCCGCGCAGGCTCATTCCACCCTCCCTCTTTTCACCGGCTTACCGGCCCAGCTGGCTGAGCCGCCCTCGTTCATTGCATAAGCTATATCACCATCGTTCCCACGCTCCGGCGTGGGAACGCAGCCGTGCCGCTCTGGCGGCACAAGACGCAGAGCGCCCATAGAAGCGTTCCCACGGAGAGACCGCGGGAACGATGCAAAAATTATAGGCCGGTCGGCATATTGACTGGTAGCTGGAATGCTGAAACACTGTCGCATCGCGGGCGGCGCGGACGTAATCCAGCAGTACCTGAACATGGGTGTCATCGACGAGCTGGAAATTGCCCTGGCGCCAGTGCTGTTCGCCGGTGGAAGACGCCTCTTCGAGAACCTACGCGAGTCAGTCCCGCAGTTTCGAATTGACAAGGTGCTGAATAGTCCAGCTGCTACACACTTGCGCTATGTGCGTGAGTAGGAACGGCCTAACAATGGCCTAACAACCGGTTGCAGCGGACGTTCCGCTGCGCGGCCCGCCGCTGAACCGGGAGCGTTAGACGTATCTTCGAAGAGCAATGAAACATCTCAAAAACATTCGCCGTATTGATAACGAAACCAACCGCACTCACGCTTGGTTGGTTCATGTGCAGCGCGGTAATCGTATCGTCATAAAAATGTTCTCGGATAGTGTTTGCGGTGGCAAGCGCAAAGCATTACAAGCTGCAATCACCTTTCATGCCCAACTCCTGGCGGAGGTGCCTGACTACGATTATCAAATTTGGCTCCGTACAAGATTACGCCGTAACAACACATCAGGCATTCCAGGAGTTGCGCGCTATGACAAAATCGCCAATCGAAATACGGGGCGCCGCGAGGTGTTCTGGCTTGCCTCCTGGGTTAATGAGCACGGGGCCAGTTGCAAGCGCAAGTTTTCAGTTTTGTGCCATGGTGAAAGCAAGGCCAAACAGCTTGCAATTGCAGAGCGTGAGCGGCAGTTGAAACGTGTATGTGCCATTAAGTCACAAGCCTAACCCAGGCAGGCTAAAGGGTTCAGGCTCGAATTGTTTGGCCTGACCCGCACGCATCAGCGATGCGTGCAAACTCCGCCACCCCCAGATTTTCGGCGCGCAACTGCGGGTCAATGCCAAGCTGTCTTAAGCCGTTCTCATCCAGGTAATTCTTCAGGGTGTTGCGCAAGGTCTTGCGCCGTTGTCCGAACGCGGCAGTGACAATTTCCCCAAACAATTTTCCGTTGCGCACACGCACTTCGTTAGCCGCTAACGGAATCATGCGCACCACGGCGGAATTCACTTTGGGGGCCGGGCGAAAAGCTTCCGGAGGCACGTCGAGCAGCTTTTCCATGTAAAAGCGGTATTGCAACATCACCGACAAGCGCCCGTAGGCGGACGTGGAAGGAGCGGCCACCATGCGCTCCACCACTTCGTCTTGCAGCATGAAATGCATGTCGCGGATGCGCCCCGCGTATTCCGCAAAATGGAACAGCAATGGCGAAGAAATATTGTATGGCAGGTTGCCCACGATGCGCAGCGGCGCGGGCAGTAATGCCAGATCGAACTTCAGCGCATCCCCGGCGTGGATGACCAGCTTGTCTTGAGGGTAATCGCTTTCCAGGCGCGCGATGATGTCGCGGTCTATTTCCACCACATGCAGCCGGTCGAGGTGCTGGAGCAGCGGGCGCGTCAGGGCGCCCAGGCCGGGGCCGATCTCCACCATATTGTCGGCGTGTTCGGGGCGGATGGCGGCAATAATGCTGGCAATGATTTGCTCATCAACGAGAAAGTTTTGCCCGAACCGTTTTCTGGCTTTGTGCATTAAGAGCCGGACCGCTCACAACGCGCCATGTCCGCCGCCATCCGGATTGCTTCCAGCAGGCTGCCCGCTTCGGCCTGGCCGGTTCCGGCAAGCTCCAGCGCCGTACCGTGATCCACCGAGGTGCGGATGACGGGCAGGCCCAGCGTCACGTTGACGCCCTGCCCGAAGCTGGCGTGCTTGAGCACCGGCAGGCCCTGGTCGTGGTACATCGCCAGCACGCAGTCGCATTGCGCCAGGCGGTGCGGCGTGAACAGGGTGTCGGCGGGCAGCGGCGTGCTGATGTTCATGCCCTGCGCGCGCAGCCTGTCCAGCAGCGGGATCATGATGTCTATTTCCTCGCGCCCGAGATAGCCGCCCTCCCCGGCGTGGGGGTTGAGCCCTGCGACGAGGATGCGCGGATCGGCAATGCCGAAGCGGTGCACCAGATCGTGCCGGATAATGTGCAAGACGCTTTCCAGCAGCCCGGCAGAAATCGCGTCCGGCACTTCACGCAGCGCCAGGTGAGTGGTGGCCAGCGCCACCCGCATGCCGCCGCCCGCGAGCATCATCACCACTTGCGCGGTGTGCGTCAGTTCGGCGAGGAATTCGGTATGTCAGGTGAAAGGGATGCCCGCATCGTTGATGATGCCCTTGTGCACCGGCGCGGTGACCATGCCGGCAAACTCGCCCGCCTGGCAACCCTGTGCGGCGCGTCTCAGCAGTTCGAGCACATAGGGGCTGTTGGCGGGGTTCAGCTGGCCCGGCCGGGACGGCTGGACGAGCGGCACATGCAGCACGCGCAGATGGCCGCGCGGCAGCGGAGTGGTTTGCTGCGGGAGGTAATCATGCAACGTCACGTCCAGGCCGAGCAGCGCGGCGCGCTGCTGCAGCAAAGTCTTGTCCGCAAACACCACCACTGCCTGATCCTGCCCCCGTTGCGCCAGTTGCAAACAGAGATCGGGGCCGATGCCGGCCGGCTCGCCGGAAGTGACCGCCAATACGGGTGCAATTGCCATGCGGGCGAAATACAGCGCGCGCGCCGTTACGGCTTGCCTGCCGTGCCGATGCGGTATTCGACGTAGGCGCGGTCGCGCAACTGGCGCAGCCAATCCTGGTGCGCTTCGTCCGATTTGAAGCCGCGTATCGCCATGCGCGCCTGCTGCCTTTTCTGTTCGACGCTTACGTCGGCGTTGCGGCGCTCCAGCACCTGGATCAGGTGCCAGCCGAAACCGGACTGCACCGCGCCGCTTACCTGTCCGTCCCGCAAGGCATTCATCGCCTCCTCGAATTCCGGCACGGTGTCACCCGGCGAGATCCAGCCCAGATCGCCGCCCTGGACGGCGCTGCCATCATCCGAAAAGCGCTTGGCCTGTTCGGCAAAATCGGCGCCCGCCTCCATGATGTTCCGGCGGATTTCCAGCAAACGGCTTTTGGCCTCATTTTCCGGCATCAGCTCGCTGGTTTTGATCAGGATGTGCCTGGCACGGGTTTGCGTGAGCATCACCGGAGCCTCCTTGCTGCGCCGCTCGACCAGCTTGAGGATATGGAAACCATTGGGGCTGCGCAGCACCGGGCTGAGCTCGCCGGGGCGCATTTTCTGCAGTGCGTCCAGAAACAGGGCAGGCACGCGGTCGGCCGGGCGCCACCCGAGACTGCCGCCTTGCAGGGCGTCCTTGGCATCGGAAAATCCGGCCGCCACCTGCGCGAATTCCGAGCCACCCTGCAACTGGGACAGCGCCTGTTCGACGCGCTGGCGGCTGGCCTGGATTTTTTCGGCGCTGGCCTGCTCCGGCACCAGCACCAGAATGTGCGACAGAAAGTATTCATCGCCCTTGCCGGGCAGCCGGGACTGGGTGGCGAGATAGTTGTCCACTTCGCTGTCGCTGATGACCAGCTTGCTGTCCACCTCGCGCTCGCGCAATCGGGAGGCGATGATTTCGCCGCGTATCTCCTCGCGGAATTTCCTGAAATCCACGCCCTCCTGTTCCAGCCGTGCGCGGAAATCGGCGAGTGCCGGGAAATTGTTTTCCTGGGCGATGCGCTGCAGCGTCTTGTCCAGTTGCGTGTCATCCACGCGCACGCCGGTCTCCTTGGCGTATTGCGCCTGCAACATGTCTGAAATCATGCGCTCCAGCAACTGCTTTTCCAGCACTTCGGGCGCGGGCAGCGTCGTTCCCTGCTTTTGCAGCTGTTTGGCCACCAGATCGAGCCGGCTATCCAGTTCGAGGCGGGTGATGACATCGTCGTTCACCACCGCGACGATCTGGTCTATCGGCATGACCTGTTTTTGCGGGTCGGTATTTTTTTGCGGGGCAGCGTGAGCGCTCGCCGGGCAGGCCAGCAGCATCAGCAGCACCCACCCCATTTTGTCTGGCAGCATATTGGTTCTTTCGATCAGGTTGCGTTTAGCGCAAATCCTGCGCCGGTATGTCGCGCTGGAGCTCGTTCAGTTTGGTGTAGCCGGGGACGCTCTGGTAGAGCAGGGACAACGGGTCCGAGCCGACCATCACCATATCGTGCAGTTCGAGCTGCACGAAGAAACCGGTGGAAACCTGCTGGGTCGCGGTGGCAAACCGTTGCGCCACCAAACGCACTGTCCAGCACCGTTCATTATACTCAAGCCCGGTCAGCGACTCCAAAATACGCCCGTCCAGTATGGAATAGTTCCAGCGCGCCACCCCGTGCCAGCGTCCGGACAACGGCCACTGTGCCGACAAATCCATCTGCCGGAGGCTGTTGCGCGTGTAGCGATAGCCCAGGTTGAGCACTTTGCCGCTTTCCGGCAGGTAGCGCGCCGATACGTTGAATTTTTCGCTGTGCGACTGGTTGGGGTTGTACTGGAGGGCGCTGTCCAACAGCCACGCGGAGGTAATCCGCCCCGAAGCGGCAAACAAAATGTCGGATTTGTTGGGGGTGTTCGCCGGGGTGTTCAGGTTCACCTGCGGCGTCTTCGCGCTGAAGCGCTGTCCGACGGCTACGCGCAGGCGTTCCGCGCCGCTGCCCTGTTCGAGCAGGCGCGAGGTCAGCGCCAGAGTCACCTGGTCGGCGTCGCCGATGCGGTCGCTGCCGAAAAAGCGGTTTTCAGTGAACATCTGGGCAAAGCTGAAATCGGCCAAGGCCGCATCGAAGTTCGGCAGGCGGTCCTGGTCACGGTACGGGATGCGCACATAGTACGCGCGCGGCTCCAGCGTCTGCACAAAATCCTGCCCGAGCAGGCCCCAGTCGCGCTCGAATATCACGCCGCTGTCCACGCTGAGGATGGGTACCGTGCGCACCGCGTCAGGCAGCCCCGCCGCATTGTTCGCGCCCATCGAATAGCGGGTATGGTGCAGGCCGAGCCTGGGGGTCACAAAGTACGCGGGGTCGGCGAGCAGCGGGTAGCTTGCGCTGGGGTGCAGCACCAGGCGTTGTCCGTTGATCGAAGTGGGATGGCGGAAATCCACCAGTTCGCCGCTGAACGAAACGCTCGCCCGCGCCAGCGGGCGTTGCGCCCCGAGGCTGATTTGCGGCAAGCGGCGATACGGCACGGCTACCGGCGCCGCCGGATCCTGCAAAGTCTGGAAGCTTTGCACCCGGGCCGCCGCGTTCCACCAGCCGTTGCTGTAGCTCAGTACTCCCTCGCGCACCAGGTTGGTCTGCGAGGTGCTGCTTACCGCGTCCCCCAGATCGCGGAAATAGGCATCGTCGGAAACGCGGTTGAGATTCAGCGCGCCGCCCAGCCCGCCCCCCAGATTCTGCGCGTGAGTCAACGCCATCCGCGAGCGCGTGCGGTTGGCGAGCCGGTCACCCGGCAGCACGTCGTAATGCGCTTCGCCGGAGTAGGACGGCTCAAGGTAGCGGAATTCGTTGTTGAGCAGCAGGCCGCGCTTGAACATGATGCGCGGCGCGAGCGTGGCGTCGCGGTTGGGGGCGATGTTCCAGTAATAGGGCAGCGTCACCTCGCTGCCGCCTTGCACCGTGCTGCCGAACACCGGCCCAAGAAAGCCGGATTTGCGCTGGTTGCCCAGTGCAAAATCCATCCAGGGGGTGTAGAGGAAAGGCACCCCCATGAATTCCACGCGGGCGTGATGTGCCGTTCCAATCTGGCTGTTGCGGTCTATTTCCAGTTCGCGCATTTTCAGCAGCCAGTCGTCCTGCCCGGCAGGGCAAGTGGTATAGCTGACGTTGTGCAGGGCGTAGTTCTGCCTGCCAGCCATGTGCAGCTTGTCGGCGGTGCCGCGCGCGTGGTTATCGCCGAGGTAAAATTCCGGCCGCTCCATGTCGCCAGTATTGCTGCCCAGATTAAGCTCGAGATGCGGACCGCTTATCTGGTTGTTGTCCTGCTCGATGTGCACCGCACCGTCAGCCGACACCTCCTTGCTATCCTGCAAATACAGCATGCGGTCGGCGGTAATCGCCTGGCCGCGCTTGCGCAGTTCGGCCGCGCCGAGCGCCTCGATCTGGTTGCCATCCTTGCTTTCGATCTGTTGCGCTGAAATGAAAACCGGCGTTTCTTCTTGCTGGCTGCCCGGCGATTTCGTGAAGGCGCGGTCAAGTTGCAGCTTCAGCGCGTCTTCCCCGGCGTGGGCCGTTGCGGCAAAGGTGCAGAGCAGGGAAAAAACGGCGGAATTAGGGCAAAAGCGCATGATGCGGGGCGGGCAGATTAAGCTGTTAAAATCGCATATATCCAGGATTAAAGCAATCCCGGAACAAGACGACAGGATCCTTTCATGCAACGCCTGCACCAGCTTACCGAATGGCTCCACAGCCAGCTTCCCGGCGCGGCGTTCGATCTCGCGCCCGCTTCCGCCGATGCCAGTTTCCGCCGCTATTTCCGCGCCACATTTCCTGACCGGACGCTGATCGTGATGGATGCCCCGCCCCAGCACGAAGATTGCCGCCCGTTTCTGCACGTGGCCGGATTGTTCGAGCGGGCGGGGGCACACGTGCCGCATGTCCATGCGCAAGACCTGGAGCAGGGCTTCCTGTTGCTGTCCGATCTGGGCAGCACCACCTACTTGCAGGCGCTGGAAACAGGGAATGCGCGCGAGCTGTACGGCGCCGCCACGGATGCCCTGATACGCATCCAGCTCGCCAGCCGCGAAAATGAGCTTCCGCCCTATGACGAGGCGCTGTTGCGGCGCGAGCTGAACCTGTTTCCGGAATGGTATCTCTCCAGGCATTTGGGCCATGCGCTGGACGAAAAGCAAAGCGCCGTGCTGGAAACCGTGTTCCGGCGCATCCTCGGCAACAACCTCGCACAGCCGCGCGTGTACGTGCACCGCGACTACCATTCGCGCAACCTCATGGTCAGTTCGCCCAACCCCGGCATCCTGGACTTTCAGGACGCGGTCTACGGCCCCATCACTTACGATCTGGTTTCGCTGTTCAAGGATGCCTACATCAAGTGGGAAGAAGACGAGGTTCTGGACTGGCTGGTGCGTTACTGGGAAAAGGCGCGCAAAGCCGGGCTGCCGGTGCACAGCGATTTTAGCGAGTTTTACCGCGATTACGAATGGATGGGCGTGCAGCGCCATTTGAAGGTGCTGGGAATTTTCGCGCGCCTGTACCACCGCGATGGCAAGGATGGATATCTGAGGGATTTGCCGCTGGTGATGGAGTACCTGCGCCGTACCTGCGAACGCTACGGCGAACTGAAACCGCTGCTCGGCCTGCTCGATGCGCTGGAGAATAGGCGGGCAACAGCGGAGCCTCCATTTTGATGCTGCTGCGCACCTCCCCCTATCCAACTTTCCCCCGGCGGGAGAAAGGGCAATCGTGAGAAACGTAAAACCATGATGCTGCGCATCTCCCTCTCCCCAACCCTCTCCCGCAAGCGGGCGAGGGAGCAAACGTGAAAGGCGTAACCCCATGGGCGATGCTGCTGGCAGCCGGTCGCGGCGAGCGTATGCGCCCGCTCACCGACCATACACCCAAACCTTTGCTGGATGCGGGCGGCAAGCCGCTGATCGTCTGGCATATCGAGAAATTGGTGCGGGCGGGCCTCACGGACATGGTTATCAATCACGCGCACCTCGGCACACAGTTCGAAAGCGCGCTGGGGAACGGCAGCCGCTTCGGTGCGCACATCCGCTATTCGCCGGAGCCGCCGGGCGCACTGGAAACCGCAGGCGGTATTGCCAACGCCTTGCCGCTGTTGTGCTCCCTCCGCTCTCCGGGAGAGGAGGGAGATGAGCCCTTCGCCGTCATCAATAGCGATATTTACTGCGACTATGATTTTTCCCGTTTGCCCGGCATTGCAGCCCGGCTTGCCGCCAGCAGCGATCTTGCCCATCTGGTGCTCGTCAATAATCCGGCGCACCATCCGGGAGGCGATTTCCTTTTGCATGACGGACGCGTTATTCCGGAGGGGCAACAAGCCAGCAGCCTTGCGAAACTGACATTCAGCGGCATCGGCATTTACCGGCCCGCGCTGTTTGCCCACATCGTGCGCGGCAGCGCTGCCCCGCTCGCGCCCCTGCTGCGTGCGCAAATCGCGCTGGGCAAGGTGAGCGGGGAACATTTCGCGGGCCGCTGGGTGGATGTGGGCACGCCGCAGCGCCTGGATGAGCTCGACAAGCTGCTGCGCGCAACGCACAATGATGTCCATGTTTGATCCCGCACCCTACGCCAGGCGCCGCGCCTGCCTCATCAGCCAGATGCGGCGTGGCATCGCCGTCATTCCGACCGCGCCGGAAGCGGCGCGCAACGGCGGCACCCACTATCCCTACCGTTTCGACAGCCACTTCTATTACCTCACCGGCTTCGATGAGCCAGAGGCCGTGCTGGTGCTGGTGGCGGGGGATGCCCCGCAATCCATCCTGTTCTGCCGCGAAAAAAACAGGGAGCGTGAAGTATGGGACGGTTTCCGCTACGGCCCGGATGCCGCAAAAGAAAGTTTTGGTTTCGATGCCGCCTTTCCCATTGCTCAACTGGATGAAAAACTCGTCGAGCTGATGGGCGGCCAGCCCGCGCTGCTCTACCCCGTCGGCCGCGATGCGGCTTGGGACACGCGCCTGCTGGGCCTGCGTAACCGTGTGCAGGAAAAGGCGCGCAGCGGCGTCAGTGCGCCGGACGAAATCCGCGATGTGCGCGTTGCGCTGGACGAAATGCGCCTTATCAAGGAAGGCGCGGAGCTTGTCGTCATGCGCCGCGCCGCCGCCATCTCCGCCAATGCCCACGTCCGCGCCATGCGCGCCGCGCGCCCCGGCAGGATGGAATACGAAATCGAAGCGGAGCTGCTGCACGAGTTTTGCGCCAGCGGCGCGCGGTCACCGGCTTATCCACCCATCGTCGCGGGTGGCGGCAACGGTTGCGTGCTGCACTACACCGGCAACAGCGCGCCGCTCGGGGAAAGTGACCTGCTGCTGATTGATGCGGGCTGCGAAGTGGAAGGTTATGCCGCCGATATCACGCGCACATTTCCGGTAAACGGCAAATTCGGTGCCGCACAGAAAGAAGTGTACGAAATCGTGTTGGCCGCTCAGGCTGCCGCCATTGCTGCCGCCCGCCCCGGCAGGCGCTGGAACGAACCGCACGACGCCGCGCTACGCGTCATCGCACAAGGCCTGGTTGACCTCAAGCTGTGCAGCGGCAGCGTGGACAGCGTGCTGGAAAGCGAAAGCTACAAGCGTTATTACATGCACCGTACCGGCCACTGGCTCGGCCTGGATGTGCATGACGCCGGCGCCTATAAAGTGGCGGGTGAATGGCGCACGCTGCAACCGGGCATGACCTTCACCGTTGAGCCCGGCTGCTATATCCGCGCTGCGGACGATGTGCCGCAAGCGTTGTGGAACATCGGCATACGTATCGAAGACGATCTGGCCATTACTGCGGACGGTTGCGAAGTGCTGACCGAAGTTGCGCCGAAAACGGTAGCCGCAATTGAGGAACTGATGAAACCCCGCTAGCGGGGTTGCTTTGAACCGCTCCGAAGCCTTGACCCGGCCGCGCCTGTTCCGCTAGAATTCCCGATGTAATTACTCAACTAAATTTGGGGGCGACGATCATGAGCGTGCAAGAACTAATCAAACAGCAGGTAACCGGCCATCCCGTTGTGCTATACATGAAGGGGTCGCCAAAATTTCCCCAGTGCGGCTTTTCCGCCAATGCGGCGCGCATTCTGAATGCGCTCGGCGTAACGGATTACTTCAGCGTAGATGTGCTGCAAAATCAGGAAATACGTCAAGGAATCAAGGACTACGCCAATTGGCCGACGATTCCGCAACTGTACGTCAACGGCGAATTTGTCGGCGGTTCGGACATCATGTCGGAAATGTACCAGAGCGGCGAGTTGCAGAAGCTGCTGAAGGTATAGGCAAATAAAAATATATATAGGCCAGTGGCTATGCCGGTATATAGGCCATTTGGCATATAGGAATTCAACAGGGGGGGTGTTAGAGTGTTTCCGAAGCCATCAGAAGCTTCGAGTTTCTTGAAACTCTTCTCCTCCCTGGGCAACCGCAAGGTTGCCCGATTTTTTGCAGCTCATCCCAACAGATATTTCCGCGCGCGGGCAATCGCGGCTTCCACCTGTTGCGGCGCGGTGCCGCCGGTATGGTTGCGGCTGGCCAGCGAGCCTTCCAGCGTGAGCACGCCGTAAATGTCGTCCGCGATGCGGTCGGAGAATTGTTTCAGTTCATCCAGGCCGAGATCGCTCAAATCGCATCCGCGCTGCTCGGCATAGCGCACCGCCAGCGCCACCGCTTCGTGCGCGTCACGGAACGGCAGCCCTTTCTTTACCAGATAATCGGCCAGGTCGGTGGCCGTGGCGTAGCCCTGTAAAGCCGCGTTGCGCATGGCATCCGGCTTGACGGTGATGCCGCCCATCATCGCAGCGCAGACGCGCAGCGTCGCGGACAAGGTGTCCACGGTATCGAACAGCGGCTCCTTGTCTTCCTGGTTGTCCTTGTTATAGGCGAGCGGCTGGCCTTTCATCAGCGTCAACAGCGCCACCAGGTTGCCGTTGACGCGCCCGGTCTTGCCGCGCACCAGCTCCGGCACGTCCGGATTTTTTTTCTGCGGCATGATGGAAGAGCCAGTGCAAAAGCGGTCGGCGATGTCAATGAAGCCGATGCGCGGGTTCATCCACAATATCAGTTCCTCCGACAAGCGCGATAAATGCATCATGATCAGCGCCGCCGCCGCGCCAAACTCGATGGCGAAATCGCGGTCGGACACGGCGTCCAGCGAGTTTTCGCACACGCCGTCAAAATCCAGCAGCTCGGCCACCATTTCGCGCTTGATCGGAAAGCTGGTGCCCGCCAGCGCCGCTGCGCCCAGCGGCAGGCGGTTGACACGGCGGCGCACATCGGCGAGACGCTCCGCATCGCGCTTCAGCATCTCGAAATAGGCCATCAGGTGGTGCGCAACACTGACCGGCTGCGCCACCTGCAGGTGGGTGAAGCCCGGCATGATGGTGTGCGTGTGGTGTGCGGCCAGATCCACCAGCGCGGTTTGCAGGGATTTGATGAGGTCGAGCAGCTCGTCAATGGCGTGGCGCAAATACAGGCGCACGTCGGTTGCAACCTGGTCGTTGCGCGAACGTCCGGTGTGCAGGCGCTTTCCGGCATCGCCGATCAGCGCGATGAGGCGCTTTTCGATATTGAGGTGCACATCTTCCAGCTCGGTCAGCCAGACAAAATCGCCGATGATGATCTCGTTCTCTATTTGCGCCATGCCCCGGCGGATGTCGCTCAAGTCCTGTGCGGAGATGATGCCGCATGCCGCCAGCATTTGCGCGTGGGCCAGCGAGCCCCGGATGTCGAAAAGCGCCAGCCGTCGGTCAAATTCGACCGAGGCGGTATAGCGCTGCACCAATTCAGCCACTGGTTCGCCAAATCGGCCCGACCAACCTTGTTTGTCTTGCATCGTCATCGCCTCTTGTCCAGAATGTGCGGTATTTTCAGAGAGCTACCCGGCGTGCAAAGTATAAATCAAAATACCCGGCCCGACGCGCTGCCCGATTTCCGCAGCCTCGGTGTCATGCTGCGCATCGTGCTGCTGGCAAACGGCATGGCGCTGCTGGCGGCGCTGGTGCAGGCCACATCGTGGCTGGACATCGCGGACCGCATGATAGTGATTTCCGCCCTGCTGCAGCCGCTGCTGCTGTCCTCCCTGCTGCTGCTGTTTGCCATCAACCCGCTGCTGGGGCGGCTGTCCTATTGGCGCGGCGCGGCGGTCGTGCTCCTGATGGTTGTGGCGGTAGCGCTGCCGGTATATCAGCTGATCGAAAAACTATATGCCCCGGCCACCGGGTACGGTTCTTTCCATTTGTTGCGTTGCGCCCTGCTAAGCGCGACCGCTGCCGCCCTGCTGCTTGCCTATTTCAGGCTGCGCGCGCACGCGCTCTCCCCGGCCTTGCACGAGGCGCGGCTGCTGGCCTTGCAGGCGCGCATCCGGCCGCACTTCCTGTTCAACGGCATCAATGCCGTACTCGGTATCGTGCGCGCCAACCCCAAGCGCGCCGAGACTGCGCTGGAAGACATGGCCGACCTGTTTCGCGCAGCGATGGCGCACAGCGGCGACCTGGTGCCCACGCGCCAAGAAGTGGCGCTCGCGCGCCAATATCTTGCGCTGGAACAGATGCGCCTGGGGGAACGCCTCAAAGTGGACTGGCGCATAGAAGAAATGCCGGGCGATGCGCTGATGCCGCCGCTGATGCTGCAACCGCTGCTGGAAAATGCCGTGTACCACGGTATCGAACCGCTGGCCTCGGGCGGCATCATCGTTGTCAGGCTGTACCGCAGCGGTGAAAAGATGCATATCGAAGTGCATAACCCGAGGCAGGAGCAGCCCGGACAGCACGCGGGCAACCGGATGGCGCTATCCAACATCCGCGAGCGGCTGGCCTTGCAGTTCGACGTCGAAGCCAGTTATTCTGTTGAAGCCGACCTGCATTCTTATCGCGTGCATATCGTGCTGCCCTACGTCAAGGAGAACCCCGATGAGCATCGTTGAACTCCCCCTTACCATATTCATTGTGGATGACGAGCTGCCTGCGCGCAGCCGCCTGAAGGAGCTGCTCGCCGATTGCGCCGAGCAATTGCCGCTGGAAGTGGCCGGAGAAGCAGGCAACGGCCAGGAGGCGCTGGATAAATTATCCGATATTCACGCCGACGTGGTGCTGCTGGACATCCGCATGCCGCAAATGGACGGCATCGAACTGGCGCAACACCTCAACAAACTGCCCAAGCCGCCTGTCATCATTTTCACCACGGCTTACGACAAATACGCCATCAATGCATTCGAGCAGCGCGCCATTGACTACCTGCTCAAGCCCATCCGTCTCGGCAGGCTGTTCGAGGCCCTTTCGCGCGCGCGTTCCGCCGTGCCGGTGCGCACCGAAGTGCTGCACGAGCTGCTCCCCGAGCCGCGCAAGAATTTATCCATTCACGAGCGCGGCAAGATATACCTCATCCCGATCGAGAAGGTGCTGTATCTGCGCGCCGAAATGAAATACATCACGGTGCGCACGCTGGAGCGCGAGTACCTGATCGAAGAGTCGCTGTCCACGCTGGAAAAGGAATTCGCCTTGCGCTTCGTGCGCATCCACCGCAACTGCCTGGTGGCGAAAGATGAAATCGAAGGCTTCGAAAAAGTGGTGGATGAAGAAGCCGGAGAAGCGCACTGGGCGGTCAAACTCAAGGGAGTGAGCGAGCTGCTTCCGATCAGCCGCAGGCAGCAGTCCATCGTGAAAGAGTTCGGGTAAGGAGCGCCGGGTATCCAGGCGCCTGAAAAGTGTGCCGGGCGGGCTGGACGCAGAGGAGCAATGCCCGTAGTCCTTGCGGAAATTCCTGCCATGATGCAGGCGGTATCCCGGCAGCCCCGGAATGTGCCGCACGAAAACAGATTTTGAGATGCCCTTCCAGCGGTCTGGGTGAACAACGTCAGGCGGAAAGTGTGGTGGCGGAGAGGGTGGGATTCGAACCCACGGTAGGCTTACACCTACGCCTGATTTCGAGTCAGGTACATTCGACCACTCTGCCACCTCTCCGTGGGCGCGCATTTTACCAGCAATGCATTAAATCAGGCAGAATGTTCCCATGCATACGGCGCAATTATTCTTTTCGACGCCACGGCAGTGGCCCCGGCGGAATAAGCCGGGCGCGCGGCGCGCTTTAGGTGTCTGGCTGGGGGTTTTTTGTCTTGCCGCCTGCACACCCGCCGATTCGCCCAAGACCCCGCCAGCAAAATCGTGGCGGGAAGAGCTGGTCGTAATCGTGCCGGAGGACGAGAAAAGCGCAGATGCGGAATTCGAGCGGCAGCTCGCCGGGCTGTTCGCAAGGCAGTTGCAGGTCAAAGCCAGGCTGCTGCCGTTGCCGCCGGACAGAATCACGCCTGTACTGATGACGGGCAAGGCGCACGTTGCCGCCGCCGGATTGCGCAGTGACGAAGGCGGGGGTTTGCGTTTTGCCCACGCCTACCAGGTTGTCAGCGAACAGATCGTGTGCGGCGGCCCATCGCCGAAGCGTGCGGACGCGCTGCCCGCAAGAAAACTCGCCGTGGTGGCCGGTTCCGCGCAGGAAGCGGCTCTGCGCGAAGCGCAGCGGAAGCTGCCCGCCCTGCGCTGGGAGGCGCGCCGCAACCAGTCGGTTAGCGGCCTGCTGGCGGAAGTGGCGGCCGGCAAGCTGGAATGCACGGTCGCCAACGAAGAGCAACTGGCGCTGGCGCGCAACTTCTTTCCGGGTTTGAACGCCTCGTTCGATATTGCCGCGCCTTCCCGGCTGGCCTGGGCGTTCGCGCCAAACGGCAACGAAATGCTGTTTGAAGAAGCGCAGAAGTTTTTTACGGCCATCAAGCTGGACGGCACATTGCGTCGCCTGCTCGACCGCCACTATGGGCACAACGAGCGGCTGGAGCCGGTGGATGCAGTCGCGTTCATCGCAAAATTGCGCACTGACCTTCCGCATTTCCGCAGCCTGTTCGAGGAAGCCGAATTGCTGACCGGAACGGATTGGCAATTGCTCGCTGCCATCAGCTACCACGAATCTCACTGGAACCCGCTGGCGACTTCCCCCACCAACGTGCGTGGCATGATGATGCTGACCGAGGATACCGCCGACCGCATGGACGTGGCAAACAGGCTGGATCCGCGCCAGAGCATCGAGGCCGGGGCGCGCTATTTCCAATTGCTGAAGGAGCAGTTGCCGCTGCGCATCGCGGATGAGGAGCGCACCTGGCTGGCGCTGGCCGCCTACAACCAGGGCATGGGGCATCTGGAGGACGCGCGCGTGTTGACGGCGCGCGCAGGGCTCAACCCGGATACGTGGGGGGACGTGAAAAAAATGATGCCACTGCTATCGCAACCCCAGTATTTCGAGCAAACCAAACATGGGCGCGCGCGCGGAGGGGAGGCCGTTATCATGGTGGAGACGGTGCGGCTCTACTACGACATGCTGAAGCACCTGAACTCCCACGAAATACCACAGTTGCCGCCGTCACCGTTTCATTTGAAATTTCCGCCTGCCGGGAAGGTCAGCTCACCTTGATGGTTTCCATCCCGCCCATATAGGGGCGTAATACCTCTGGGACTTTCACGCTCCCATCGGCTTGTTGATTGTTTTCGAGGATGGCGACCAGCGTGCGCCCGACCGCGAGGCCGGAACCGTTCAGCGTATGCACCAGTTCCGGCTTGCCCTGCGCGTTGCGGAAGCGCGCCTGCATCCTGCGCGCCTGGAACGCCTCAAAATTGGAGCAGGAAGAAATTTCGCGGTAAGTATTCTGCGCGGGCAGCCACACCTCGATGTCGTAGGTCAGCGCGGCGGAAAACCCCATGTCGCCCGTGCACAGCTTCACCACGCGATAGGGCAGGCCGAGCTTCTGCAGAATCGCCTCGGCGTGGCCAAGCAACTCTTCCAGCCCCTCGTAGGATTTCTCCGGCTGTACGATTTGCACCAGCTCCACCTTGTCGAACTGGTGCTGGCGGATCATGCCGCGCGTGTCCTTGCCGTAGGAGCCAGCCTCGCTGCGGAAGCATGGCGTGTGCGCCACATATTTCAGCGGCAGCTTTTCCAGCTGAACGATCTCGTCGCGTACCATGTTGGTGACCGGTACTTCAGCAGTGGGGATTAAATAGAAATTTTCCTGTCTGCCATCGCCCGACTGGCGTGGCACCTTGAACAGATCCTCCTCGAATTTCGGCAGCTGTCCGGTGCCGCGCATGGAATCGGCATTCACCAGATAGGGTACATAGGTTTCCATGTAACCGTGCCGGTCCGTATGCGTATCCAGCATGAACTGCGCCAGCGCACGGTGCAGCCGCGCCAGCGGTCCTTTCAGCAGCGAGAAGCGCGCGCCGGAAATCCTGGCGGCAGTCTCGAAATCCAGGCCTCCCAGGCCTTCGCCAATGCTGACATGATCCCTTGCTTCAAAAGTGAATTTGGGTGGTACACCCCATTTGCGCACTTCCTGATTGTCCAGTTCCGACTTGCCATGCGGCACCGTGGCGTGCGGCGCGTTGGGAATGACGGAGAGGAACGCGTTCAACTCGTGCTGTACCTGTTCCAGTTTGGCTTCTAACTGTTTAAGCTCATCGCCGAGATGGGCGACTTCCGCCATGATCGCTGCTACATCCTCGCCCTTGGCCTTGGCCGCGCCGATCTGCTTGGAAGTGGTGTTGCGCTTGGCCTGCAATTCCTGCGTGCGTGTCTGAATAGTTTTGCGCTCGCCCTCCAGTTGCTCGAAGCGCGCGGTATCCAGCACAAAACCGCGTGTCGCCAGCCGCGCTGCAACAGCAGTCAGGTCATGACGTAATGCTTGTATATCTAACATGAGAACCTCAAATTCAAAATCAATTTAGCCACAGAGAACACAGAGGTCACAGAGAAATTCGCTTCACTCCACTGATCATTTGCTTCTCGCCAAAATTCAGCAGCAGCCCACGCTTCAAGCCCGTTGCTTTCAGATAAGAAAGCAATTGTGCCGTCGCCACTTCAGGCAGAGTTCGCAAGGATTTCACTTCGATGACGACTTCTTTTTCAACCAGCAAATCGAGCCGCTGCCCTTGGATCGCATGTTCTTTGTACATTACGTCAACCGCCAATTGCCGCTCAAGAGCCAGCCCCACCAATTCCAACTCAATACATAGCGCTTCTTCATAGATAGATTCCAACAGCCCCGGCCCGAGTGTTTTGTGAACCTCTATCGCTGCAGCAATAATCTTCTCTGTCAGTTGGTCTGCCACGATTTTCTCTGTGACCTCTGTGTTCTCTGTGGCTAATTCTTGTTTTTCGCTTTTGCATCCAGCTCGCGCAAATGCGCCAGCTTCTCCGCGATCTTTGCTTCCAATCCGCGCTCCGTCGGCTGGTAAAAACTCACCTCCGGCATACCCTCGGGGAAATAGTTTTCCCCAGCCGCATAGCCTTCCGATTCGTCGTGCGCATAGCGGTAGCCTTTGCCGTATTCCAGTTCCTTCATCAGCCTGGTCGGCGCATTGCGCAGGTGCAGCGGCACCGGGCGCGACCCGTCACGTGACACGAAGGCGCGGGCAGCATTATACGCGACGTAGCCGGCGTTCGATTTGGCCGCAACGGCGAAATAGATCACCGCCTGCGCCAGTGCCAGCTCGCCTTCCGGCGACCCCAGGCGCTCGTAAGTTTGCGCCGCTTCCAGCGCGATCTGCATGGCACGCGGGTCGGCCAGCCCGATGTCCTCCCACGCCATGCGCACGATGCGCCGCGCCAGGTAGCGCGGGTCGGCGCCGCCGTCCAGCATGCGCACCAGCCAGTACAGCGCGGCATCGGGGTCGGAGCCGCGCACCGATTTATGCAGCGCGGAGATCTGGTCGTAGAACGCTTCGCCGCCCTTGTCGAAACGGCGCAGGTTCTGCGCCAGCGTATTGTCGAGAAATGTGGCAGTGATATGCGTCACCCCGGCGGTCTGCGATGCGGTGCTTAACTGTTCCAGCACATTAAGCAGACGGCGCGCATCGCCGTCGGCATAACCGATGATGCGCTCTTTTGCTGCAACGTCGAATGCCAATTCCGGCAAGGCCGCTTGCCGCGCACGTTCGAACAACTGCCCCAATTCAGCTTCGGACAGAGATTGCAGCACATACACCTGCGCCCGCGATAGCAGCGCGCTGTTCACCTCGAACGAGGGGTTTTCGGTCGTTGCGCCGATGAAGGTGACCAGGCCCTGCTCGACAAAAGGCAGGAAGGCGTCCTGTTGCGACTTGTTGAAGCGGTGCACTTCGTCCACGAACAGGATGGTGTGGCGCCCGCCCTGCTGCAAGGTCAGCTCGGCTTGCGCGATGGCGTCGCGGATGTCCTTCACTCCGGACAGCACTGCCGACAGCGGCACGAATTCGGCATCGAAGGCTGATGCCATCAGCCGCGCCAGCGTGGTTTTGCCCACGCCGGGCGGCCCCCACAGGATCATGGAGTGCAGCTTGCCGGATTCGAATGCCAGACGCAGCGGCCGGCCCGGCCCCAGCAAATGGGTTTGCCCGATGACTTCATCAATATGCTTCGGCCGCAACCGCTCGGCCAGCGGCGCGGCGGGGGCGTTGCGTGAAAAAAGATCCGGCATGGTAGCGGCGCCAGCTATTTAACCTGCAGAGCAAACACATCCAGCATGCTATTCGGCGATAGCGCGGTCAGCCAATTCTTTGCGATGGGAATCCGGTGCCTCATCAAGTGCCCTCAGTTGCGTCCATTCCCAGCGCGGGCAATTCCAGCCCCTTTACCTCCTGCAGCGATTTTCCGGCTATTCCCTGCAAGTCGCCATACATGCCCACCGTCGCTTCCATCACCCGCTCGATCTGTTCTTCGCGTTTCGCCCACTGCTTCATGATCGCCTTGCGTTCCCTGTCGAGGTCTTCCTGCATGGAGGAAAACGCTTCGACGATGGCTTCCACCCTCTGGCGGAAACGCGGGCCGGTGAGGTACTGGTAAACCATCTCGGTTTTGGTTTGCTGCCCGACAGACACTTGCCGCGCCAGGGCGATCTCCAGCAGGGACTGGCGCAAAATTGCGGCGACAGGTAATGCGGCGCGCGGATGAGCCACCCAAACGCCATCCATCAGATCGAAGGTTTCCACACCTTTCGGCAGCGCTTGGCTGATCAGCACCGAAATTTCCGCCTTGGCAGCGCGCTGGTCTTCGCGCAGCTTCGCCAGCCAGCCGTCGCTCCAGTTTTTGGTGCGCTTGGATTCCCACAAGATCGCTCCGCTGACCTGCCCGTTCGGACTGACGACCCGCTGCAACACATCGCCGCCGAACTCTCCTTTGGGTACGGGCTCAATTGAATCAAAGGGGAATTTGGCGCTCAGCAGATTTTCCAGTTCCAGCTCCTGCACTTCGCCTTGCAGCTGCTGCGAGCCTTGCTCGGCCCTCTTTTTCAGCTCTTCGATTTTCTGCTGCATGGAGGCGATGGTCTGGTCTTTCTCCAGCACCTTGAACTTGAGGCTTTCCTCGGCCTCGCGCCTGGCCTGTTCGCGCGCAGTGGCGAGATTCTCCTGCACACGCTGTTCCACGGTGAGATCGAGCTCGCGCCTGGCGTCGTCCAGCTCGCGCTGCTTTTTGATGAGTTCGGTTTGCGCTTTTTGCGCTTGCGCCAGCTTCGCGTTGTTCTGCTGCAACACTTCCTGCAAGTCGGTCAGCTCGCGCGTCTTGCTTTCCAGTTCGAGGGCGCTGGCCTGCTTGGCCTTCCTGGCTTCTTCCGCAATGATGCGGGCGCGCTCGGCCTTTAGCTGGCCTGCAACCTGGTCGGCCACTTGGTCGTCGAGCGTGCGCTTGTCCTCCGCAAGCTGTTTTTCCTTTTCGTGCATCGCCTGTTCGCGCCTGGCGATGTCGTTATCCTTTTGCGCCAGTTGCTGCTCGTACTGCTTGCGCGTGGCCGTGATCAGTGGCGCAGCCAGCGATTCGGTGAGCTTGATTTCGGATTTGCAGCCAGGGCAAACAATGATAGGTTCGGTCATCGCGGCGTCCATTTAATGCGGATCTCTTCCATCTGGAGTGGGCGGGTGGGAATGGCGAAATTTGTAAATCCGCTTAACCCCGGAAATCTTCTCCACGGGCGCATGGATTATAATCCATGCACAGCCGCCCGTTGCCGGAAACCCGGCAACGTTTTGCACCGGCGCAAACAAGGCGCCACAAATAACCTCTGGCAGGAATACCGCCCATGCCCGATACCTCTCCAGCCCCGCAGAAGAAAGAATTTCGCCAGTCGGCTGCCTGGCTGCTGGTTGTGCTGGTCGGGGCGGTGTTTCTGGTGGAAACGCTGGTGATGGTTCTTTTGCCCGTGCTTCCGCCCATGTCCAGGACGGAGCTCATCTTGATGGACGCAACCCTGCTGTCCGTCCTGATTTTTCCGATTTTTTATTTTCTGGTGTTTCGTCCTCTGGTGCGGAACATCGCCGAGCGCCAGCGCGCCGAGGAGGCGCTGCGCGAAACCAGCAACTTCAATGAGCTGTTAATCGAATCCCTGCCTTTCGGCATGGACATCGTAGATGAGCATGGCCATATCCTGTACATGAGCCATGCGATGGAAAATGCCGTGGGCAGGAACGCACTGGGTGAAAAATGCTGGGATCTCTACAAGGATGACCGCCGGCAGTGTATCGGCTGCGCCTTGAACCAGCCAATCCAGGCCGGCCTGGCAAAATCCATGGAGAGCACCGGTGTGCTGGGCGGGAGGACTTTCGAGATAACGCACACCGGGATGATTTACCGGGGCAAACCGGCAGTCCTGGAAGTTTTTTACGATATCACTGAGCGCAAACACGCAGAGGAAGTACTGGAAAGGAAAGTGGAGGAGCGCACCCGGGAGCTGAGGGAAAACCAGGCCGAAAAGGACCGGGTCGTGGGGCAGCTCATCCAGGCGGAAAAAATGGCGGCAATCGGCACTATGGTCAGCGGCATCGGCCACGAGATCAATAACCCGCTGTATGTCATCATGGGCAAGGCCGAAGCGATACGGGATGAAAGTGATGTTGCCGCGTGCAATGAGCATGCCCGGGACATCATCAAATACGCCAAGCATATTTCCGCCATCGTAAAAAACCTTTCGGGATATATCCGGCCCGCCAGCCAGCACGAGCTGGAAAAAACTGACGTGCAGGAAAAACTGCTTGAAGCCCTCGCTATGGCAAAACATTCAATGCTGGACGACCGGATCGAAATCCGTCAGAACTTTGCACCCGTGCCTGCAATAGCCGCTAAACCGGAAGAGATCCAGCAGGTATTCTTCAATATCATCCGTAACGGAATACAGGCCATGGCAGGCCGGGGCGTGCTGGAGATTGCAACTGTCCGTGAAGGTAGCCAGGCCTGCATACGCATCAAGGACACAGGAACGGGAATCCGGGCTGAACATCTGGGGAAAATATTCGATCCGTTTTTTACCACCAAGGGGCCGGATGAGGGAGAAGGGCTCGGCATGTACATTGTGCAGAAGATAGTTAATAAGTACAATGGAACCATCGCGTTGGAAAGCCAGGAAAACAAAGGAACTACGGTAACCATCCGTTTCCCCGGCGCGGAAACCATCAAGGAGGAGTAAAAATGCAGCACAAAATACTAGTGGTGGATGACGAAGAGGAAGTACGCCAGACGATCAAGCTCCAGCTCAAAGGCACCGGTTTGGAAGTGGTGGAGGCGGCAGACGGCAAGAGAGGAATCGAGGTGCTCGATGCCGAAAACGTCATTACCGTGGATGCGATTCTGTGCGATGTGCGGATGCCCAACATCAACGGCGTCGAGGCGGTCGCATACTTCCGGCGCGAATATCCGTCCATTCCCGTCATCGTGCTGACTGGCTACCCGGACGTCAAGCTCGCAGTGGATTTCATGAAAGAAGGCGTGGTCGAATATCTCGTCAAACCGGTGGAGAAAGAAAAGCTGGTCGAGGCGGTCATGAGAGCTGTCAGAGGGCGCAGCTACGTCGGCGGCGCCGAACCCAAGATGTAGTATGACCCCTGGCTTCATCCGCCGGGCATTTCGCCAAAGCAGTCAGCTTTTCAATACCGGGAGTTGCGGGTACCCACCGGGTTGCCCGCAAACCTTCCCGCCGATTTCTCCGGTTTACTCCTCGTCCAGCAGTTTTCCCGCTATTGCCCAGTTTTCGTCCGGCAGCTCATCGAAGGCAATGTAGGTGTAGGATTTCGGCTTGTGCGCGATGCGCTCCAGCGTGTCGCTTATCTCCTCGGCGATTTTTGCGCGCTGTTCGCGGCTCAGCTTTCCGGCGATGCGGATGTTGACGTAAGGCATGACGTTCTCCCGAATGTTCAAATGCTGCCGGCAAATCAGTGTCGGCCGACATTAAGGATACGCTGAACAAGCCGTCATGCTTACGGGTTATTTGGGGGTGCTGGCAGTTGCGGGCTTGAGCAGCACTTTTACCGCACCGCCGCCGCCCTCATGAGGCGAAGTTTCGCAAAATGCCAGCACTTCCGCGCACTGGGCCAACCAGTGGCGCGCGCGGATTTTCAAAATTCCTTCGCCGCCGCCAGTTTGCCACCCCTTGCCGTGTATCACGCGTACGCAGCGCAGGCCGCGTTGTGCCATCTCGCGCAGAAACTCCTGCAGCAGCTTGCGCGCCGCATCGCTGGTGAGCCCATGCAAATCGAGGCTGTCCTGAATAGGGGGCTGGCCGCGCCGCAGTTTGCGTAGTGTCGTGCGCGCTACGCCGGGGCGCAGGAATTCGTCGAGTGGCAGATCTCCCGCACCGTGGTCAGACAGGTTGTCCTGAATATTTGAGGGTTCCGGCTGGCGGGAAAAGGGGATTGCACAGGCGGGGCGCGAGCGGTTAGTTGCGCGGCTGGGGGGAGGCAGCGGAGTGACGCCCTCCAGCGCCTGCCGGAGCAGCTCGCTATCTTCCGGTAGCGGCGGTTCCTTATTTTTCTTCATGGTAGGCCCCGCTGGTTTGAGGAGCGCCCTCAGCCCAGCGAAGCGAGGTGCCGGTCCGCATCCAGCGCCGCCATGCAGCCAGTGGCCGCGCTGGTGCATGCCTGGCGGTAAATCTGGTCCTGCACGTCGCCCGCCGCGAACACGCCCGGAATACTGGTTGCCGTGGCGTTGCCCGCCTGGCCGCCGCGTGTGACGAGATAGCCGCCATCCATTTCCAGTTGCCCGGCAAAAATATCCGTGTTGGGCTTGTGGCCGATGGCGATGAATACGCCAGCCAGTCCGATTTCCTGCGTTGCGCCCGTCTGCACATGGCGGATACGCATGCCGGTTACGCCGCTGTCGTCGCCCAGCACTTCATCCAGCACATGATGCAGTTGCAGCTTGATTTTCCCTTCATTCACTTTTTCCATCAGGTGATCCACCATGATGCGCTCGGCACGGAAGGTATCACGCCGGTGAACCAGTGTGACGCGGCGGGCAATATTGGCCAGATACAATGCTTCCTCCACTGCCGTGTTGCCGCCGCCGATTACTGCCACATCCTGTCCGCGATAAAAAAAGCCATCGCAAGTGGCGCAGCCGGATACGCCCTTGCCCATGAATTTCTCTTCGGACGGCAGGCCGAGGTATTGCGCCGATGCGCCGGTGGCGATGATGAGTGCGTCGCAGGTATAGCTGCCTGCGTCACCGACAAGGGTAAACGGCTTCTGTTGCAGCTTTGCGGTGTGGATATGGTCAAAAATGATTTGCGTGCCGAAGCGCTCCGCGTGTTTCTGGAAGCGTTCCATCAGCTCCGGCCCCTGCACGCCGTTGAAATCTGCGGGCCAGTTATCCACTTCGGTGGTGGTCATCAGTTGTCCGCCTTGCGCCAGGCCGGTAATCAGCACCGGACTCAGGTTGGCGCGCGCGGCATAGACGGCGGCAGTGTATCCGGCCGGACCGGAGCCGAGGATGAGGAGGCGGTGGTGCTGCACGGGATTTTCCATGATCGAATTTTTCTCAAGTTGAAATTAAAGTGAAATTTAGCAGTGGCGCGTCCGCCTGTCGAGTAAAATGCACGCACCATGATTTTGCGCCTGTTTTTTGCCTTGGTATGGGTATTTGCTGCGCCCTGCGTGCATGCGGCCGAGTTGCCCGGCATCCCGCAATTTATTGATGAAATGGTGGCGAAACACCAGTTCAACCGCAGCGAGCTGGAACAGATATTCAGCCGCGCGCAGCATCGCCAGGCCGTCATAGATTCCATTTCCAAGCCCGCCACCCTCAAGCCGTGGCCGGAATACCGCGCGCCCTTCCTCAGCGACAAGCGCATAAATGGAGGGCTGCAATTCTGGGCGCTGCATGCCGATGCTTTGCAGCGTGCGGAAAAGCAATATGGCGTGCCGCAGGAAACCATCGTCGCGTTGATCGGCGTGGAAACCATGTATGGCAACAACAGCGGCAAATACAGCGTGCTCGACGCCCTGGTCACGCTGGCGTTCGATTATCCGCGCCGCGCCGCTTTCTTTCGCGGCGAACTGGAACAATACCTGCTGCTGGCGCGCGAACAGAAACTGGATATCTTCAAGATGCAAGGCTCTTATGCGGGCGCGATAGGCATCCCGCAATTCATGCCGGGCAGCTACCGCAAGTATGCGGTGGATTTCAGCGAGGACGGCACGACGGACTTGATGCGCGACCCGCTGGACGCGATCGGCAGCGTGGCGAATTACCTCAGGCAGTTCGGCTGGTCAAACGGCGGGCCGGTGGCGGCGCGCGCGCGCGCCGATGACGGGGTGAATGCATCCGATCTTGCGCCGGAATCGCGCGCCGTGGCGAACTGGGCTGAGGCTGGCGTAAGGCCGGAGAATCCGGTTGCAGCAGACAAGTCCGCGCGCCTGATGATATTCACCGTAACAGACGGCAAAGAACTCTGGCTGGCCTTCAACAACTTTGATGTCATCACCCGCTACAACAACAGTGACTTCTACGCCATGACGGTGCACCAGCTTGCCGAAGCGCTGCGCGATGCGCGGGGAGCCGCCGCCGAGAAATAAACCGTCCGGCATTTCCTTAAGCTGTTCTTTTGGCCGCCCCGCTTTTTTTCCCGCCAGGAGACGCCAGCGCTTCGGCTTCGGTCAGCAGGAATTGCCTGAACGCCTGCGAAGCGGCGGAAAGGCGCTTGCCCTTGCGGTATACGATGTGCCAGTGGCGCATGATGGGGAAGTGCTCTGCATCCAGCACCATCAGCCGTTTTGTTTCCAGCTCGAGCTCGATGCCGTGGCGCGAGATGATGCCCACCCCCATACCTGCCTGCACCGATTGCTTGATGGCCTCGTTGGTGTCCATCTCCATGTGCGACGGCAGCGGCAGGCGGTGGCCGGCGAAAAATCGCTCGGCTACGCCGCGCGTCCCGGAGCCTTGCTCGCGCAGCAGGAAGGTTTCCTGCGCCAGTTGCCGGGGCTTGATATGGCGGATCTTGGCGAGGGTATGCTTCGGGGAGGCGATCACCACCAGCGGGTTCTGCATGAACGCTTCGGACTGCATGTCCGCGCCTTCCGGCGGCTGGCCCATGATGGCGAAATCGGCGGCGTTGTCGCTGATCTGCTTGAGCACCGCATCGCGGTTGGCCACTTGCAGGCTCACCTGGATTTTCGGGTACAAACGGATGAATTTTGCCAGCAGTTGCGGCATGAAATAGTTGGCCGTGCTGACTGCCGTGATGTTCAGGCGGCCCCGCTCCAGGCCTTTCATTTCGCCGAACACCGCCTCCATTTCCTCGAGCTGCTGTGCGATGTTGCGGCTGTAGCGCAGCATTTCATTTCCCGCTTCGGTCAGGCGGATCTGCTTGCCGGTCTGCTCGAACAGCGGCAGGCCGATGACCTGCTCCAGTTGCTTGATCTGCATGGAAACGGCAGGCTGGGTAAGATACAATTCCTCGGACGCGCGCGAATGGCTCAAATGCCGCGCGACCGCGGCAAACACCTGGAGCTGGCGTAATGTGATGTGGAGCATGGTTCCGGAATTGTTGGGGGCAATAATAAGAATTGCTTATGATTATAATAAAAAACTCTGAATATTATTTATGATTCGATGCCCGTATAGTTCGCGGCGTTGCACAATTAAACCTTCACTTATCAGGAGAGCATAAATGGATCAGTCAGCACGCTACGCCAATCTGGATTTGGAAGAAGCCGATCTCATCAAGAACGGCAAGCATATTCTGGTCGCCTATAAAATGAAGCCCAAGGCGGGCACCGGCTATCTGGAAGCGGCCGCCCACTTCGCCGCTGAATCTTCCACCGGCACCAACGTGGAAGTGAGCACCACCGACGACTTCACCAAGGGCGTGGATGCGCTGGTGTACTACATCAACGAGGCCACCGAGGATATGCGCATCGCTTATCCGCTGGAGCTGTTCGACCGCAACGTGACCGACGGACGCATGATGCTGGTTTCCTTCCTGACCCTGGCCATCGGCAACAACCAGGGCATGGGCGACATCGAGCACGCCAAGATGCACGACTTCTACGTTCCCGAAGAAGTCATCCGCCAGTTCGATTGCCCGGCCACCAACATAGAAGACATGTGGCGCATCCTGGGACGTCCGGTCAAGGATGGCGGCTATATCTCCGGCACAATCATCAAGCCCAAGCTGGGTTTGCGCCCCGAACCGTTCGCCAACGCCGCTTACCAGTTCTGGCTGGGCGGCGACTTTATCAAGAACGACGAGCCGCAGGGCAACCAGGTGTTTGCTCCGGTGAAGAAAGTTATCCCGCTGGTCTACGACGCGATGAAGCGCGCCATGGACGAGACCGGCCAGGCCAAGCTGTTCTCGATGAACATCACCGCCGATGACCACTACGAAATGCTGGCCCGCGCCGACTTCGCGCTGGAGGCTTTCGGCCCTGATGCCAACAAGCTGGCTTTCCTGGTGGACGGCTACGTCGGCGGCCCCGGCATGGTGACCACCGCGCGCCGCCAGTATCCCAACCAGTTCCTGCACTACCACCGCGCCGGCCACGGTGCCGTGACTTCGCCATCCGCCAAGCGCGGCTACACTGCTTTCGTGCTGGCCAAGATGAGCCGCCTGCAAGGCGCTTCCGGCATCCACGTCGGCACCATGGGCTTTGGCAAGATGGAAGGCGAGGGCGACGACAAGATCATCGCCTACATGATTGAGCGCGACGAGTGCCAAGGGCCGGTATATTTCCAGAAATGGTACGGCGTGAAGGCGACCACCCCGATCATCTCCGGCGGCATGAACGCGTTGCGTTTACCCGGTTTCTTCGAAAACCTCGGCCACGGCAACGTGATCAACACGGCGGGCGGCGGCTCCTACGGGCATATTGACAGCCCCGCCGCCGGCGCGATCTCGTTGCGCCAATCGTATGAGTGCTGGAAATCCGGCGCGGACCCGATCGAATACGCGAAGACGCACAGGGAATTTGCGCGCGCATTCGAGTCGTTCCCCAAAGACGCGGATCAACTGTATCCGGGCTGGCGCCAGAAGCTGGGTGTGCACAAGTAATTTTTCTTCTCCTCCCCGGCCTCTCACCCCCTTGAAAGGCACCCTTCAACCTCCGGAAAAACCGGGGGTTGTTTTTTTGTGCTGCCGTATGGGCGTATCATCCCCAAAACCGCATTGATCCACGAAAAACACGAAGCGGGGTAGGCAGGCATTCCGCCGCAAGGCGGAAGCTCGCAAAGGCACGGAAAAAATCCATTGGCTGCATGGTTATGGCAGCTCACCCATCGAGTATCGCGCAGCCTCAAGAAATGCTTTCGACTTTGTTCGTTTTTTTCGTGACTTTCGTGGACGACTGAGTTCTTAAGGTTGACTGCAAACCACATGAATAAGCGATCCCAAAGAATTCCGGGCAGCATCTGGACGCTGGGGTTTGTCAGCCTGCTGATGGATGTCTCTTCCGAGCTGATCCACAGTCTGCTGCCGGTGTTCATGTTCACTGCGCTCGGTGTTTCCGCATTCGCCATCGGCCTGATCGAAGGCGCGGCGGAAGCGACGGCGCTGATCGTGAAAGTTTTTTCCGGTGCGATTTCCGATTACTGGGGCAGGCGCAAGCCGTTGGCATTGCTGGGGTACGGGCTGGGGGCGGCGTCCAAACCGCTGTTCGCGCTGGCAACCAGTGCCGGATTCGTGCTGGCCGCCCGCCTCATGGATCGCGTCGGCAAGGGCATACGCGGCGCGCCGCGCGATGCGCTGGTGGCCGACATCGCGCCACCGGAACTGCGCGGCGCAGCATTCGGCCTGCGCCAGGCGCTCGATACCGTCGGCGCCTTTATCGGCCCGCTGCTGGCGATGGCCCTGATGTTGCTGTGGGCGAACGATTTCCGCGCGGTGTTCTGGGTGGCGGTCATTCCCGCCGTGCTCGCCGTCGCGCTGTTGTTCTTTGGCGTGCAGGAACCGGAGCGTAGCGTCGGCGGCCAGCGGGTCAACCCGATCCGCCGGGAAAACCTGCGCAGGCTTTCCGGCAGCTATTGGGCGGTAGCGGGGATCGGTGCGGCGTTCGCGCTGGCGCGTTTTTCCGAGGCCTTCCTGGTACTGCGCGCCGAGCAGGGCGGGTTGCCGCTCGCCTACACGCCGCTGGTGCTGATCGGCATGAATGCGGTGTACGCCGCCAGCGCCTACCCCTTCGGCAAGCTGTCGGATTCGGTGAGCCGTCCCAGGCTGCTGGCCTGCGGGCTGGCGGTGCTGATCGCAGCGGACGCGGCGCTCGCTTACAGCAACCACTGGAGCTGGGTGTGGGCGGGCATCACCTTGTGGGGCCTGCATATGGGCATGACTCAGGGGCTGCTGGCGGCGATGGTGGCCGATGCGGCCCCCGCCGATCTGCGCGGCACGGCCTATGGTTTTTTCAATCTGGTGAGCGGGATTGCGATGCTGGTTGCCAGTGCGCTGGCCGGACTGCTGTGGGACGCACTCGGGGCTTCCTTCACCTTTATTGCCGGAGCCGCCTTTTGTGTTCTGGCTCTGGCGGCGCTTTGGTGTTCTGCTTCAAGGGAAACAGTGTAAATTTCTCCCTCACCAGAAGAGCGCTACCTTATTTCAAGCCCAGCACATCCTGCATGTCGTATAGGCCTGCCGGATTCGCTTGCAAGAAACGCGCGGCGCGCAACGCGCCGAGCGCAAAAGTGGCGCGGCTGCTGGCCTTGTGGGTAATCTCGATGCGTTCGCCGGTGCCCGCGAACAGCACGGTATGGTCGCCCACGATGTCCCCGCCGCGCACGGTGGCGAAGCCGATGGTGGAAGGGTTGCGTTCGCCGGTCACGCCCTCGCGCCCGTAGACGGCGCATTGCGCGAGATCGCGGCCCAGCGTCCTGGCGATCACTTCGCCCATGCCCAGTGCCGTGCCGGAAGGGGCATCCACCTTGTGGCGGTGGTGCGCTTCGATGATCTCGATGTCGTAGCCGTGGGATAACACCCTGGATGCCATCTCCAGCAGCTTGAAGGTGAGGTTCACGCCCACGCTCATGTTGGGGGCGAACACAATGCCGACATGTTGCGCCGCAACGCCGAGTTGCGCCTTTTGCTGCGCGCTGAAACCGGTGGTGCCGATGACCATTTTCACGCCGAGCTTGCGGCAGATTTCCAGATGATGCAGCGTGCCCTCCGGGCGGGTAAAGTCTATCAGCACGTCCGCGCCTTGCAGCGCGGCATCCGCGTCGCCGGTAATTTTTACGCCGCAGACGCCGCCGGCCAGCTCGCCGGCATCCTTGCCCAGCAGGACGCTTCCACCATGCTCCAGCGCCGCATGCAGCGCCAGGTCGCCCGATTGCAGCACCCCTTCCAGCAATGCCCTGCCCATGCGTCCGCCGCTGCCGGCAATTGCCACTTTGATTTTGCTCATCGCTATTTCCCGTTACTTGCTGGCGGCAGGTGCGGCTGCCGCAGAAAGCGGCGGCATGGCGCCATCATCAATGCGTGTCAGCCTGTCGCCCTCGAAATACAGCGTCAGGCGCTGGTTATCAACCAGTTTTCCGCTCTGTTCCAGGCGGTATACATAGTCCCAGCGGTTGGCGTGGAACGGGTCGTTGACCAGCGGCGTGCCCAGCACGGCGCGCACCTGCAGGCGTGTCATGCCCGGCTTGAGCCGCTCGCGCATCTCCTGCGAAATCAGGTTGCCCTGGCGGATTTCGATCTTGTGCGGAGAGAACGTAAACAGCTTGGGCATCGCCATTTCGCTGCACGAAGCGAGCAGGAGCGAAATGGGGATGATGATGAAATTGGCGCGCATCGGATAAGCGTAGTCACAAAACGGCTGCATGATACATCAAGCAGCAACGCCCAGCATTTCCGCCGCGTGTTTGCGCGTGGTCTCGGTTATTTTCACCCCGCCCAGCATGCGCGCAATTTCCTCCACCCGCTCCGCCTTTCCTAGCGCCCGGATGGCGCACAGGGTGGCGCCATCGCGCAGGGATTTACTCACTTGCCATTGCGTGTCTGCCATCGCCGCCACTTGCGGCAGGTGCGTCACGCACAGCACCTGGTGGCGCTGTCCCAGGCGCTTCAGCAGTTGTCCGACAATTTCCGCCACGCCTCCGCCTATGCCGCTATCCACTTCGTCGAATATCAATGTCGGCACGCTGGCCAGCCGGCTGACCGCCACCTGTATCGCGAGGCCGATGCGCGACAGCTCGCCGCCCGAGGCAATCTTCGTCAAGGCGCGCAGCGGCGCATCGGGGTTGGTTGCGATCTGAAACTCGATATTTTCCAGGCCGTGCTGGTTGCCTTCGGGCAGCGGCGCCAGCGCGACGGCAAAACTGCCGCCCTGCATGGCCAGCGCCTGCATGGCGGCGGTGATTTCGCGCGACAACTTCTCCGCCGCTTGCTTGCGGGCCGCACTAAACTTTTTCGCTGCGGCCAGGTACGCTGCCTGGGCGGCAGCTTCCTGCTGCGCCAATGCGGCCAGATCGGTCTCGCCGCCCAGTTCGCCTAGGCGCGCGGTGATGCGCTGCAGGGCGGACGGCAACTGCTCCGGGGTGACGCGGTATTTGCGCGCCGCGTCCACCACTGCGGCGATGCGCTGTTCCTGCTCGCGCAGGCGCGCGGGGTCGGCGTCCAGTTTCTGCTGGTAATGGCGCAGGGCGTATACCGTTTCCTGCAATTCGTTCTGCGCGCTTTCCAGCAGGGCGAGCGTGTCGCGCAGGGCTGCGTCGAATTTAATGCCCGCGCGCACTTTCGCTGCCAGCATATTCAACTGCGCGAGGCAGGAAGCATCGGCCTCGCTCAATATTTCCACGCCGAACTGCGCGGTTTCCAGCAGGCTGGCGGCATGGGACAGGCGCGCGTGCTCCGCTTGCAGCTCATTCCACTCTGCTGGGGCAAAATTCAGCGTCTTCAGTTCGTTCCGCTGAAAGCGCAGCAATTCGCGTTCGGCGGCCACTGCTTCGGCGTTCTGTTCCAGTTGCGCGCGGCGGCGGCAGATAGCCTGCCACTCGCGGTACTGTTGCGCCACTTCCCCAGCATCGCCCATCAGGCTGCCATAGCCATCCAGCAGTTCGCGCTGCGCATCGGGGCGCAGCAGGGATTGGTGGGCGTGCTGGCCGTGGATGTCGAGCAGGTGTTCGCCCGCTTCGCGCATCTGCTGCAGCGTGGCGTTGCGCCCGTTGATGAAGCCGCGCGAGCGGCCGCCGCTGTCCAGCACGCGGCGCAACTGGCATTCTCCCGCATCGCCTTCCAGCGCCTGCTCGCGCAGCCATGCTTGCAGGGTGGGCAAGCCGGAAATATCAAATCCCGCTCCGATTTCGGCGCGCTCGCAGCCGTTGCGCACCATGCCTGCATCGCCGCGTTCGCCCAGCGCCAGCGACAAGGCATCAATCAGGATGGATTTGCCGGCACCGGTTTCGCCGGTGAGCGCGGTGAAGCCGGAGGAAAAATCGAGTTCGAGGGAATCAACGATGACGAAATCGCGGATGTTGAGGAACTTCAACATTACAGCGTCTTGTTCCAGAGCAGCTTCTCGCGCAGGGTGTGGTAATAGCTGTGCCCGACCGGATGCAGCAGTGTGGCCGGTTTCGGATAGCTCGTGACTTCCAGTTTGTCGTTGCCCTGCAAATCGAAATGGGTGTGGCTGTCGAGGCGCACACGCACGGCATAGGTGCGATGCAGCAGGATTTCCAGCCGCGATTCGCTCTTCAGCACGATGGGGCGGTTGCTCATGGTGTGCGGGCAAACCGGCACCAGCGCGATAAGGTTGAGGCTGGGATGCAGGATGGGCCCGCCGGCAGAAAGTGCATAGGCAGTGGAGCCGGTCGGGGTCGCCACGATCAGGCCGTCGGCGCGCTGGTTGTAGAGATATTCTCCGTCTATGCGCACCTCGAACTCGATCAGGGTGCTGACATTGCCGCGATGCACCACCACCTCGTTGAGCGCCAGCGCCTCGAACACTTTCACTCCGCCGCGCAGGATGCGCGCATCGAGCAGCATGCGCTGCTCGGTGACAAACTTTCCTTCCAGCATGTCGGCGATGGTCTGCTGCATGGTGCCCAGTGAAACATCGGTGAGAAACCCCAGCCGCCCCTGATTTACACCAGCCAGCGGGATGCCGAATGGCGCCAGCGTGCAGGCGATATTCAGCAGGGTGCCGTCACCGCCCAGCACGATGGCCAGGTCAACCGCGTCTTCCATTGCGCGTAGCGGCAGCTCGGGATAATCGTGCCGCTCCAGATGCTCGGCGGTGAGGCTGTCCACCACCACGGCCACCCCTTTTCCGGAAAGAAAATCGGCCAGCCGCAACAGCGGCTCGGTGATTTCCGGCGTCCTGTATTTGCCGATCAGGGCGATGGTGCGGAAAGGGAATTTCATGGGCGCGATTAAACCATATCGCCACTATGTTGACAAAGCGGCATTGGCCGCCCCGATGGTAGAATGGCCCCATGCTCAACGAACGCGCGCAAATCCTGCTTAAGACCTTGGTGGAGCGCTATATCAGCGACGGCCAGCCGGTCGGCTCGCGCTTGTTGCAGCAGTTTTCCGGGCTGGACATCAGCCCGGCCACCATCCGCAACGTGATGGCCGACCTCGAGGAAATGGGGCTGGTCAGCAGCCCGCACACTTCCGCCGGGCGCGTCCCCACGGCGCTGGGCTACCGTCTTTTCATAGATACGCTGCTGGTGGTGCAACCGCTGGACGATGCGCGCATCCGGCAACTGAAATCCCATTTTCAGCCGGACAACCCTTCGCGCCTGCTGGTACAGGCTTCCAACCTGCTGTCCGAGCTCACCCATTTTGCCGGCGTGGTGGCCACCCCGAAACGGGCCGCCATCACGGTACGCCAGATGGAATTCCTGCGCCTGTCGGAAAAACGGGTGCTGCTCATTATCGTCATGCCGGACGGCGAAGTGGAAAACCGCGTGCTGCTCACTGACAAGGACTACAATCAGCAACAGCTTACCGAGGCGGGCAACTTCCTCAACCAGCATTATGCCGATTGCGCGTTCCAGGACATCCACCAGCGCGTGCAGGCCGATCTGCACCAGTTGCACCACGACATGACCGCACTGATGACCGCCGCGCTGGTGGCGAGCGATGCGGCGCTGGCGCGCAAAAACGAGGATTACGTCATCAGCGGCGAGCGCAACCTGCTGCACATCAACGATCTTTCCTCCAACATGGACAAGCTGCGCGGCCTGTTCAATCTGTTCGAGCAAAGGACCGAGCTGCTGCAACTGCTGAATGCCAGCCGCAACGCGCCGGGTGTGCACATATTCGTCGGCAACGAATCCGGCTTGGCCGGGCTGGATGAATGCAGTGTGGTCAGCGCATCGTATGCCGCAGAAGGGCAGGTTGTCGGTACGCTAGCGGTGGTCGGTCCCAAGCGCATGAACTACGAAAAAGTGGTGCCGATTGTGGATGTGACGGCCAAGCTGCTCAGCAATGCGTTGTCGCTGCATTGAAAACACTGAGTTCGTAACATTTTCAACTACATGGCTCCTCAGTAAATTATTTTCTGGATAAAACGATGGGTTATAAAACTGAGCCCGCTTACACCCACGGCACTCCCGCCAGAACCGGCGTGCTGCTGGTCAATCTTGGCACACCGGATGCACCCACCGCGCAGGCGGTCAAGACCTATCTGCGCGAATTCCTGGGAGACCCGCGCGTGGTGGAAATACCCAGGCCGATCTGGTGGCTGATCCTCAACGGCATTATCCTCAACACGCGGCCGAAAAAATCTGCAGCGAAATACGCCAGCATCTGGACTCCTGAAGGCTCGCCGCTGCTGGTGCACACCGAGCGCCAGACTACCCTGCTGCAAGGCTATCTGGGGGAAAGAACCAAAGGCTCGCCGCTGCTGGTGGAGTACGCCATGCGCTACGGCAATCCCGGAATTCCAGAAGTGCTGGCAAAACTCAGGCAGCAGAACTGCCAGCGCATCCTGCTGGTGCCGCTCTATCCGCAATATGCCGCCAGCACCACGGCTACAGCGTGCGACGTGGTGTTTGCCGAACTGCTGCGGATGCGCAACACCCCGGCGTTGCGCACCATAAAAAATTTCCACGACCACCACGGCTATATTGCCGCCAGCGCACAGAATATCCGCGACTACTGGACGCTGCACGGGCGCCCGGACAAACTGGTGATGAGCTTCCACGGCCTGCCGCGCAAAATGCTGGATGAGGGCGACCCCTACCACTGCGAATGCCGCAAGAGCGCGCGGCTGATCGCGGAAGCCCTGGAACTGGCCGACAGCCAGTACACCGTCAGCTTCCAGTCGCGCCTTGGCCGCGCCGAGTGGCTCCAGCCCTACACCGCTGCAACACTCAAGGAGCTAGGCAAAAAGAAAACCGGGCGGGTGGACGTGGTCTGTCCCGGTTTTGTGGCGGATTGCCTGGAAACGCTGGAAGAGATCGCGCAGGAAGGCAGGGAAGATTTCCAGCACGCGGGCGGCGGCGAATACCACTATATCCCCTGTCTTAACGAGCGCCCGGACTGGATTCATGCGCTTGCCGATCTGGTGCTGGATAACCTGCATGGCTGGCTGGACAAACCGGATCGCGCCCAGCTCGAACAAAGCCGTTTGCGCGCGCTGGCCGCAGGTGCGCCAGTCAAGTAAGCATAGGCTATTGCGGCAAGCTTGGGGCAGGCGTAGCATCTAACTGGTCAAATAACGAGCAGGAGGAAAACCATGGCTACTCCAATGCAACCCGAGGTCCAGCCGCAGAAGATTTCGTGCAGCATGTGCCGCAAGGAAATCCCGCTGAGTGCGGCCCTGAGGCCGCAAGGTGTGGATTATGTCGGATACTTCTGCGGGATCGAATGCTACGATGAATTCACCGAGCAGAAAAATTCCGGCACTCCGGCAAAACCTCAGAAGTAATTCTCGATCAGGTATTGCGCCGCCTCGCTTGCCCCGGTGGCAAGCGGGCGCGACGGTGCAGGCATGCGCCAGACCTGCGCCAGCAAATCACCCAGTTCGCCGGTGAGTACGCGCTCGCGTTCTACTTCGGCGCACAACCCGTTCCGCTTCAGCCAGTTGACCAGGTAAGGCTCCTCGGGCCAATCCTTGCGGGCCACGTACAGCACCGGCACACCTGCGCAAGCAGCTTCGACGAACGTGCCGTAACCCGGCTTGGTCAGCACGGTATCACAGGAAGCCAATACATCGCCAAACGCAATCCCCATGCTTTCCAGGGCCGGCATGTCGCTACGCTCCACCTCCCAGGCTTGCGGGATAAGCCAATGCACGCCCGGCAAGCGCGGCCAGCGCTCCACCGGCAAGCGGAATTCCATACCCCCCATCGCCACCAGAACCAGCTTCTCGTCATTCCTCAAACGCAATTTTTCCGATAGCTGCGCGCGCTGGTTGCTCCCCACCCGCGCAACCGGGCCGATGTTGCGCGCGCTGGGAATATCCGCCATCGGCAGGGCGGGCTGGATTTTCAGGAAACATCGGGCGCTGTTGTACGCCTCCAGCATCTGCGCGCTGATGGTGCCGCATGCGGCGTCTTCCGCGCAGTAGTGGCGGTAGATGTCTGCCCAGTTCAGGCTGCACATGGCTATGGCGGGCACGCTGGCAAGGCAGGCGGCGGCCAGCGACAGGTAGGGCACATTGGCCAGCAGCACATCCGCTTGCAGCGCGCGCATGGCCCGCGCTTCTTGCTCCACTTTTTCATCCCATCCGGCGTGGAAAGCGCGGTATGCCAGGGCGCTCTTCTCTGCCTCCACATCTACCGCGTTCGTCATATGCATGCCGAAATCAAGCGCCACCGGGAGATGCCGAAAATCGCAAAGAAATCGCTGCCGCAGATAGGAGGCGGGGGCGGTGGTACGCAGTGTGATGCACAAGCCGGGAATGTGTTGCGCCAGCTCGTTCACCACTGGCGCAGTCTGGGCTATATGGCCGAAACCGTGGGAGGAGATGTCAACCAGAAGATTGGGCATCAGAAGGCAGCAGCCGGCATGGCGTCACAGGTGAAACGGGCTGGAAATTACAAGCGGATAAAATTATCGCGGTAATGCTTCATCTCTTCTATGGATTCATAAATATCGGCCAGCGCCTCGTGCTTGCCGTGTTTCTTGATCCCTTGCGCCACCTCCGGTTTCCAGCGCCGGGCGAGTTCCTTGAGGGTGCTGACATCGAGGTTGCGGTAGTGGAAATAGTCTTCCAGTTGCGGCATCCAGCGCACCAGAAAACGCCGGTCCTGGCAGATGGAGTTGCCGCACATCGGCGTGGTGCGGGCCGGAACATATTCCTTGAGAAATTCCAGCATCCTCGTTTCCGCGCCGGCCTCGTCCAGTGTGGAAGCCTTTACCTTGTCTATCAGGCCGGATTTGCCGTGTGTGGATTTATTCCAGGCATCCATGCCGTCCAGCACGCTGTCCGGCTGATGCACCACCAGCACCGGTGCTTCGGCGACAACTTCGAGCTGGCTATCGGTGATGACGATTGCGATCTCGATGATGCGGTCGGTATCCGGTAACAGCCCGGTCATTTCCAGATCTATCCAGGCAAGATGGTTTTGATTTTGTGCCATAATTTGCAGCGTCGCGCCAAGAACTCCAAGGCGCTTATTGTGTCACATCAGCGCACCGGGCTGCCACCTGCATTTATCCATGACTGCCACGCAGATTTTTTCCGCCGTTTTTGTCGCCGCGCTGGCTTTGTCCACGCTGGCCAGGTTGTGGCTGGCGTGGCGCCAGCTCGCGCACATCGCCGCGCATCGCGCGCAGGTGCCGGAGGTCTTTCGCGCGCAGATCGGGCTGGAGGCGCACCAGAAAGCAGCCGACTATACCGGCTCCAAGGTCCGCCTTTCCATGCTGACGGCGCTGTTCGATGCGGTGTTGCTGCTCGCCTTCACCCTGGGTGGCGGCATCCAGTTCATCTCCGGTTTGTGGCTGCACGCCCTGAGCGACCCGATTGTGCAGGGCATGGCCGTCATCGTCCTGGTGCTGCTGCTCTCCACCCTGCTGGAAGCCCCGTTCGATTTGTACCGCACTTTTGTGATCGAGGCGCGCTATGGCTTCAACAGGATGACACTGGCGCTGTATCTGGCCGACGCGCTGAAGAGCCTGCTGCTCGGCGCATTGCTCGGCCTGCCGCTGCTGTTCGGGGTGCTGTGGCTGATGGAGCGCATGGGCGACAACTGGTGGCTGTACGTGTGGGCCGTATGGGTGGCCTTCAACCTGCTGTTGCTGTTCATCTACCCATCCTTCATCGCGCCGCTGTTCAACAAGTTCCAGCCGTTGCAGGACGAGAGCCTCAAGGCGCGCATCGAAGCGCTGCTCGGGAAGTGCGAGGGGCTGTTCGTGATGGACGGTTCCCGGCGCAGCACCCACGGCAACGCCTACTTCACCGGTTTCGGCAAGACCAGGCGCATCGTCTTTTTCGATACCCTGCTTGCCCGGTTGACGCCCGCCGAGATTGAGGCGGTACTCGCGCACGAACTGGGGCATTTCAAGCACCGCCACGTCGTGAAGCGCATCCTGTTCATTTTTGCGCTGAGCCTGGGCTTCCTGTGGTTGCTGGCGCAGCTCATGCGGTCGGACTGGTTCTACCTGGGGCTGGGTGTGCATACCCCATCCACCGCGCTGGCGCTGCTGCTGTTCTTTCTGGTGCTGCCGGTATTCGGTTTTTTGCTGAACCCGCTGATGAGCTATGCCTCGCGCAAACACGAATTCGAGGCGGATGCCTATGCCGCACAGCTGACCGACGCGCGCGACCTGAGCAGCGCGCTGGTGAAAATGTACCAGGACAATGCTGCGACGCTGACGCCGGACCCCCTGTATTCCCTGTTTTACGATTCGCATCCCCCCGCGCTGATGCGCATATCCCACCTGACGATCGCGGCAGAAACCACCCAGAATGATGAATCGTCTGTACCGCGATCGCTCCCCCACCCTATCCTCCCCCGGGGGGAGAGGAGACAAAGCCTCGCTACGCGAGATCCACACTAAACTGGAGAGCCACGCCATGAAAAATATCGCTGCCTTGTTGCTGCTGTGCTGCACCATTTCCGCCCAAGCCGCGCCGTTTGCGGAAGGCGACCCGCAGGCCGGAAAAAAACTGTTTGACCAGTATGATTGCAACAGTTGCCACAGGGACAAAGTGGGCGGTGATGGCAATGCCATTTTTACGCGCCCCGACCGCAAGGTGAACAGCCCGCAGAAAATGCTCGAGCGTATGACCATGTGTTCCGGCGCCTTGGGCAAAAAGCTCACCCAGCAGGAGCAGCAGCACCTCGGCGCCTATCTCAACCAGAGCTATTACAAATTCAAATGAGCGCCATGGGAACCATCAGCGATTTGGCCGGCAGGCAATGCAAGCCGTGCAGCGAAGGCAGTGTGCGGGCGCCAGCGTTGCCGCAGGACGAAGTAACCGCCCTGTTGCAGCAGCTCGATGGCTGGGAGCTGCATGAACGCCATATCGGCAAGACCTTCGAATTCAAGGACTTTTACCAGACCATGGCATTCGTGAACGCGGTGGCATGGATATCCCACCGCGAGAACCACCATCCCGAACTCAGCGTCAGCTACCGCAGGTGCTGCCTGGAATACTCCACCCACGCCATCAGCGGCCTGTCGGAAAATGATTTCATCTGCGCCGCCAAGGTGGATGCCTTGTTCAAGATTTGAGCACGATTCAGGGCCAGGTAATCGCCGCCTTCAGCCGCCAATACCTGGTTGAGCTGCCTGGCGGCGAGCTGCTGCCCTGTCTGACGCGCGGCAAAAAAAGCGCGGTGGCTTGCGGAGATTTTGTCGAATTGCGGCGCACTGCGGATAACCAGGCCGTCATCGAGAAAATCGTGCCGCGCAAAACCCTGCTGCACCGTTCCGACGCATTTCGCGAAAAACTTATCGCCGCCAATGTCAGCCAAGTCGTGGTGGTGGTGGCGGCCGAGCCATCTTTCGATGACGTGCTGCTGGCACGCTGCCTGGTTGCCGCGCACCACCAGCGGCTGGAAGCCCTGATTGTGCTGAACAAATGCGATCTCGGCGCCCAGGCTGACGCGGCGCGCGCGCAGCTCGCTCCTTACCGCAGCATCGGATACCGCGTGCTGGAGCTTTCCGCAAAAACCGATGCCGCTCCCCTGCTGCCCTTCCTGCAAGGCCATACCAGCGTGCTGGTGGGGCAGTCCGGCATGGGCAAATCCACTCTTCTCAACGCCCTGCTGCCGGATGCGCGAGCGGCCACCCGCGAGATTTCTGCCGCGCTGGATTCCGGCAAGCACACCACCACACACGCGCGCCTGCACCATCTGAATGCAGATAGTCACTTGATAGATTGTCCCGGTGTGCAGGCGTTCGGGCTGCACCACCTGGCTTTCGGCGAGATCGAAGATGGTTTCGTGGAGTTTGCGGCATATCGCGGACAGTGCCGTTTCCGCAACTGCCGCCACGCGCTTGAGCCTGGTTGCGCGCTGCGCGAGGCAGCGGACGCGGGGAAGATCAGTGTGCGCAGGTTGAAAATATTTCAGGACATCAGCTTTTGTTAGCCGCCGGCAGAGAAGAATCCAGGCAAAACCGGGACGGCGGTTCCCGGGGGCAGGGTGGTGTTTGGGCCCGGCTCTAAATCTCGACTTCTTCCCCCTCTCTTGCCAGCCGGATGTCTGGCAGCCCAGACGATCCGGCGTACCGGGCAAGCGCTTCGGCGAAGACCCTTTCCAGCTCGTCGTCGCTGCGCGTGGGTTCGTGGTGCGTGCAGTAAAGCATTTTTGCGCCTGCCGCCTGCGCGAGCTGGATGCAGGAATCGAACGTGCCGTGGCCCCAGCCTTTTTTGGCCGGGTATTCTTCCAGCGTGTAGGCGGCGTCAGCGATCAGGATGTCCACTCCCCGGATGGCGTCGACAATGAACTGTCGCTGCTCATCAACCAGTGCCTGGTATTCGGCATAACCGTCATCGCCGGGTTCGTAGATGTTGTAATGGGGTTCGTGGTCGCCGGTGAAGAATACCGATTTCCCGTTGTGTTCGATGCGGTAGCCCAGGTTGCTCACCGGGTGGTTCAACAGGACGGCGGTGACAGTGGCGGCGCCCGCGCTCACCGATTCGCCGGGCATCGCTGTCTGGTAAAGGATGCGCGACTGCATCTCGGCTTCACGCACCGGGAAATAACTGTACTGCATCTGGATGGACATGATGCGTTCCGGGCCCGCTCCTGAAATGGGGTCGAACGCCCCGTGCAGGTGGATATTATTTCCCGGTATGAAAATCGGGATGAAAAACGGCAGCCCCTGAATATGGTCCCAGTGGCTGTGAGTATTGAAAATATGGGCAGTGACAGGCAATTCCCGGAGCAGCGTTTGCGCCAGCGGAAAAATGCCGGTGCCACCATCCAGGATAATGAGATCGTTGTCGCCGGTGCGCACCTCGATGCAGGTGGTGTTGCCGCCGTAGCGCATGGTTTTCGGGCCGGGCGAAGGAATGGAGCCGCGCACTCCCCAGAATTTCACCTTCATGCCAGGATCTCCTTGCCGATTCTTGCAAAAGACTGCGCTTCTTCGGCGATTTTCGATAGGTCGCCCAGGCGCGCGATGATGTCGTCCAGACCGCCGCCAAAACGGTCAGCCAGGTTGGGCGGCAACTCCTCCACCACCAGGTTGCCGCTGTGGCCCATGGACAATTTTTTGCTGATCTGGTCGGCCACAAAGAGGCTGCCCAGCATGGTGTTTTCAGGCGGAATGTCGCCATGGTGTTGGCGGATGGCGTCGGCAAGAAGTTTCGGAAACTGCCATTTTCCCACCAGCATGGCGCCGACAACGGAATGATCCGCGCCAATGATTTGCCGCTCGGCCTCGTGCAGCGAAATGGCCTGCTCCTGGCTCACGTCAAGCGCCTCCCTGAATTCCGCCGGCATGAACTGGGCGAATACCACCTTGCCGAAATCGTGCAGCAGCCCCGCAAGATAGCAATCGTTGGGGTCGGCATCGCCGTTGCCGAATTTCTGGCACATCAGGCGGGCGAGGCTGGCGGTAGTGAGGGAGTGCATGAGGTAGCGCTGCATATCAAATCCGGCGGCGTTCTGCTGCGGCAGCACCCCCATGGCGGCAAAAGACAACGCCATGTTTTTTACGGTATTGAGCCCCAGGTAAACCAATGCCTGGTTCACCGTGGTGATTTGCTTGGGAAAGTTGTAGTAAGCGGAATTGATGATGCGCAGCAATTTCATGGTCATGACCGGATCTTTCTCGATGACCACCACCAGCTCCTTGGGCTGGCAGTTGATATCGCGTGCAATCTCCAGAACGCGCTGCACGCTCTTGGGAAAAGCGGGCATCTTTTCCACGGCTGCAGATAGCTTGTCGGTGAGATTGGCTGATGTTTCGGTCATGAAGATTTTTGCATATAAGGGTATGCTGCTGCGCTATTCTACAGCCTGTTGTACAGGTTTACCCAAGACAAATAAATCCGGGCCACACAGCTCATGAGCAATAGCGAAAAACAGACCGGCTCGGCCAAAACCGCGCGCAACCCGGTCAAGATCGTCCCGCTGCAACAGCGCCTGCGCAAGCCGGAATGGATTCGCGCCAAACCCGGCAGCGGACAGGGCTACGGCGAGATCAGGCGCCTGTTGCGCGAACACAATCTGCACACCGTGTGCGAGGAAGCCTCCTGCCCGAATATCGGCGAATGCTTCAGCAAGGGTACCGCCACTTTCATGATCCTAGGCGATGTCTGCACCCGCCGCTGTCCGTTCTGCGACGTGGCGCACGGCAAGCCGCTGCCGCCGGATGCCGGTGAGCCCACGCAACTGGCGCTATCCATCGCGCGGCTCAAGCTGAACTATGCGGTCATCACCAGCGTGGACCGCGACGACCTGCGCGATGGCGGCGCGCAGCACTTTGCCGATTGCATCGCGACCATCCGTGCCAGCAGCCCTGATACCCGCCTGGAAACGCTGGTGCCGGATTTCCGTGGCCGGCTGGAATCCGCGCTGGATGCGTTTGCCGGTCACTTGCCCGATGTGCTCAACCACAATCTGGAAACCGTGCCGCGCCTGTACCCGCTGGTGCGCCCCGGCGCCGATTACGCGCACTCGCTGAACCTGCTCAAGGAGTTCAAGGCACGCTTCCCCGGCGTAATGACCAAGTCCGGCCTGATGGTGGGGCTGGGCGAAACAGATGAGGAAGTGCTGCAAACCATGCGCGATCTGCGCGCGCACGATGTGGAAATGCTCACGCTGGGGCAATATCTGCAACCCTCGGAAGGGCACCTGCCGGTGCTGCGTTATGTCCACCCCGATACTTTCAAAATGTTTGAACAGGCTGCGCAGGACATGGGTTTCTTACATGCCGCCTGCGGGCCGATGGTCCGATCCAGCTATTTCGCGGATGAGCAGGCGCGCAAGGCTCTGGTAAGCGACGGCAAGCCGCCGCTTTAGAAAGCGGGAGCAAGCTCCCGCACTCCAAACATCCGAGCTTCGGAAATTGGCGGCGCTGAGACCGCCTGCCCCGTTGCACCAAGGCAATGCATATTTTGAAATTGCCGCACCATCCCGAAGCAAACCCGCTCCGCTCCATCGCCCTGCCTGAGTCTATTGCGTTGTTGTATAGACAGATTATTTGCTGGCATAGCCCTTGCTGTTATCTGGCTGCACATTTTTTATGAGGCGGGTCGGGTTATGGAAAAAATGAAGCTGGTAGTAATAGGCAATGGCATGGCCGGGATACGCACGCTGGAAGAATTGCTCAAGCTTGCTCCCGATATGTACGACATCACCGTGTTCGGCGCCGAGCCGTACGGCAACTACAACCGTATCCTGCTGTCGCCGGTGCTTGCCGGTGAAATGACGATCAAGGACATCATGCTGAACGATGTCGCCTGGTATGCGCAGAACGGCATCACCTTGCACCTGAACAAGAAAGTGATGCAGATTGACCGCGTGCGGCGCAGGGTAATCGCGGACGACGGCACCGAAGCCGGGTATGACCGCCTGCTGCTGGCCACCGGCTCCAATCCTGTGATGCTGCCGGTGCCGGGAAAGGATTTGTCTGGCGTGATTGCATACCGCGACATCAAGGACACCGGCGAAATGGTAGAAGCCGCAGCGCATTACCGCCACGCGGTGGTGATCGGCGGCGGGCTGCTCGGGCTGGAGGCGGCAAACGGCCTCAAGCTGCGCGGCATGGACGTGACTGTAGTGCATCTGATGCCGTGGCTGATGGAGCGCCAGCTCGACCGCACTGCTGCAGGTTTGCTGCAAAGATCGTTGGAAGCCAAGGGGCTCAGATTCATGCTGGAAAAGCAGACTGCCGAGCTTGTTGCCGGAGAGTCTGGGCGGGTAGCCGCGATCAAATTCAAAGATGGCGAAACGCAGCCTGCCGACCTGGTGGTGATGGCGGTCGGCATCCGCCCCAACACCGGGCTGGCCGAAGCCGCCGGCCTGCATTGCAGTCGTGGCGTGGTGGTGAACGACACCATGCAGACGTATGACCCGCGCATCTACGCGGTGGGCGAATGCGTGTCGCATCGCGGCATCGCCTATGGGCTGGTGGCGCCGCTGTTCGAGCAGGCCAGGGTGTGCGCCAACCATCTGGCGCAGCTCGGCATCAGCCGCTACACCGGCTCGGCGACCTCGACCAAGCTCAAGGTCACCGGCATCGATCTGTTCTCCTCTGGCGATTTTACGGGTGGCAAGGGCACGGAGGAAATCGTGTTGAGCGACCCGTCCTGTGGCGTATACAAAAAACTGGTGGTCAAGCAGGACAAAATTGTCGGCAGCGTGCTGTATGGTGATACCGCAGATGGGTCCTGGTATTTCCAGTTATTGCGCGACGGGCAGAATATCCGCGAGTTGCGCGGCCGCCTGATGTCGGGTCAGAGCCATCTCGGCAACAGCGGGCATCAAGGACAGAACAATGCGGCGTCCATGCCGGACGACATGGAGGTGTGCGGCTGCAATGGCGTGTGCAAAGGCGCCATCGTCAAGGCGATCAAGGAGAAAGGCCTGTTCACCCTGAACGATGTGCGCAAGCACACCAAGGCATCTTCCTCCTGCGGCTCATGCACCGGGCTGGTGGAACAGATCCTCGCTTCCACCATAGGCGGCGCCTATCAACCTGCGGATGCCAGCAAAAAACCGCTTTGCGGCTGCACCGACTATACCCACGAAGAAATACGCAAAGCGATCAACGAGCGCAAGTTGAAATCCATTCCTGAGGCAATGGGTTTTTTTGAATGGCGCAATGCTAACGGCTGCGCCTCCTGCCGTCCGGCACTCAATTACTATTTGCTGTGCGCCTGGCCGCATGACTACCTGGATGACCCGCAGTCGCGTTTTATCAACGAGCGCGTCCACGCCAATATCCAGAAGGACGGCAGTTACTCGGTCGTGCCGCGCATCTACGGCGGGGTGACGACCCCCGCGCAACTGAAGCGCATCGCCGAAGTGGCGGAGAAATATGCCGTGCCGACGGTGAAGCTCACCGGCGGCCAGCGCATCGACTTGCTGGGCGTGAAGAAGGAAGATTTGCCGAAAGTCTGGGCCGATCTCGACATGCCCTCCGGCTTCGCTTACGGCAAGTCGATCCGCACAGTTAAAACCTGCGTCGGCTCGGAGTGGTGCCGTTTCGGCGTGCAGGATTCGACCAGTCTGGGCATCGTGCTGGAGAAGGCGCTCGACCGCATGTGGGCGCCGCACAAGGTCAAGCTCGCCGTTTCCGGCTGTCCGCGTAACTGCGCCGAGGCTACCATCAAGGATGTTGGCATTGTCGGTGTAGATTCCGGCTGGGAAATTTACGTCGCCGGCAATGGCGGCATCAAGGCGGAAGTGTCGCTGTTTCTCGTCAAGGTGAAAAGCGCGGAGGAGGTGATGGAATATTCAAGCGCCTTTATCCAGCTCTACCGCGAGGAGGCGCGTTACCTCGACCG
>JACRAQ010000116.1 GCA_016213335.1 Nitrosomonadales bacterium
AAAACAGCGCCGGGCCGACTTCTTTGCAGGCGGCGAGGATGCACTTCAGGCGAGTTTGCGCATCCAGTTTGCCCGTTGTGTTCCCCCCTTTATCAAAGGGGGGGTAGGGGGGATTTGCCGTGTGCGTGCCTGATCGAAGAAATCCCCCCCCGCCCCCCTTTTGCAAAGGGGGGTGCCCAGTTTGCGCTTGCGTATCAAGTGTTGCTTCTGCACGCTCCAGATGCTTGTGCGCGTTCTCGATCATCACGATCGCCGCGTCCACCATCGCGCCGATCGCAATCGCGATGCCGCCCAGGCTCATGATGTTGGAATTCATGCCCAGCGCGCGCATCGCGATGAAGGCGATCAGCACGCCGATGGGCAGCATCACGATCGCCACCAGCGCGCTGCGCACATGCATCAGGAACACGATGCACACCAGCGCGACGATAGCGCTTTCCTCCAGCAGCGTGCCTTTCAGGGTTGCGATGGCGCGGTGGATCAGGTCGGAACGGTCATACACCGTCTCGATCTTCACTCCCTCCGGCAAGCCGGAAGCAATCTCGCTAATCTTGGCCTTGACGTTATGGATCACCTCCAGCGCATTCGCGCCGTAGCGCGCCTCGACGATACCGGATACCACTTCACCCTCGCCGTTCAACTCGGTGAGACCGCGCCGCTCGTCCGGGCCGAGCTCGACGCGCGCGATGTCGCGTATCAGCACCGGCGTGCCCATCTCCGCCTTGACCACCAGATTCTCGATATCAGCTTTGCCGCGCAAATAGCCCCTGCCGCGCACCATGTACTCGGTCTCGGCCATTTCCACCACGCGCCCGCCGACATCGCGGTTGGAATCGCGGATCACCTGCGCTACCTTGCCCAGCGGAATGTTGTAGGCACGCAGCTTCACCGGATCGACCGTCACCTGGTATTGCTGCACGAAACCGCCGATGGAGGCTACTTCGGCGACGCCATGCGCCTTGGTGAGCTGATAGCGCAGATACCAGTCCTGCATCGTGCGCAGTTCGGCCAGGTTGTGCTTCTCGCTGAGCACCGCATACTGGTACACCCAGCCCACCCCGGTCGCATCCGGCCCCAGCTGCGGGGCGGCATTTCTGGGCAGGCGCCCGGCGATGCTGCTGAGATATTCCAGCACGCGCGAACGCGCCCAGTAGATGTCGGTACCATCCTCGAAAATCACGTAGACGAAAGATGCGCCGAAGAACGAGAAGCCGCGCACCACTTTGGACTTAGGCACCGACAGCATCGCGGTGGTGAGCGGATAAGTGACCTGATCTTCCACCACCTGCGGCGCCTGGCCGGAGTATTCGGTATAGACAATCACCTGCACATCCGACAGGTCGGGCAAAGCATCCAGCGGCGTTTTGACCACCGCATAAATGCCCGCCAGCGTAATGAACAGCGTGGCAAGGATCACCAGGAAGCGGTTGCGCCCCGACCAGGCTATGATGGCGGCCAGCATGTCAGTGTCCCTCGTGAGGCTTGGCTTGCAACCGGGTAATCACCCATTCGCCCGGCTTGCGCTCGACGATTTCAAAGCTGATTGCGGTGCCCGGATTGATGCCCGCCACCAGTGCGGAACTGGCCAGCGCGAAGTCCATCGTCATGCCCGGCCAATCCAGCGCCTCGACCGGCTCATGGGTGATGTTGACGATGCCGTCCGCGCTGATGGCATTCAGCGTGCCCTGTACCTGATGCCCTACCACTTTTGTCTTTTGCTTCGATGTGCCTGGCGGTTTCTGGCTGGCCGGCGGTGCGCTGCCGCCATGGATGTCGAGGCCGCTCAATGCCGCCATGAGATTGCTCTCCGCATCAATCAGGAAATTGGCGGAAATGACCACCTGCTCGCCTTCCGCGACTCCCTCCAGCACCTCGACATAATTTTCGCTGCGGCTGCCCAGCTTGACTGCACGGGGATCAAAGCGTCCCGGCGCAAGTTGCACCAGCACGACCTGGCGCGTGCCGCTGTCGATCACTGCGGAAGCCGGCACGGTCAGCACCCCATTCTTGCCGCCCACCGGAATTTCCACGCTGGCGTACATGGCCGGTTTTAGCAGCCCTTTGGGATTGGCGATCTCGATTCGCACCGGCACGGTGCGCGTAGCCGCATTCAGCGTCGGATAAACCAGGCTGACCCTGCCCTCGAAGAGCATATCCGGGTAAGCATCCAGCTTGACTTGCGCCTTGTTGCCGGCCCGCACCAGCCTGATGTTCTGCTCGAAGACATCGGCGATCACCCACACCGTGGACAGGTCGGCAATCTGATACAACACATCGCCGGGCATGAAACGCATCCCCTCCTGGGCTTTTTTCTCCAGCACGATGCCATTCACCGGCGTATGAAAGGCGTGAAAAGTCATGCTGCGCCTGGTTGCCCCGGAGCTGACCAGGTCTTTCACCTGCTGCTCGGAAATATCCCAGTTCCTGAGACGCTGCAAGGCGGCTTCGGCAAGCCGCTGCATGCTCTGCCTGGTGTCGGCATCCGCATCTTTCAATGCCGCGACACCCTGTATCGCAATCGCATACTCGCGCTGCGCCGACACCAGTTCCGGGCTGTAAATATCGAGCAATGCCTGCCCTTTCTTCACCTGTTCCCCGGTTGTCTTCACATGCAACTTCTCTATCCAGCCCTCGAATTTGGGAGCGAGGTTGTGGATATGCCGCTCATCGACTTCCACCCTGCCCACGGCACGCACCGTTTTATCAAGCATGCGTATTGCCGCCCGCTCGGTTTTAACCCCGAGTTTCTGCACTTTTTCAACGCTGATTTTTACCTGGCCCGGGCCTTCCGCTGACGAGCTGGAATTGTCACCACTGCCAGTTCCTCCCTCTTCTTCATACACCGGGATGTAGTTCATGCCCATCGAATCTTTCTTGGGCACAGGCGAGGTATCCGGCAGGCCCATCGGGTTGCGGTAATACAGAATCCTGCGCTCTGCCTTGACGGCTGCAACGGGGGCTGGCGCATGGTCAGCCGTGCGTGCACCGAACCAGTACCCGGTCGCCCCAGCGCCCAGCAATATCAGAGCGGCAATGATAGTTATGCGGATCGGTTTCATAGGTCTTCTCCCAGCAGCCGTTCGATTTCGGCCAGACGTATCTGTGCATCGGCCTGTGCTGTCAGCACTTCCAGCCGGGTCTTGAAGATTTGCCGCTGGGCATCCAGCAGGGTGGCGAAATCCACTTTGCCGTTCTGGTAGCCGGCAAGCGCAGCCTGAAATGACGCCTCGGCCTGGGGCAGCAGGCTGGCAGCGGCAAGCGTTTCGATTTGTCGCGCAGCATCGAGAGACAAGGCATTCTCGGCAAGCTCGCTCAGCAACTGGTTGACCGCTCCCTCCTTGCGCGCGTGCGCCGCTGCCAGCATGGTTTCTGTTTCCCGTTCCTGCGCGCGGCGAGATTGTTGCTGCAGCGGGATATTCATTTCGACCATCAGCCCCCATTCCTTGATCTGCCAGCCTGACTGGACCGGCGACAGGCCGAGGATAAAGTCGGGATAACGGTTCCTGAGCGCCAGCTCGCGCCCTTTTTCAGCAGCCGCAACCTGCGCATCCAGGGCAAACAACTGCGGATTTCTGGCGCGCATCCGGCTTTCCAGCGCAGATGGTTCGAGTTTGGCCGGGATGGGCCGTAGCCGCTGCGGGTCAGCCAGCGGCGCATCCGGTGCACGCCCTGTCTGCGCGTTGAGGCGGGCCATCGCCTGGTGGCGCTCGGTATCCAGCATCACCAGTTCGCGGCGTAGCGCGGTCTGCTCGATCTGTGCGCGGATCACGTCCTGCTGGCTCGCCAGGCCGGAGCTGTAGCGCGACATGGCGATGCGCTCCAGGTCATTGGCCAGGTCGAGAATTTCCTGCGTCACCTCCCTGCTGCGAGCGGCGCGGTAATACTGTGCAAAACCCGTTTTGACCCTGGCCGACAGCTCGGCCCAGGCCGCGCCGCTGCGGCTTCTGGCCTGTTCGGCTTCGGCTTGTGCCACGCTGCGCTTCAGGTCGCGCTTCCCCCAGAAAGGTACCGGCTGCATGGCGGTATAGCGCGTGCTGCCGACCTGTGACGGCAGCAGGCTGGCGGCCTTATCCGTCCCGCTGTTGGTGATGTCCATCAGCTCGACCCGCAGCACTGGATCCGGCAAGGCGCCTGCCGGGCGGATGCGCTCTGCCGCCGCCTCGGCTTCCAGGCGTGCGGCAGCCAGCTCGGGGTTGTGCTGCCGCGCCAGCTCGAGCAGATCCTCGACGTTTGAACCCGGCAACGGGGCAGGCTCCCCCCCTTGTGCCGGGGATGCGGCCAACCAGAACACAAATAGTATTTTTAATCGTTTTCCCATGATGATGCTCCAACAGGCGCCGCCGCTGGCGGCATGGTTATGCCAGAGACCGGCGCGCGACGGAACGTTCCGCTAAAAGCGGAACGGTCGCACGCGAGGGAAGGCTAATTCAGGAAGGAACAGAAACGGATGGGAAGAGGCGGGCCGGTATCGGGAACGATCCGGTCTGCGGCAGCGATCTGGCGGGAACCCATTGCTGGCGGCCGGGCGCTAGCCCAGCCGATCACGCCGGCCGGGGCGGCAAGCAGCGAACTGTGCTGATCCACGCTGACCTGGTCTGCCTGCGTGCAATGCGCCAGGCAGGCGTTGGCGTTGGTGATTGCTTCCTCATGGCAGGGCGCGGCTTCATCGTCCTGTGCTGCGGCATAAGCCTGCGCCGGGCCGGCGTCAGGGGTAAGGCAGGCACTGGCCGCGACAATTCCTTGCGCGAACAGCACCAGCGCCAGCAACAGCCGGGCCAGCCACCTGTTTTTGCCTTGTGCCAGTTTCATCGCCTGAACCCTGTAGGGCGGAGCCAATCGGCCTGCCGCGCAAATACTATAAACGATGCTGCAACAACTCACAACAAACCCGGGCTCGCTTATCCAGCCGGAGCTGGAATCGTGCTTCAGGGGATAGACAATTTCATTTCATATAGTTCCGTGCACGCCTGTGCGGAAGGCAACCTCGGCGGGAGCGAAGTATAATTGCTTACAACCTGCCTTTTCCGCTGAAACTCTCAGCCCAAATTACTGTTGCTGCATTTGCCACACACTGTGAACAAGAAAAAACGAAAGCACCACGCGCATCCCATCCTGATTATCGGGGCTGGCCGGGGCGGTTCCGCCCTGCTGGAAATGTTTCTGGATGACCGGCTGGTTGAAGTGGTGGCCGTGGCCGACCCTGATCCGGCCGCGCCCGGGCTCAAGCTGGCAATGGCACACGGGATCCCAGTCTATGCGGATGCGGTCACTGCGTTGCGCGCCTGCGAGCACTTTCCGGACTGCATCGTGTATAACCTGACGCACGACGATACCGTCGCCGACGAGGTAAACAGGGTTTTTGGCAGGAAAAACACGATCAGCGGCCTCGAGGCGAAATTGTTCTGGCAGATGGTCACCAACATGAAGCGGGTCAAGGCCGAACTCGAGAAAAGCCAAAGCCAGTTACTGGCAATTATCCGCCACGTGATGGATGGCATCATCATGATCAGCGCAACGGGAGAAATCCTGGGATTCAACCCCGCCGCCGAGAAAATCTTTGGTTACACGCAGCAGGAAATATTGGGCAAGAACGTCAGCCTGCTGATGCCGGAGCCCTATAAAAGCGAGCATGACTCCTATCTCCAGCGTTATATCCTGACCGGCGTTGCCGGCGAGCAGGGCATCCTTGGAATACCCAGCCGGGAGGTGGAGGCGGTCAAAAAGAACGGCAAGCACTTTCCCATGGAACTGTCGGTATCGGAAATGCCGCTCAAAGATGAGCGCTACTTCGTCGGTGTTTTCCGGGATATTACCGAACGCAAACTGACCGAACAGAAAATAGAGCATCTGGCCCACCACGATTATCTGACCGGACTGCCGAACAGGGCGTTGCTCCTGGACCGGCTCAAGCAAGCCATTTCCCTGGCAAAACGCGGCGACCGCAAGACCGCGGTCCTGTTTCTGGATCTCGATAGCTTCAAACAAGTCAACGATACCTTGGGGCACCAGACTGGCGATCTGCTGCTGCAGGAAGCGGCTAGCCGGTTAAAGAATGTGGTGCGGAGCTCCGATACCGTCGCGCGTGCCGGCGGGGATGAATTCATTTTTGTGTTAAACGATGTGGGATCGCATGAGAATGCATCGCTGGCGGCAAAGAACATCATTGCCGCTTTGTCTGAGCCCTTCGCTTTGGCCGGGAAGACCTGCCGCGTGGGGGGCAGCATCGGCATTTCGATCTTCCCGGATGATGCCCTGGACTCCGGAATGCTGCTCATACAGGCAGACGAGGCCATGTATGCGGCGAAGCGCAACGGAAAAAATTCTTATAAATTCTACCGCGACATCAGCGGCTAGTCGGGCTTGCCGCAATTGCCGGAGCCGCGTCGGCGGGTTGTTCCGGAAGAGCGTTTTCAGCCGGTTCTGGATGGGGGAACCGGTCTATAATGATGCAAAAAATGCGAATGGCTGCCTGTAAAACCATTTGAGATTCAACAAATAATATGCCGCAATCCTCTTCTGCCACCCCCGCCAAATCCGATGCGTCCGGGTTTGTTGCCTGGTTCCGCTCCGTTGCGCCTTATATTAATGCGTTCCGGGGCCGCACCTTCGTGGTCGCTTTCGGCGGCGAAGTGGTGGCGGACGGAAAATTTGTCGGCTTGACCCACGACTTGAACCTGCTCGCCAGCCTGGGCGTGCGCCTGGTGCTGGTGCATGGCGCCCGCCCGCAGATCGAGCAGCACCTGTCGCGCAACAACATTGAGGACCGCTACCACCAGAACGTCCGCCTGACTGATGCGGAAACCTTGCAATGCGTGAAAGAAGCTGCAGGGCGCGTGCGCGTGGAGATCGAGGCACTGCTGTCCATGGGGTTGGCAAATTCGCCGATGGCGAACGCCGATATCCGTGTGGCGGGCGGCAACTTCATCACCGCCCAGCCGATGGGCGTGATCGCCGGGGTGGATTTGCTGCACACCGGCTGTGTGCGCAAGGTGGATGTGGCCGCGATCAAGGACCGGCTGGCCTTCAACGAGGTGGTGCTGCTCTCCCCGCTGGGCTATTCGCCCACCGGCGAAGTGTTCAACCTCACCCTGGAAGATGTGGCGACCCAGACTGCCATCGCACTGGATGCGGACAAGCTGATTTTTCTGATGGATACGGACGGGGTGCTGGATAAAAAAGGCGAGCTGCTGCGTGAGCTGACCGTGGCGCAGGCCAGCGCGGTGCTTTCCGGCAAACGCAAGCTGCCGGACGACATCAGCCTGTATTTGCCTTGCGCGGTGCGCGCATGCGAGGCGGGTGTGGCGCGCACGCATCTGATCAGCCGCCATGTGGACGGCGCGATATTGCAGGAGTTATTTTCCGATGACGGCATCGGCAGCATGATTGTGGAAACCACGCTCAACACCTTGCGCGAGGCCACGATCAACGATGTCGGCGGCATCCTGCAACTGCTGCAACCGCTGGAAGCGGAAGGTGTTCTGGTGCGCCGCAGCCGCGAGCTACTGGAGCGCGAGATCGGCCGTTTCGTGGTGATGGAGCACGATCACCGCATCGCCGGCTGTGCCGCGCTGTACCCGTTCAGCGATGAAGCGGCGGGCGAGCTGGCCTGCCTCGCGGTGCAGCCTGCCTACCGGCGGCAGGGTTATGGCGAGGCGCTGCTCGGCCATATTTCGGCGGAAGCGCAGGCGCTGGGACTGCGCAAGCTGTTTGTGCTGACCACGCGCACTGCGCACTGGTTTGTCGAGCGCGGCTTCAAGGAGACCGATATAGACAAGCTGCCGACGCAGAAGAAATCGCTGTATAACTACCAGCGGCGCTCCAAAGTGTTCGTAAAAACCTTGTAATGGCATTGTGAAATATTTAAACCGGAGAATTTGACTATGGCAAGAATGGTGCATTGCGTAAAACTCGGGCGTGAAGCTGAAGGGCTGGACCGCCTCCCGTATCCCGGCGACCTCGGCAAGCGCATTTTCGACAACGTTTCCAGGGAAGCCTGGCAGGCCTGGATACGCTACCAGACCATGCTGGTGAACGAGAACCGCCTCAATCTCGCCGAGGCGCACGCGCGCAAATACCTGGCCGTGCAGATGGAGGAATACTTCTTCGGCGAAGGTGCGGCCATGCCGCCGGGCTATGTGCCGCCGCGCAAGTAGCAGCCATCCGCATAGTGGGCAAAAAATTTCCCGCCCAGCATTTTCTCAACCGCGAGCTGGGGCAACTGGAATTTAACCGGCGCGTGCTGGCGCAGGCTGAAGACGCCGGTGTTCCCCTGCTGGAGCGGCTGAAATACCTGTGCATCGTCAGCAGCAATCTGGACGAGTTCTTCGAGATCCGCGTCGCCGGCCTGAAAGAGCAGATCAACCTGTCCGGTGTTCCCGCCGGACCGGACGGCATGGACGCGCGCCAGACGCTGAAGCTGGTGCGCGAGCAGGCGCACCAGCTCATCGAGCGGCAATACCACATCCTCAACAACGACCTTCTGCCCGCACTTGATCGCGAAGGCATCCGCTTCCTGCGACGCACCAAGTGGAGCGAAGCGCAGCGCGCCTGGGTCAGGGAATTTTTCTTCAGCGAAGTGATGCCGGTGCTGACCCCGATCGGGCTGGATCCCTCGCACCCTTTCCCGAGAGTGCTCAATAAAAGCCTCAACTTTGCCGTGGAGCTGCAAGGCAAGGATGCCTTCGGGCGCAATTCCGCCAAAGCCATCGTGCAGGCCCCGCGCGTACTGCCGCGCACCATTCCGCTGCCGAAAGAGATCAGCGGCTGCGAGCACGGCTTCGTGTTCCTGTCTTCCATCCTGCACGCGCACGTCGGAGAACTGTTTGGCGGCATGGAGGTGCTGAGCTGCCACCAGTTCCGCGTCACGCGCAACAGCAATCTGTTCGTGGATGACGAAGAAGTGAAAAACCTGCGCATCAGCCTGCAGGGCGAACTGCCGCACCGCCACTTCGGCAACGCCGTGCGCCTGGAAGTGACCGACAATTGCTCTCAGCAAGTGGCCGAATTCCTGTTGCAGCAATTCATGCTGGAGCCCGGCGATTTATATCGCGTGGACGGCCCGGTCAACCTGGTGCGACTGATGGGCATTCCCGACAAAGTCGAGCGGGGTGACCTGAAATTCCCCGCCTTTTCGCCCGGCATACCGGGCGTGCTGCAAAAAAAAGGCGCGGACATGTTCAAGGTTATCCGCAAAGGCGACGTATTGCTGCACCACCCGTTCCAGTCGTTCAAGCCGATCATTGATTTTATCCAGCAGGCCGCAGCCGACCCCAAAGTGGTTGCCATAAAGCAGACGGTGTACCGCACCGGCGTTGATTCCGCGCTGATGGAGGC
>JACRAQ010000118.1 GCA_016213335.1 Nitrosomonadales bacterium
GGCGATGACACCGCCACCCAGCGCTTGTTGACGAGGCCATCTATGTCATAGACGCCGCTGCCGCCGATGATGCCCAGTATGGAATTGCTCATTCTTATTCTCTCCCAAAATCTCCCTCTCCCGCGCTATCGCGCTCCCCTGCTTATGGAAGATGGGGGGCGGAGAGTGTGTTTAGTTAAATCATCCGCTCAACCCAGTACCTCGGCTCGCGGTGCTGGTGCGCAACCGCGATCACATAAATATGATCGCTTTCGACCGCGTACAGCAATTTATAAGGGAACCGGCTTAATGTCAGCCGTCTGATCTCCCCCTGCTCTATTTGACACGACAACGGCCATATTCGAATGCGCGGCAGGGCATCACGTATTTCTCTGCGAAGTTGGCTGCCAAGTTGGGGAATTTGCCGGTTGTAATAATGCTCGGCTTCTTCAAATTCCTGCCGCGCTTCTGGCGAGAAGACCACTCGCATCAGAGTGTTCCAAAAATTTCTTCTGCCGGAATACCTTTAACCTTGCCTGCACGATAGGCGGCAAGCCGCCTCTCCGCTTCTTCAAGCCAAACGCGGTCAATTTCCGGGTCTGGCTTATCCAGGCTGTGCAAAATCTGGTCAACCAGATCAAAACGCTCTGCGGGGTCAAGCTTTAATGCCTGTGCGACGATTTCCTGTTTCCCCATGGCAACCTCCTTCCGTGCAAACTTGGTGTATCTTAACCTCAAATCTGACTTGAGAAATCAAATCACCCGATCATTCCCGCCATCCACCGGCACCCATGCGCCTGTGGTCTTGGCAAATAATGGCCCGCACATTTCCGCTGCCAATTCTGCCACGTCCTTGCTGGTTACCTCAGTTTTAAGCACGTTGTTTTTCTTGTATTCGTCTACGGAGAGGCCGTAATGTTTTGCGCGCGCGGCCAGCACTTCCGGCGTCCACAGGCCGGTGTCGAACACGGCATTGGGATGCAGCGAATTGATGCGGATGTTGTCTGCGCCCCACTCCAGCGCCGCGACGCGCGCCAACTGGTTGAGCGCGGCCTTGGAAGCAGAGTAGGCGGCGGCGCCGGGGCCGGGGGCAGGCACATTCTTGGAGCCGATCACCACCACCCGTCCACCGCACGGCGCCAGCTTGAGAAAGGTGTGGCATTCGCGCATCAGCATCAGGTTGGCATCGAGATTGATGCGCATAACCTTCTGCCAATCCTCGGTCTTGAGCGCTTCGATGCGGCAGCCACCGGGAAAGATGCCCGCGTTCAGCACCAGCATGTCGAGGCCGCCGAATTTTTCCACGACCTGCACCAATGCCTGTTTGAATTGCGCTTCCGAAGTAAGATCGCATTGCAACCCGAGGAAGTTTGCGCCGCTCTTCATGGCAACAACCGCTTCGCTCAGGTCGAGCGCCATCACCGCCGCGCCGCGCGCCAGCAGCGATTCGACGCAGGCCTTGCCGATGCCGGACGCCGCGCCGGTAACCAGCGCCACTTCGCCGGCAAACGGCAAGGGTTTGCCACCCTTGCGCAGCTTGGCCTGCTCCAGATCCCAGTACTCGACATCGAAAATATCCCTGGCGGGTAGCGCGCGGTAGCCGCCCAGCGTGGTCGCACGGGAAATAATAGCTATCGTGTGCTCATAAATGTCGGCGACGATGGCGGCATCCTGCGCGCTCCTGCCCGCCGCACACAGGCCCAGCTCGGCATCCAGCACCACGCGCGGCGCGGGATCGAGCATGGTCTTGCGCTCCTTCGCCTGCGGCTCGTGCGCCGCAAAATACTGCTTGTACTCTTCCACGCAGGTGGCCACATCGCGCCCCAGCAGCGGCAGGCGCTTGGTGCGGATCACATGGTCGGGCGTGGCGGGCCCCTGCCGGGCAATCACCGCAATATCGCTACGGCGCGCGAAGGACAGGCTCCTGGCGTCGGCGTGGCGCGCGAGGATGAGCGGAAAGCCCGCCGCCCTGGAAATGCCGTCGCGCAGCTTCGCCTGCTCTTTTGCCAGCTCCAGGTCATGCCTGGTTTCTGTGGCAGCAGGCGCAAACTCCCATGCCTTGTGCTGCTTGAGGTATTCCTCGGCACGGCCCACCAGCGCGATCATGCGCTCGTAGGATTCCTTCGCCGTCTGCCCGAAAGAAAAAATGCCATGGTTCAGCAGCACCATGCCGATGGTGTGCGGCCCGGCCCCGGCGGCGAAGCGTTCGGCGCACAGCCTGGCCAGATCGAAGCCCGGCATGCCGTAGGGGATCACCACCACGTCATCGCCGTAGATTTCGCGTATGCGCGCCTCGCCGTCCGCCGTGTTGGTGATGGAAACGATGGCATCGGCGTGGGTATGGTCCACGTAGGAGTAGGGCAGGATGGCGTGGAGGATCGCCTCCACCGAAGGGACGGGCGCCGAAGCGTGCATCTGGTGGGTGACCAGCTGGTTGACCATCTCTGGATCAGACAGCGCGGGCAGCGTCGCCAGCTTTTTCAGATGCGCGAGGCGCACCGGCGCAAACCCGGCGGTGGCGATGGTCTCCAGATCCCAGCCGCTGCCCTTGACATAGAGCATCTGTTCTTCTTCGCCGAGGATGTTTTTTTCGGTAATCTTCACCGAGGTATTGCCGCCGCCGTGCAGCACCAGCGACTTGTCCTGCCCCAGCAGGCGCGAGGTGTACACGCGCCGCTCGAGTTCGTTGCCGCAGGCAGCCGCCCCGGCCTCATCCCATCTGCTGTGCATCTATGAATCCCAGCCTGAAAATTGAAGCGCCCCCCGGCGACGCCGGAGGGCGCTGCAATTTTAACCCATCTTTGCTGCTTGTTCCGGGAATGAAATTACGCCTTCGGGGTCAGCAAGGCTGGTGTGTAGTTGTGTTGCAGCACTTGACGACTGTTGGGCAAGGCATCATGGCGCACCCTGAAGGGCATGCCATGGGAGCGGCGCTCTTGGCAGCTTTCTTCTGCTTTTTCTTCTTGGCTTTCTTGGGCGCTTCCTTGGCTGATTTGGCTGCAGGTTCGGCCTGCGTGGAGCTAACCGATGCAGATGCGGAAGGCGCCGGTTCAGCCGCCCAGACAGGCGCGGCAAATATCAAGGCGCACAGCAGCAGTAATATCTTTCTCATGTTGTTTCTCCCTTGTTGTGGTTAAAAAATATTCAGGGCTTCCAGCACCTCACCAGGTCAGCTTAAGCTTGGCATACGCCAGCCGCCCATTACTGAAACGTGGAACGAGCTTTTCTATCTCCGTGTAGTAATGGCGCGTATCGGAAGCATTGCGCACACCGGCGCTCAGCGACCCGAACTTGACGAATCGCCAGCTCAGGCTGGCATCCAGTTGATTAAAGCCATCCTGGTAAGGGCGCGATACAGGATACCCGTTTCCATCCAGGTCATATGACTCCATACCAGAAACCTGATTATGACCCCAAGCCAAGTTTACCATCCATTGCGCAGCAGGAAACCAGCGCAAGGCCAGTTGTTGCGAGCGCAAGCGCTGCTCCTGGATGCCATCCTTCCGTATGGCCCTGGCATCATACTGCAGGCGTTCGTTATCCAGGGTCAGACTCACGGCCCATGCCCTGCCTTGCGGTTGCCAGTGCAAGGTCATCCTGGCTTCGTCAACTTGTTGCCTGAGCAAATCCTGTGCTGGCGCATTGAATATGACTGGCAAGTCTGTCCAGCGCCGTTGCGCTTGGACATCCAGCAGCCAGGCCGAGCCCAGTTGCCAGTCTGCGCCTACAGCCATGGCTTTCAACAACTGGCCAACGTCACCCGAGCCGCTGTCGCCGGGACGAGTGGACACCATGCCGGCCAGCATCGTCGGCGCCAGCGTGGCGTCGCCTACTTTCACAGCCCCCAGATCCTTCCATGCGGCCAGGCGCAGATGCGTGCCCTCATCCGGCGCATAGACTACGCCCAGCCTGGGCAGCCAATGCGTAAGGCTGGTGCTGCTAGTGCCAAGATTATCCGTGCTGTCCGCCTTCCCCCAGCCGAGCCCCGCCTCCAGTTGCCAGTGCGAGTTCAAGGTCTGCTGCCGCACCACATAAGCATGCCGTTTGGATTGCGTCATCCTGGTTAAGACAAAGCCCGTATTGTCCCATTCATTCAATTGTCCGCGAGCGTATTGCAGCCCCCATGACGTGACATGATCTACACCGCTGCGGCGATATTGCACTTCAGCATCGTGTGCGTTGCTGCTGCCAAACCAGGCAAGAGGAAAGCCAAAAAAAGAAAAATTGTCATTGGCCTGATCGGTCTGCTGGCTGCTCCATAGCCCCCGCAACTCGCTGTCCTCCGCCAGGTTGTGGCGTAACCCGATGCGAGTAGCATAGCTGTTGTCTGTAATCGCACCATAGTACCCCCAGGGGAACGCAGGGAAAACCGTCTCGCCATGCTGCGAATGAAAAGTCTGGTAGGACACGAAGGCCTGCGTGGACTGCAGCGGCCGCCATTGCACAGTGGCCTGCGCTATGCGGTTATCCAGGTTCTCGAACGGTGCATTGCCGTCAGTCTTGAATTGACGCTGCGCCATGCTCAACCCCAGCAGGTCGTTGCCCACACCGAAGCGCATTTGCCCGCCATTGGTATTCTGGTTGCCGGTGGTGGCATCGGCTTCCAGGTAGGCATGCCCGCCGAAGAGTTCATCATAATTATGATAGCTCGCATGCTGCGCGGTGAGGCTGCTGACCACACCATGCTGCGGAACCGAGGCGCCGGTCTGCCCCGCGCCGTCGCCATAGATATCCAGCGTTGCGGGCAGGCTGCCGGGGTGTTCGTTGAACAGGCTTTGCAGCAGCAGGCTGCGCCGCGCCGATTCGCCGAAGCGCCGCCCTTCCAGCAGGTCGGCCATATTCCTCAGCGTGGGGGCGTTTTTTTCGCCCGCCGGATCGGCCAAGGTGTGGAATGCGATGCTCTCCAGCCCTTGCCTGCGCTGGATTTCGGCGAGGTTGGCCTGCAACAGTTGCTCGTCTTCCCTGAGCAGGCGTTCGCCGCGATAAACTGTTCGGTTCGCCGTGCGCGCCTGCGCTTCGTGCACGCTTTCCCCAGCCTGCTGCAACTGGCTGGCCTGCAATTCCGCCTGTGCCTGATACAGCCAGGGTATGGGGTCTTTGGGGTCGGCCTGCCGGGCGTTGCGCCAGCTTTCCCTTGCCGCCGCGTCCTGCCCGCTTTGCAGTTGCGCGCGGCCCAGGTAGGTGAGGATCAGTGCGTTACCGGGGTCGGCTTCATGCGCCGCCTGCAGCTTTTTCAGCCCGCCCTGCAAGTTGCCCAGCCTGGTTTCGGTCAGCCCCAACCCCAATAGTGCCCTGGCATCCCTGGGGTCGCGCCGCAAGGCCGTTTCGAACGCCGGCTTTGCTTTCCCGGCTTGCCCGTCTATCAGCCAGGCCAGGCCGCTCACGGCGAGGACATAAGGATGAGCGGCTTCCCTTTCCCGCGCTTGGCGCAGCAACGCCTTGGCCGCTTGAACCTGGCCGAGCGTCAGCGCAAGTTCGGCCTCGCGCGCCAGGGAAACTGCCTGCGGCGTCCTCCCGTTGAAATCGCGCATCGCTTCGCGCGCTTCCGCCAGGCGCCCCTCGCCTTGCAAGGCGTAGGACAGGGCCAGATGCGGCAGGATTCCGTCTCCCGCATCGTGCGCATGTTGCGCCGCTTGCAAGGCTTCCTGCATTTGCCCCTGTTGCAGGTGGGCCATGGCGGTCAGCGCGTAGGCATCTGCGGCATACCGGGTTTGGCTCAGCAAGGGAGCGAGTATTTCCCGCGACTGCCCGGACTGGTTGCCTTGCAGCAGAAAGCTGGCGCGCAGCAAGTTGATTTCGGTTTTTCCTTCCTCGCTGGCTTGCCCGCTTTTGATCGCCTCGTCGAGCAGGATCAGCGCATCGAGAAAGCGGCCGTCCTCCTGCGCCTGCAAGGCTTGCTGCATCGCGGGCGCGGGGTGGGAAGGCTGGTACTGAGCCGCCACCAGAGGCAAAGTCCAGAGTACGGCCCGGCCTTGCCTGATGGTTTGTTCCGCCTGAGGGCTGACCGGCCCCAGAAACAGGTCTTCAGTGGCTGCCCGCGCTATTTCCGCCGCAAGGCCGAATCCTGCAATCCCCCAAAACAAAAAAACGCGGGAATATTTCATGAGTGGGAATGGCATAAGGGCACCTCTAAAAAATCACATTTCGTCATTCCGGCGGTGACAAATTTTTAGAAGTGCCCATAAGATTGTGTAGAGGCATGGTTATGGCTTGATACACACAAGCAACAAGACACCCTTGAATTACTGCCGCATCAGCCGCGCATATATATCGCAATAGGCCGCAGCACTTTTGCCCCAGCTGAAGTCCCTGGCCATGCCGTTCAGTTGCAGCGCGCGCCAGCTTTTCTTGTCGTGATAGGCTGTCACGGCACGCTGCACGGCAGCCCACAGGGAGGCCGCATTCACTCCGTGAAAAGCAAATCCGCTGGCTTCGCCGCGCGCCAGGGAAGCCTCATTGCAATCCACCACCGTATCAATCAGGCCGCCGGTCGCATGCACCACCGGCGGCGTGCCATAGCGCTGGCTGAACATCTGGTTGAGGCCGCACGGCTCGAAACGCGATGGCATCAGAAAGATGTCCGCGCCCGCCTCGATCAGGTGCGACAAGCCCTCGTCAAACCCCACATATGTGCCGACCTGGCCGGAGTGGCGATGGGAAAGCTCCAGCGCCGCCTGCTGCATTCCCGCATCACCGGTGCCGAGGAGTACCAGTTGCGCCGGTAGCGCAACCAGTTGCGGCGCGATTTCGAGCACCACGTCCAGGCCCTTCTGGTGCGTGAATCGGCTCACCAGCCCGAACAGGGGCACCCCGGCTTCGGGGCGCAGCCCCATGCGCTTTTGCAGTTCGAGTTTGTTGGCGGTCTTGCCGTGCAAGTCTCCGGCATCGTAGGGTTGCACGAGGTTGGGGTCGGCGGCAGGGTTCCACTCGCCGGTATCAATGCCGTTGAGTATGCCGGTCAGCGCTGCGCGCCGGGATGCGAGCAGGCCCTGCAAGCCGAACCCCATCTCCTCGGTCTGGATTTCTTCGGCGTAAGACGGGCTCACCGTAGTGATGTGGCCGGCGTAATGCAGGCCCGCCTTTAAAAAGGAGAGGTTGCCGTAGAATTCCACGCCCTCGAGCTGGAAACTTTCCGGCGGCAAACCCAGCTCCAGTATCGTCTGCGGCGGAAATATGCCCTGGAATGCGAGGTTGTGCACCGCCATCACGCTGGGCGCCGCGCCGCCGGCAAAGTGCAGGTAGGCCGGCGCCAGCGCGGTTTGCCAGTCGTTGCAATGCACCACGTCCGGTTTCCAGCTCAACGGGGACTCCGCGCTGCCGAGCACGGCAGTGATTCTGGACAGCAAGCCGAAGCGCAGCGAGTTGTCTATCCAGTTCATGCCGTGCTCGTCCTGGTATGGGCCGCCGCCGCGCAGGTACAGCTCGGGGCAATCCACCACCCACAGCGGCACCCCGTCCGGCAATCTGCCCTCCAGCAGGCGCGTCACCGGAAAGCCGGGCAAGACGCGCAGCTCCGCCACGGTTTGCAGCTGCGGCAACGCTTTCAGCACTTGCGGATATCCCGGCAGCAGCACGCGCACTTCCACGCCCATGCCGCGCAGCGCCGCAGGCAAGGCGGCGCTCACATCGGCCAAGCCGCCCGTCTTGATCAGCGGCGCGATCTCGGAAGTGGCAAATAACACCCGCATCGCTATAACCAGCGCATGCAACCCAGCTCGAGGGGGTGAACCTGCAAGCCATGATACGGATAAACCCGTATGCGGTAACCCAGCTTGCCGCACTGTTCCGGCATCAGCTCCAGAGCAAAAACATGCTCCCCCGTTTCCGGCAAGTCGTGCAGCGGCTTGAACTGGTGGCTCGATTTCCTCGATGTCCGGATATCTTTCCCGTTGAACAGGTAGCCTATCAGCATTTCCACCACCACATCGTCCGGCTTGAGGCCGTTCAGCTTCACGGCCACTTCAAGCCGCACCCCCTCGCGGAACATGACGCTCTGCCTGGGCGCGTTCAGGAGGCGTATCGCCACGCCGGGCCAGGCCTGGCGCGCCGCGCTCTTCCAGGCCGCGATCTGGCTCGCCCCGGCAAAATGGTTATCGTGGTATTTGCGGTACTGCCGGGTGGCCGGCACATAGGTGTTGGTCACATACTCGCCCACCATGCGCGTGGAATTGAAACGCGGCAGCAAGGTTGCGATGGAGTTCTTGGACATCTTCACCCATTCCTGGGAATACCCCATCTTGTTGCGGTTGTAGTAGGTCGGAATCACCTGGTCCTGGAGCAGTTCGTACAGGGTGTGGCTTTCCTCGCGGTTGCGCTGCGCTTCCGGCAGCAGCTCCGAAACCGGTTTGATCGCCCAACCGTTCTTGCCATCGTAACCCTCGTCCCACCAGCCATCCAGCACGGACAGGTTGAGCACGCCGTTCATCGCCGCCTTCATGCCGGAAGTCCCGCTCGCCTCGAGCGGGTACAACGGGTTGTTCAGCCACACGTCCACCCCGGCCACGAGACGGCGCGAGAGCCGCAGGTCGTAGCCTTCCAGCATCAGGATTTTCCCCTCGAATTCCGGCAGGCGCGAAACCTGCGTGACGCGGCGGATCAGGTCCTGCCCGGGGATATCGGCGGGGTGCGCCTTGCCGGCAAAAACGAACAGCACCGGACGCTCCGGATCACTCATGATCTGGCGCAGCCAGTCCAGGTTTTCGAACAGCAGCGCGGCGCGCTTGTACGTCGCAAAGCGGCGCGCAAAACCGATGGTCAGGATATTCGGGTTGGCCGGGTCGGCGTATTTCAGGATGCGGTCCAGGTGCGCTTCGGAACCGTGGTTGCGGTAGTGCTGCTGGCTGACGATCTGGCGGATCAGTTGCAGCATTCTCGACTTGAGGGTTTCGCGCACGCTCCAGAACTGGTGATCGGGAATGTTGTCAATCTGTTTCCAGAAATCCACCTCGGTCAGTTGCTGGCTCCAGCCCCAGCCGAGAAAACGCTCGAACACTTCCAGCCACTCCTTGGCCAGGAAAGTGGGCATGTGCACCCCGTTGGTGATGTACCTCATGGGGTTTTCTTCTTCTTCGATACCCGGCCACATTTCGGCGCAGATTTTGGAAGAAACCTTGCCGTGGATGCGCGACACCCCGTTCTGGTAGCGCGAGCAGCGGATCGCCAGCGAGGTCATGTTGAAATCCGGGGTATCCGGGGCGTGCCCCAGCGCCAGAAAGTCCTCGCGGCCGATTTTCAGTTGCGGGTAATAGTGCTCGAAATAGCTCAGCAGCATGCCGTGGTTGAAATGGTCGTGCCCGGCCGGAACCGGCGTATGCGTGGTAAAGATGGTATTCGCGGCAGCCGCTTCGAGCGCGCTCGCAAAGTCTAGCCCCTTGCCGGCCAGAATGCGGATGCGCTCCAGCGACATGAACGCGGCATGGCCTTCGTTGATGTGCCACGCTGTCGGCGCAAAGCCCATTTCCGCGAGTGCGCGGACGCCTCCGATGCCGAGCACGATTTCCTGCTCGATGCGCATGGCCTTGTCGCCGCCGTACAGGTGATGCGTGATGATGCGGTCGTGCGGGGTATTTTCGGCGAGATCGGTGTCCAGCAAATACAGCGTGACGTTGCCCACCCGCGCCTGCCAGATTTTTATCGCCACGCTGCGCCCCGGCAACTCCACGCTCACGCGAAACTCCTGCCCGTCCTTGCGCAAAGCTGGCGAAATCGGCAGGTTTTCGAATTCGGAATCGGTGTAAATGGCGTTCTGGTTGCCGTTGCTGTCTATGGTCTGGTGGAAATAGCCCCGGCGATACAGCAGGCCGATGCCGACAAACGGGAGGTGCGTGTCGCTCGCGGACTTGCAGTGATCGCCGGCCAGTATCCCCAGGCCGCCGGAATAAATCGGAAAGCTTTCGTGGAAGCCGAACTCGGCACAGAAATATGCCACCAGGTCGTTTTCCGCGAACCCTTCCGTATAGCGGTTGCGCACCGGTTTGGTGTGGTAGGAATCGTAAGCGGCCAGCACGCGGTGGTAGCTGGCCAGAAAAATCGGGTCTTCCGAAGCTTCGATCAGGCGCTGTTCATCCACGCGGCGCAGGAAAGCGTTCGGGTTCTGGCCCACCGCGTCCCACAGGCTGCGGTGGATATGGGAAAACAGGTCGCGCGTGGGCAAATCCCAGCTGTACCACAAGTTGCCGGCGAGCTCTTCGAGACGCGCCAAACGCTCCGGAATCCTGGGCCTGACTTCGAGAATATACGGCGTGCTGTTTTGCATGGATCACGTTTCTCCAATTTGTTATTGCGGATTTCTGCAATGGGCCACCCCGGGCAGCCGCGAATAACCGGCGAGCCGGGGCGATGCTTGCACTGGGAATGATGCGCTACGGCGGCATGGTTGCTGCGCGCATTATATCAAGCTATGCGCCAGGCCGCGAACAGGCGCGCGGCTGGCGGCACGGTATGCGGCAAGCTGCGGCGGCCGGCATGCAAAATGCGGCGGCGCCTTCAGCCGCGCAACCCCGGAAACTATTCGCCGCTCTCCGCTGATTTGCGCTTGCTGATTTTGTGGAAAACCGCTACGTGGTGGGTAACCTTGCCGCCGTCATCTTTTACCAGCCTGATGGAAAGCCAGATGTGGTAAAGCTCGCCGCTCTTGTGGCGGTTGCATACTTCTCCGCTCCAGTCGCCTTTCGAGTGCAGCGTTTCCCACACCTTCAGGTAAAATGCCGGCGGATGCATTCCGGAAGAAAGAATGTGCGGGTTCTCCCCGATCACCTCTTCGGCGGGATAGCCGGTAATGTTGCTGAAAGCGGGATTGACCATGACAATGCGGTTGTCCGGGTCGGTCACCATCACCGCATCCTTCACGGAATTGAACACGGTCATGGAGAGCCGCAGCCCGTCTTCCGCGCGCTTGCGGGCAGTGATGTCGTGCGCGACGGAATAACGCAAGGCTTTCCCCTGGTAGTTGAGCGGCCCGCTGAACACCTCGACATCGCGGATGTCGCCGCTCTTGAGCCGGTGGTATAGCTCGACGCGGTGCGAGGCGCCATCCTTGATCTTGCTCATCACGTCTACAATATTCCCGCTCGGCACGAAGCTGATCCTGGATATGTTCATGCCGCGCAGCTCTTCCATCGAGTAGCCCCAGAATGCGAGCGCGGCGGCGTTGGCGTCCACGATGCTTCCCGACTCCGGGTCCAGCAGGTAGGCGATGGAGGCGTTATCCTCGAACATCTGTTTGTAGCGTGAAGCGCTCTGGCTGATCTCCCTCGCATCCTGCAAGGCGCGTGACCGCCCATAAACCAGCAGCCAGGTAAGCAGCGCCAGCAGCAGGCTTGAACCGGTGCCGATATATGCGACAAACTGCGGCCTGCCCCCTTCCATTTGGGCGTCGAACTTGAACAGGGAATGCGCCGCCAGCGTCCAGGGGTGGCTCGCGATTTCCATGGGTATGGCGGATTTGAACAGGTATCCGGTGCCGCTGATGAGATGGCTGGCGCTGGGGTCGGAATCGTACATCAGGGTCTCGTCGGACAAGGTGTTGCCGTCGAGGATTTCGATATCTATCATGTTGGACGCCTCGCCGAGAATACCCGTCATCAGCGTTTCCATGCGCGACACCGAGTATACCCAGCCAATGATGCTGGCACGCCTTTCATCCAGGGTGTCGCCCTGCATCATTTCCCTGAAGTTGTAGATGGGCGCGAAAGTCAGAAAACCGGCCCGCAAGTGGCCGTCCGTTTCACGCAGCAGGATCTTGCCGGTATTGACCGCCTTGCCGGTGTCGCGCGCCTGCTCCATGGCGGCGCGGTACGCCATGTCGGCATGCATGTCGAAGCCGATGGCGTGCTGGTTCCCGCCGGAAAATGGCTCGATGTAGACGGTCGGGGCGTAGAAATCTTTCCCTCCCTCCGACTTGATGGCGTAAGAAGTAAAACCCTCCCTGCGCATGGACTCGATGTGGCTGTGCCATTGGGCGGATGTCACGATCGGGGCGAAACCCACCGCATCAATGCCGGGAAAGTTCTCGTTCAGGCGCAGCCTGGTGATGTAGGCGCGGAACTGCTCCCTGCTGACGTTGCCGCCGGTGGCGAACAGGGCCTTGACGCCGCGCAGCATTTGCTCGTACACCTTCATGCGGTCTTCGACGTGACGCGCGGTTTCGCGCACGTGGGAATTGAACTCGTCCTGCAAGTGCTCGTGGGATTCCTGGGACTCGTTCTGCCACAGCAAGTGCACGACCGCCAGGGAAGCCACCAGCACCGCCAGCGGCAGCAGGTACCCGAGATGGTGCCATTCCAGAACGTTCACGAAGCGCGCCATCAAGCTTCTTTTGTTGGGTAGGGTGATCCTGGTCATGACGGGTTGGCGTAGCTTGTCGGTTGGCGTAGCTTGTCGGTTGGGGTATCCGGGGGTTATTGCACATGCCGCGCCATGCGCGCCAATACGGTGTCGCGCGGGAACAGCGCCACCACCGCATCCACCGAGGGGGTCTGGGTCTGCCCGGTAAGCATCACGCGCAATGGCATCGCCAGTTTGGGCATTTTTAAACCGTGGGCAGCAACGGTTTCCTTGATCGCCGCATTGATCGCCGGGGCTTCCCACGCAATTCCCTTGAACCGCTCCAGCAGGTCGCGCAGGGCGGGCGCCGCCTCAAGGGTCAAGTGAGTTTCCAGCAATCCCCGGTCGGGATGCAAATCCAGATAAAACACTTCTGCGGCATCCGCCAGTTCGTTGAGTGTTACGGCGCGCTCCTTGTACAGCGCGATGACGGATTCCAGCACGGGCGCATCGCCTATCTGCACATTGCGCGCAACCAGGCGCGACCGCACCAGCGCGGCCAGCTTGCCGTTATCCGCCTGTTTCATGTAGTGCTGGTTGAGCCAGTTCAGCTTCTCTGTATTGAACTGCGCCGCCGACGGGGTGATGTGATCCAGGTCGAACCAGGCGCAAAACTGCTCTGCCGAGAAAATCTCCTCGTCGCCGTGCGACCACCCCAGCCGCGCCAGGTAGTTGGTCACCGCCTCCGGCAGGTAGCCGTCTTCGTCGTACTGCATCACGCTGACCGCGCCGTGGCGCTTGGAAAGCTTCTGGCCATCGTCGCCCAGGATCATGGAAAGATGCGCGTATTGCGGCACGCTGGCGCCGAGCGCCCTGAGGATGTTGATCTGGCGCGGCGTGTTGTTGACGTGGTCATCGCCCCGGATCACGTGGGTGATACCCATGTCCCAGTCGTCCACCACCACGCAGAAGTTATAGGTGGGCGTGCCGTCGGCGCGCGCGATGACGAGGTCATCCAGCTCGCTGTTGTTGAACCCGATGTAGCCCTTGACCAGGTCTTTCCACGCCACCATGCCCGCCGCCGGGTTTTTGAAGCGCACAACCGGGGCGCCCCCCGCAGGCGGTTCGGGCAACTGCTTGCCGGGCTCCGGGCGCCAGCGGCCATCGTAGCGCGGCTTCTCGCCGCGCGCGCGCTGCGCCTCGCGTAGCGTCTCCAGCTCTTCCGGCGAGGTGTAGCAGCGGTAAGCTGTCCCCTCGTCCAGCATCTGCCCGATCACCTGCTTGTAGCGTTCCATGCGCTGCATCTGGTAGAACGGGCCCTCGTCATATTCCAGCTTGAGCCACGCCATGCCATCCAGTATGGCCTGCACCGCTTCTGGTGTGGAGCGCTCCACGTCGGTATCCTCGACGCGCAATATGAAAACACCGCCATGCTTGCGGGCGTAAGCCCAGGAAAACAATGCGGTGCGCGCGCCGCCGATGTGCAGGTAGCCGGTCGGGCTGGGCGCAAAACGAGTACGTACTATCATGGTTTAAATCAGAAAATGCTGCATATTCAAGACGCACCTCCTGAAGCGCGCCTCCATCCGGAAAATCCTGGCAGTGCTCACCCCTTCAGGCAGCTGCTCATGAATTTTTTGCGCTCATCCCCTTTCAGGGCTTTTTCCTTGGCTTCCGCGTTGCAGTTCTTCATCCTCTCCTGCTGCGCGGATTTCTTGTCTGCAGGCGCCTCGGGTTTATTGCTCAGGCATTTCTTCATGAATGCCTTGCGCTCATCGCCCTGCAAAGCCTTTTCCTTGGCTTCCGCATTGCAATTCTTCATCCTGTCCTGCTGCGCCCCGGCAAACGCCGGAGCAGGTACGGCAACCAGCAAACCCAGGCAAGCATACGCGACCAGTTGTTTCATTGCATTCTCCTTTCAAGTTGAACAAGGTGTTGCAGGGTACGGCTGAAACAGGGGCATTATAGTGCGGCAGCCGGATTGTGCCATCCCCTTAGCGCAAGGTGATCATGCCCCAGCCATGCAGATCGGCATGGGCGCGCAGCGTGGCATCCGGGTCAACCGCCACCGGGTGTTTCACTTTGCGCAACAGCGGCAAATCGTTCAGCGAATCGCTGTAAAACCAGCTCCCGGCAAAACTGCCCCAGTCCCATCCGCGCTGCGTCATCCAGCTCTCCAACCGGACGACCTTGCCCTCGCGGAAGCAAGGCACACCTGCCACGCGCCCGGTGAATTCGCCGCCCTGCTGCTCCGGTTCGGTGGCGATCAGATGCTCCACGCCGAATTCACGCGCAATCGGCGCGGTGACAAAACTGTTGGTGGCGGTGATGATGGCACAGATATCGCCCGCCGCACGGTGCCGCGACACCAGATCGCGCGCCGCCTGTCCCATCATCGGGTGCACCTTGCGGCGCATGAACTCCTCGTGCCAGCCGTCCAGCACGCTACGCGGGTGGCGCGACAGCGGCTTCAACTGGAAATCGAGGAATTCGTGAATATCCAGCGTCCCCGCCTTGTACTGCTCGTAGAATTCCTGGTTCCTCGCTTCGAACAACTCGCGGTCCAGCACGCCGCGCTCGATGAGGAATTGCGCCCACTCAAAATCGCTGTCGCCGCTCAGCAAGGTGTTGTCGAGATCGAACAAGGCCAGGTTCATGCGGGCTCCTGCGGTTGCATCACTTCCTTCAGCAGCGGCACCGAGGGCGCGCGCTTCAGCCGCAGGCAGCGCGCATCCAGAGCATCAAGAACGCCCAGCAGCGCGGGCAAATCGCGCCGCCCGTGGCGCAACAGGTACTGCGTCACCTCGTGCGGCATGGCCAGGCCGCGCGCCTGCGCGTGCCGTTCCAGCGCCTGCATTTTTTCCGCATCGCTCAGCGCGTGCACCTGGTACACCAGCCCCCAGCCCAGGCGGGTGCGCACATCGTCGCGCAGCTTCAAATGGGCGGGCGCAACCGTGCCGCTCACCAGCAACATGCCGCCGCTTTCGCGCACCCGGTTGCAGAGATCGAACAGCGCAGCCTGCCCCGCTTCATCCAGAGTTTCAACGTCGTCCACGGCAACCATTTCCATGCGCTCGTCCTCCGGCACGGCCCCGCACAGACAGATCGCCTGCCGCCCCCGCGCGCGCGCGCGCGCCTGCCCGGCCACGGCACGCAACAGGTGGCTCTTGCCGCAGCCGGCCTCGCCCCACAGATAAAAACACCGCTCGTTTGCCGTTTCCGCCAGCGCGTGGCGCAAAGCCGAAAGCAGCTCGACGTTGCGGCCGGCGACAAAATTGTCCAGCGTGGGAATATGTTCCGGCGAAATATTCAGCAGCAGTTGTGTCATAAGGTGGGCGCCCTTCCCGGAAAGTCCGCAAACCCTCCGGAAGGTGCAAGTATAGGGCACCTCTGATTATCCGTCATTTTCGCTCGCGCTTGGCGCTTGACTCTTGTCGGCCCGCTTCACTTGGGCAGCCACCCCGCCTTCGGGGTAATATATCCCCGCCCCCCATTATTGTTCCCTGAATGGATACTGCCCTTGCCAGCCAAGCCCGCGCTGCAGCCCGCCTGATCGCCGGAGCGGACAGCCTCGTCATCACCGCCGGCGCAGGGATGGGCGTGGATTCCGGCTTGCCCGACTTTCGGGGCACAGAAGGTTTCTGGAAAGCTTATCCGGCACTCGGCAAGGCAAATCTGCGTTTCGAGGAAATTGCCAGCCCCCGCACCTTTCGGGATGCACCGGAACTGGCCTGGGGATTTTACGGGCACCGGCTCAATCTTTACCGGAAGGTTGCACCCCATTCCGGCTATCGCAACTTGCATGTCATCGCACAGCAGCTTGGGGGCGGTGCATTCATTTACACCAGCAACGTGGACGGGCATTTCGCCAAATCCGGTTTTCCGCCGAACCGCATCGTCGAATGCCACGGCTCCATCCACCACCTGCAATGCCTGAACAACTGCGCGCGGAAAATCTGGGAAACAGGCAAGTTCGCACCGGAAGTGAACGAGGGGCGTTGCCTGCTCACTTCGCCTTTGCCAAGATGCCCGGACTGCGGCGAGATCGCCCGCCCCAATATCCTGATGTTCGGCGATTTCGGCTGGGAAGGCTCGCGCACCGATCTCCAGAGCATGCGCTTCCGGGAATGGCGCGCGACCGTCCGCCGCCCGGCCATCGTCGAAGCAGGCGCGGGCATGGCCATCCCCACCGTGCGCTTGTTTGGCGCGTCGCTGAACGCCCCGCTCATCCGCATCAATCCCGCCGAACCGGAGCCGGATTATTCGTGTGATGTTTACATCCGTGCAGGGGCGCTTGCGGGCATCGCCGCGATTGCGGAGGAATTGGCAGCGATGGGTTTTGCGGGAAGCGGAGGGTAGCAACCGCAGGTTGCTGGTGCCGGGTGCAAGAATCGAACTTGCAACTAAGCGTTACGAGTGCCTTGTTTTACCATTAGAACTAACCCGGCCCTAGAGTGCCCGCAAAGCGTTTGCAGGCAGAAGAATTATAACCCGCCCTTCCAGTTTGGTGCAGTGGGTCTCGCCTATTTGCCGGGGGGGGTAAGCGACCTCGGCAGCGGAAACACCACGTTCTCGCTGATGCCGTCCAGTTCCCGCACGCCCGTCGCACCGAGCTGTTTCAGCCGCTCGATGACCTCCTGCACCAGCACCTCGGGTGCGGAAGCGCCAGCGGTGATGCCCACGCGCGATTTCCCGGCCAGCCACTCCGCCTGGACTTCGCCGGCGTTGTCCACCAGATAGGCGGGCACGTTCATGTTGCGCGCCACTTCGCGCAGGCGATTCGAATTCGAGCTGTTGGGCGAACCCACCACGATGATCAGGTCGCATTGCCCGGACATTATCTTGACCGCATCCTGGCGGTTTTGCGTGGCATAGCAAATATCGTTCTTCTTGGGGCCGGCAATATTGGGGAAGCGCGCCTTGAGCGCGGCGATGATGGAGCTGGCATCATCCAGGGAAAGCGTGGTCTGCGTGACATAGGCCAGATTGTTTTCGTCTGCAACGCTCAGGTGCTGAACGTCGGCAAGCGACCCCACAAAGTGCATGCCGCCGTCGCTCTGGCCCATGGTGCCTTCCACCTCCGGGTGTCCGGCATGACCGATCATGATGATCTCCTTGCCCTGCTCGCGCATGTGCATCACCTCGATGTGCACCTTGGTCACCAGCGGGCAGGTGGCGTCAAATATTTTCAATCCGCGCGCCTCGGCCTCGCGCCGCACCGCCTTCGATACCCCGTGCGCGCTGAATATGAGGATGCTGCCGGATGGCACGTCCGCCAGGTCTTCGATGAATATGGCGCCTTTCCGCCGCAGGTTGTCCACCACGAACCGGTTATGCACCACTTCGTGGCGCACATAGATGGGCGCACCGTGCAACGCCAGCACGCGCTCGACGATTTCGATGGCGCGGTCCACGCCGGCGCAGAAACCGCGCGGTTTGGCCAGCAGCAAGTCCACTACACTTTTCCCGCTTTATTGGTGAAACTGTCCAGCAGCAGCAGCGCCGCCCCGCAAGTAATGGCCGAATCCGCGACATTGAATGCCGGAAAATGGTAGCCGCTCCAGTGAAAATCCAGGAAGTCCACCACGTGGCCGTAGGAGATGCGGTCAATCAGGTTGCCGAGCGCGCCGCCCAGCACCAGCGCCAGCGCCAAGCAGAACAGTTTCTGGCTCGGGTGTCTGCGCAATAGCCAGATAATCCAGACCGAAGCGGCCACCGCGATGGCGCTGAATAGCCAGCGCTGCCAGCCGCCCGCCTCGTTGAGCATGCTGAACGCGGCACCCTTGTTGTGCGCCAGCACCAGATTGAAGAAGCCCGTTACCGGCAGGCTCTCGCCGTAGGCAAAATGGCCGCTGACCCACTGTTTGCTAATCTGGTCGAGTATGACTATCAGCGCGCTCAGCCCGAGCCAGCGCGACAGATCAAGCATAGCGGCGCGCCTCGCCGGCACCGAACAGGTTGGAAACACAGCGCCCGCACAGCGTGGGGTGGCTGGCATCACCGCCGACATCGGCGCGGTAGTGCCAGCAGCGCTCGCATTTGTCGTGGGCGCTGGGGACTACTTCAATGCGTTGTTCCGCATCGCTCGCTGCGCGGTGTACCGTGGCGCGCGAAGTAATGAAAACGAAACGCAAGTCGTCGCCTAGCCGGTCAAGCAAATCAAAATCATCGCCTGCGGCATAAACATCTATCTCGGCAGCCAGCGACTGGCCGATCAGTCCGGCGGCCCGCACTTCTTCGATCTGTTTGTTCGCCCTGGCACGCCACCCGCATATGGATGCCCAGTTTTGCGACAGCAAGGCGCCATCGCATTCCGGCAGTACATACCACTGCTGCTCGAATACGCTCACCTCGTCTTTGCCGGTCAATGTTGTCCATACTTCCTCGCCGGTGAAGCTGAGTATCGGCGCCATCAGGCGCACCAGGCTGTGAGTGATGTGGTGCAGCGCATTCTGTGCCGAGCGGCGCGCCTTTGAGCCTTCACCTGCGGTGTAGAGGCGGTCTTTCAAAATGTCGAGATAAAAGCCTCCCAGGTCTTCCGAGCAGAAGGTTTGCAGCTTCTGCGCCACAAGGTGGAATTCATAGCGCGCGTAGTCTGCAATGACTTCATCCTGCAATTGCCTGGCCAGCGCCAGCGCGTAGCGGTCAACTTCCAGCCATTGCTCCACCGGCATGGCGTGTTTGGTTGCGTCGAAATCGGCGATATTCGCCAGCAAAAACCGCAATGTGTTGCGGATGCGGCGGTAGCTTTCCACCACGCGCTTGAGGATTTCGTCGGAAATGGTCAGTTCGCCGGAATAATCGGTAGAGGCCACCCACAGGCGCAGGATGTCCGCTCCCAGCGTGTCGAAAATTTTCTGCGGCGA
>JACRAQ010000117.1 GCA_016213335.1 Nitrosomonadales bacterium
ACCCCGCCGTTCCAGCTCGACGACGAACATCTGTAGGAAAATGTGCGCCTGACACACCGCGAGAAGGATCAGCGCCTCCCGCAGATGCAGCGCAACATGATGTTGCGCTACAAGACCGCGCGCGCCTTCCGCCGCTTCCTCGACGACAAGGGCGTCATAGACATCGAAACGCCGATGCTGTCCAAATCCACGCCGGAAGGCGCGCGCGATTATCTGGTGCCGTCGCGCGTCCAGCCCGGCGAGTTCTTCGCGCTGCCGCAATCGCCGCAACTGTTCAAGCAACTGCTGATGGTGGCGGGCTTCGACCGCTACTACCAGATCACCAAATGTTTCCGCGACGAAGACCTGCGCGCTGACCGCCAGCCGGAATTCACCCAGGTTGATATCGAGACTTCCTTCCTTGGCGAAATCGAAATCACGGCACTGATGGAAGACATGATCCGCACCGTTTTCAGGGAGGTGCTGGAGGTCAAGCTGCCCAACCCGTTCCCGCGCATGCCCTACGCGGAAGCCATGTCGCGCTTCGGCTCGGACAAACCTGATCTGCGCGTGACGCTGGAACTGACCGAAGTCACGGATGCGGTAAAAGATGTCGCGTTCAAGGTGTTCAGCGGCCCGGCCAATTCGCCCGATGGCCGCGTGGCGGCGCTGCGCATACCGAATGGCGCGGCGCTCACGCGCGGCGAGATTGATGAATACACCAAGTTCGTCGGCATCTACGGCGCGCGTGGCCTGGCCTACATCAAGGTCAACGACGCGACCCAGTTGAACGAAACCGGCCTGCAATCTCCCATCGTCAAGAACCTCAACGAAGCGGCACTGAAGGCCATCATGGAGCGCACCGGCGCACAGAACGGCGACCTGATCTTCTTCGGCGCGGACAAGGCCAAGGTGACCAACGATGCGCTGGGTGCGCTGCGCGTCAGGATCGGCCACGAGCGCGGCTATCTCAGCGGCGCGGCGTGGGCGCCGCTGTGGGTGGTGGATTTTCCGATGTTCGAATACGACGACGAGGCCAGGCGCTGGAATGCCTGCCACCACCCCTTTACCGCACCCAAGGACGAGCACCTGCAATTCCTCGAAAGCGACCCGGGCAAGTGCCTGGCCAAGGCTTACGACCTCGCTCTCAACGGCTCGGAAATCGGCGGCGGCTCGGTGCGTATCCACAAGGAAGAAGTGCAGAGCCAGGTGTTCCGCGCGCTCAACATCGGCGCAGAAGAGGCACAGCTCAAGTTCGGCTTCCTGCTCGACGCCCTGCAATATGGCGCACCGCCGCACGGCGGGCTGGCGTTCGGCCTGGATCGCATCGTCACCATGATGACCGGCGCCGAATCCATCCGCGACGTGATCGCCTTCCCCAAGACCCAGCGCGCGCAATGCCTGCTGACCCACGCCCCCAGCCCGGTGGACGAGAAGCAGCTGCGCGAGCTGCACATCCACCTGCGCAAGCATGTGGCAACTACGGTGGAAGTGGCGAAGGGGTAACTATAAACTGGCGATTCCTGAACTGGAATTGGAGGATATGTGCCAACCATCAGCATGTTTTACGGCATTGTCATCTACCTGTATTTCTTCGACGACGAGCGCCACAAATTACCGCATATCCATGCCAGGTATCAGGGGCAAGAGGCCTTGTTTTCCATTGCTGATGGGGCTTTGTTAAACGGCGAAATCCCCCAGGCAAAAGCCAAACTGGTCGTGGCATGGATAGAGATCCATCGGGATTCCTTGCTCGCCGACTGGGACCTTGCCGTCAACGGACAAACACCTTTCCCGATAGAGCCGCTGCGCTAGGAGGCGATCATGGAAACAGTGACGCATGTGGTTGCTCGCGACGACTTTCATCTCGAACTGGAATTCAGCACCGGGGAAGCGCGTATTTTCGATGTGCGCCCCTATCTGGATAAGGGGATGTTTAACCGGTTGCGGGACATCAAGCTGTTCAAGCAGGCACACGTTGCGTTTGACACGGTTTGCTGGCCGGGCGATCTGGATATAGCGCCGGAAACGCTTTACGACAAATCCATTCCCGTAATGAAAGCTGCATGAAAACGGCAGGCGCATTGCGCTTCTTGTTTATCCTGCTATCGCTGTTTGGCGGCATTCAGGCCCAAGCGCTCGATTTTTCCGGAAACCATTTAGCACAGACCATCGCGGTCTCATCACTCCCCCCCGAAGCCCGCGACACCCTGCGCCTCATCAAACAAGGCGGGCCGTTTCCTTACCCGCGCGACGGTGCGGTGTTCGGCAATTACGAGAAACTTCTGCCGCCGCAAGCGCGCGGTTATTACCGCGAATACACGGTAAAAACGCCAGGCGCGCGCAACCGGGGGGCGCGGCGCATAGTCTGTGGGCCATTGCCGGAATGTTATTTCACTGCTGACCATTACCGAACCTTTCAACGCATCAAGGAGTAAGCATGAGCACCTTATGCACGCGCCTGAAAAACACGGGTGAAGCGGGGGTTTACCGGCTCAATTGCAGCATGGACGAGCTGCGCGAAGCCGCGGAAGAGTCTGGGTTCACGATATTCGATTCTGATCTCGCCGGAGTGCGCAGCAAGGGCGAATTCCTCGCCGCGCTCGCGCAAGCCATCAAGGCACCGGAGTGGTTTGGCCACAACTTCGATGCGCTGGCGGATGCCCTGGGCGATCTTTCCTGGAGCCGCGCACCGGGCTATGTTCTGCTGCTGCGAGATGGCGGCGATACATTCGGGCTACCCGACGAACACGCTGTTGCCGGACAAATCTTTGCGGATGCGGTGAGCTTCTGGAAATCGCAAGGTAAGCCGTTCTGGGTGTTTTTCTGCTGATGCCTTACAAACAACCCGTTTCCGCGCTGGTGGTGATCTATACGTCCGAGCTGGAGGTGCTGCTGCTGGAGCGTGCCGACCACCCCGGCTACTGGCAGTCGGTGACGGGCAGCCAGGATGAAAACGAGAATTTGCGTGAAACAGCGATACGCGAGGCATTCGAAGAGACCGGGCTGGAGACCTCGCGCTACACCTTGACGGATTGGCAAGTGCAAAACGTGTACGAAATTTACTCCGTGTGGCAGCACCGCTACCCGCCCGGCACCACGCACAACACCGAGCACGTGTTCGGGCTGGAGTTGCCCGGCAGGTTGCCCATCCAGCTTTCGCCACGCGAACATTTGAGTTATATGTGGCTGCCATGGCGGGAAGCAGCGAAGAAAGTATTTTCGCCCAGCAACCGCGCGGCGATTTTGCAATTGCCGGAAAGAGCGAGACATGCCTGAACAAACAATTTCCATTCCTTACGACCACCCCAACGCCGCACAGACCAGTTGCAGCACCTTGCAAGCGTGGGCAAAAAAACCGCGCGAGCCGGAACCGGTTGAGAAAGCTGCGCTGGTCGCGCGCATCAAGCGCCTGCTGCAAGAGCAGGATGCGGTGCTGGTGGCGCATTATTATGTGCACCCCGATTTGCAGGACCTGGCCGAGGCGACCGGCGGCATGGTGTCGGACTCGCTGGACATGGCCAACTTCTGCCACCAGCATCCGGCGAGTACGATCGTGGTAGCCGGGGTGCGCTTCATGGGCGAAACGGCAAAGATACTCAACCCGGAAAAGCGCGTGCTGATGCCCGACCTGGAAGCGGAATGCTCGCTCGACCTGGGCTGCCCGGCAGACGAATTCGCCGCGTTCTGCGACGCCCATCCGGACCGCACCGTGGTGGTATATGCCAATACCAGCGCGGCGGTGAAGGCGCGCGCCGACTGGATGGTAACCAGTTCCATCGCCTTGCCCCTCGTCCGGCACCTGAAGGAGCGCGGCGAAAAAATCCTGTGGGCGCCCGACCGCCACCTCGGCAGCTACGTGCAGGAGCAGACCGGCGCGGACATGCTGCTGTGGCAGGGTTCCTGCGTGGTGCATGACGAATACAAGGCGAAAGAACTGATCGAACTGAAAGCGCTGCATCCGCACGCCAAAGTGCTGGCACATCCCGAATCGCCGCGCGCGATCATCCAGCTGGCCGATGTCGTCGGCTCCACCACGCAACTCATCAAGGCCACGCAAATCCTGGATGCGAAGGAATTCATCGTCGCCACCGACAACGGCATCCTGCACAAAATGCGCACGCTGTCGCCGGACAAGCTTTTTCTCGAAGCGCCCACCGCCGGAGCCGGCGCAAACTGCATCAGCTGCAGCCACTGCCCGTGGATGGCGATGAATGGCTTGCTTGGCCTGGCTGAAGTGCTGGAGAGTGCGGGAGGGTCGCCGCGTAGCGGCGGAGCACCCACCGGCCTACCCCTTGCGGGTGCCGGCAGGAATGAAATCCATGTTGACCCGGCAATCGGGCGCAGGGCCAAGGTATCCATCGAACGCATGCTGGATTTTGCAAGGCAGATTAATTTGCCGACACGCGGCATAGGGAATGCGTAGGTCATCCTCGCCGGCATTCCGGCCAAATAAAAAATCCCCCAGGCTTTAGCTGGGAGGCTTTTATTTGTAGGAGTCTGACGACTGTCCTGAGATTCTTGTCGAAGGGATGACCTACTTTGCCTGCGGCCGCCCCGTTGGGGCTTAACTTCGCAAGCGAAGTTAGCCTTCGCCGCAACAAGCGCCTTTGGCGCGTGTTGTCAGAACCTCAAGTAGGTCATAGTTAAATCCACAAAGCAAAAACCCCCGCCATGGAAGGCGGGGGTTTTTGCTTTGTGGGAGTCTGACGATGACCTACTTTGGTTTCGACATCACATCGATGAAGCCGATATGAGTCTCCACCGCAACAAGCGCCTGCGGCGCGTGTTGTCAGAACCTCAAGTAGGTCATAGTTAAATCCACAACGCAAAAACCCGCGCCATGGAATGCGGGGGTATTTGCTTTGTGGGAGTCTGACGATGACCTACTTTCACATGCGGACGCACACTATCATCGGCGCGGGGTCGTTTCACTGTCCTGTTCGGGATGGGAAGGAGTGGGGCCAACCCTCTATGGTCGTCAGACATAACTGGTTGCTAGAGGCTGGGAGAAGCTCCGGCCCAGCATCTAGCGCAATAGGAAGAAGTAAAGGGGTTCGATTGTTGCGCGAGTTTCAGAACACGGAATCTGATAGCTGATTCCTGAACACTCAATGTTATAGGGTCAAGCCTCACGGGCAATTAGTACCGGTTAGCTCAACGCATCGCTGCGCT
>JACRAQ010000119.1 GCA_016213335.1 Nitrosomonadales bacterium
CCAACGTGCTGCTGATGGACGAGCCGACCAACCACATGGACATGGAAGCCATCGAATCGCTCAACACCGCGCTCGATCTGTTCAAGGGCACGCTGATCTTCGTCAGCCATGATCGCGAATTCGTATCGTCGCTGGCGACACGCATCATCGAGATCTCGGCGAAGGGCGTGAACGATTATCACGGCACGTATGAAGAATTCCTGCGTGAGCAGATGGCAGAGACGCTCGCTGTTCCGTTGCCAGCCTGAAAGAAGCTGCCACAAGAACTTTTGTTGCCTTCAAGGCAGAAAATCATGGGGGCGGGCTGCCATTAAACCTAAGGAAACACTGAATAAGTCGTCACACCGGCGCAAGCCGGTGTCCAGTCTATTGAAATTACTGGATTCCGGCTTCCGCCGGAATGACGATATGGGACTTGTTCAGCGTTTCCCTAAAAAAGCAGTTAGCCACATAACCAGCGACTTGGCTGGCGTCTTTTGCCAGTCTAGTCGAATGGCTAGTAGTTGCATCAGAGAACACAGAGTTCACAGAGTAAAAATAAACGGTTATGGTGAGAAGCCCATTCACCTTTTGGGTGAGAGCACGAAAAACGGAAAACCCTGGCATTCTCTGTGTTCTCTGTGAACTCTGTGGCTTGAACTGAGGTTTTAAGGTTGAATGCTTCGGAGAAACTTGAGGTGGTGCTATGTGCCGGTCGCCGTACTTAATGAACGGCGGCTTTATGGCAAGAAAACCACCGGCTATACTCCCGACAAAAACAATGTTGACACGCGCTGCCCATCCGCCGGTGTTGAAGATTGGCTGTTGGGTTACGCGATATAACCGCTAATCCAATCTACATGCCACCATGACAGCGGGTACGCTTATTGCCATCACACTCCGAACCTGCTTCCGGTTCGGTCTGTTCGTTTTGGCTTTTCCCCTGCTTGCCCATGCAAGCCTCCCCCAGTCTTCCAGCGTGCCCGGCGGCGTTGCGATTATTCCGCTCGGCAGCGTTTCAGCCAGTGCCGCTACGCCGCAAACATGGTTTGGCGATCAGCCTGTTCTCATTACGTCCGATCACGATCAATGGTACGCGGTGGTTGGCCTGTCGCTTGATGTGAAGCCGGGGCCGCATGAGCTGCGCGTAGAAACTGGTGGCGAAACGAAGTCGCTGGGTTTTGTGGTCAACGCAAAAAATTACCCTGAGCAGCACATCACCCTTGAAGATACGAGCAAAGTCCAGCTGTCGCCCGCCGATCAGGCGCGCGCCGACCGCGAGATCGCTGTCATCAAGGAACTGAAACGCCACTGGCGCCCTGCGCAGGATACCGACCTGGCTTTTATCCTTCCCGTCAAAGGAAGGTTGGCCAGTCAATTCGGCCTGCGCCGTTTCTTCAACGGGGAGCCGCGCTCGCCCCATGGCGGCCTTGATGTGGCGGTAGCGAACGGCACACCGGTCAAGGCGAGCGCGCAAGGCAAGGTGCTGGCGACCGGAGATTATTTCTTCAATGGCAAAACGATTTTTGTCGATCATGGCAACGGGCTGATTACCATGTACTGCCACCTTGAACGGATCGGCGTGAAAGCGGGTGATACGGTAAGCAAGGGACAGCGAATCGGGCTTTCCGGAAAAACTGGGCGCGCCTCCGGCCCGCATCTGCACTGGAGCGTCGTGCTGAACGGCGTAATGGTCAATCCGGAATTATTCATTCCGGCAAAACATCGGCGTCAATGACGGCTGCGCGCAGCCCGTAACAAGAGGAGAGCAGCAGCATTGGCCGTTTGGAATAGCTCGCTGGCAATATTGATCGAGTGATATTTGTGGCAGTCGCCCTGTCCTTAAACGGGGCGTTTCAGCAAATGTTCTCCCACACGGCCTGTCTCGGCCTGCGGCAGCCCGGCCTGTGCAGCGAAATCCGGCCACGCCGCGACCGCCTCTTCCACTTGTTTGATGAGCTTCGGCGCGCGCCCGATGGCGAAGCGATCTGCTACGGCCAGGAAATCCTTGCGTCCGGCGCCGGCAAACCGTCTGTTCACCGACATGAGGTGCTGCGACACCCAATGGTTTCCCGGCTTGTATGAGTGAGTCAGGTCGTATGCAGGCGAGAGTTCCCATTTCCCGTTTTCCCTGAGCAGGAAGGAGACGTTCTTACTGTGGTCGTCGCAGTTCACCGTCAGCACGTTGAAAACCATGCGCCGGAACGCCTCTTCGAGCGCTTCCTGCCCGAGCTCCAACTGGTTGATCGTCAGAAATATCTGGGCATAATCGTGCGTTGCCACCTGCTTGTAGTCCATGTGAGACATGGCACACAGCGACATCATGTGGTGCTTGCGGTTACCGTCCCGGTCGAAACGCCTGGTCATGAAGTGCGCCCGACCGCTCTCTTCCAGCAAGCGGCATTCCGACATCGAGATGCCGGCTGCCTTGGCCATCATGGAATAGGCGTATTCGATGCGCCCGAAGTTCTGCGACTCGCCCAACTCGGTATCCTTGCCCACATCCAGCTTGAGTAGCCAATGTTCGAATCCCGGCTCGACATCGAACTGCCCCGCCCGGATTTCGCCGGTGCCGGGATGCCACGCGATGGTTGCCTTGGCGCGCGCGCCCCCCGCCGAAGTGCCGACCTGGATCAACTGGGAGAGAGCTGCTTTCGAGTGATGGTCGGTGTTAAAGTCTCCGCTGATTGCCTTGCGCGCATTCTCGACCAGTCTGGACATTTTGATGGCGTCAGTGCTGGACAATGAGCGCGGATCCTTGGCCGGTTTGAATTCGAGTGCGCCCATGCCGCGCCGTCCCATGTAGGCTAGCCGATCCAGCGGAGTGACGGCGGATTTGGCGATGCCTCGTTCCGCCATCCAGGCGTCGATCAGGTTGTTACCGAAATCGTCTGGCAGCGCATCGGACAGCATGGCCGGAAGGCGCTTGTAGGTGAGCTCTGGCAGCGCCGGAAAAACGAACGGCGCGTCCGCGCGCGACAATGGCATTACCAGCGGGGCCAGCTCGATGCCTGAGCGGACGAACTTGGGGTCATATTCGAACACGTAGTATCCGAGCGTGGGTTCGAGGCCGACCGCGCCGACGTATTGCCCCCAGGCGTAGACCCTGATGACATCGGCATGCTTACTCATTGCTCAACTTCTTTCTGGGGGACGAGGCGCGCTGCCTGGAGGGCTTGCGCCTGGCCATCTGCAGCGGACTGACGGTGATAGGGGGGGACAGTGCCAGCAGCCAGTCGGTGCGGCCGTAGTAGCGTAGCGCCTTGATGAAGGTCTTCATGGTCGCGCCCTTGCCGTTCTCGAGGCGCTTGAGTGCCGACACGCTGACGCCGGCACCCTCCGCCGCCGCGATCTGGTCTTCGTTGCGCTTCAGGCGTAGCGCGCGCAGCTGCTCGCCCAACTCGCGCTCCCATTCAGCCACTGTCTTTTGTTCTTCAATCATAACGGGTCATATTTAAACTATTAAATAAGATTATACGTTCTATATTTCTATTTGCAACCATAGAAATAACAATATGGCGTGTGCCAAATTCTGCCCAATGGGGAATGCGTTGCCAGCAAATGGAGGGAAGCCGACCCCAAGCCCGAAGACAGGTCAACCTGGCCGACGAAAAATCGCGCATCATGAAGGCCGCAGGCGGCGGCTTCGAGCAATGCAACAACGCCCAAGCGGTAGTGGCCTTCGGCAGCAAGCGGGTGGTGGCGCAAGACGTGGTGCAGGAAGCCAACGACAAACGGCAGGCCGAGCCGATGGTAAAGGCGCTGTGCGCCTTGCCGGAGTTGCTCGGCAAACCGGAAACCCTGCTGGCCGACAACGGCTATTTCAGCGAAGCGAATCGGGCTTTCCGGAAAAACCGGGCGCGCCACCGGCCCGCATCTGCACTGGAGCGTCGTACTGAACGGCGTAATGGTCAATCCAGAATTATTCATTCCGGCAAAACATCGGTGCCAATGACGGCTTTAACAGAATCGCGCGCAGCCCGCTACATGAGGGGAAAAGCTACATTGGCCGGGCTGCTTCTGGCGGCGCTCACCGTTGCGGCCAGCGATGCCGAGGCGCGCCGCACCGGCGGCATTCGCAGACAAGCCATAGACCTGGTCGTCATCCATTCGACGGGCGGCCCCACCTGTGATGCCAGGACAGGCAAACCCATCTGGGTAGCGGCCGGCACCCTCGAAGAAAACATGCGGCAGATAGAAGCAGACCCCAAACTCGGCATCCACTACATGATAGATCGCGATGGAATCTTGCGCGCCAGCGTGCCTGAAGACCAGGTGGCGCACCACGTTTTTCGCGTCAGCGGCCGTTCCATCGCCATCGAACTCATTAATGAAGGGGACGGGCTCGACCCATTCCCCGAAGCGCAACTGGCATCGCTGGTGAATCTGCTCCGCGACATCAGGCAGCGCCGTGGCATCCCGCGCGATGGCATCAGGCGCCACTCTGATCTCGACCACGCGCTGCTGCCATGCGACAGAACGCAGCGGCGCAAGGCGGACCCTGGCGCCGCGTTCCCGTATGAATCAATTCTGGATCGGGTATTTCAACCCCGATAGGAAATATGTTTCTCGAGCTGCATATCATCAGCAACCGCATCAAGCGATTCAAATATCAAGACCAGATGTTGATTGCGAATGACGGGTTTCAGGCAGGCAGTTAGCGTGTGCGTATAGCAGCAGCGTGCCAGGAACGGAGCATCAGAGAGGCACTGTGCCGTCCGGTTGACGGCTATAGCTGCCAGCGGCAGTGACTCAATCGAATGGCCGGTGTCTCGCGGGTTGCAGTCGATGACGCCGTACTCGGTCTGAACGGTTGCTTTCATTATTGACCCTGTCAATAAATGTTGTAACTTTTTCGCGTCTGGTGCGTTATAAGGTGCCTTCTTTTCAATTTGCGCCAGCATTTCGAAGCTCATTGACAATAGCGTCAAACCCCTTGGCAGCAGCGCTGGCGACTAATGGTAACCCATCTGGTGCAGGAACCATTACATCAGCCCCTTTTGAAATCAAAGCACGCACGGCCTTAACGTCTCCCCGACGAATTGCGTTGAAAAGATTGCGCGTTGCAGCTTCGGCGATTCGTTCTTTATCTTTAAGCTGACGCTGCATGTCTCTTGCAATATTTTCGGCAGTCAAAGCTGCGCGCCATGCGTTTTCTATATCGAGTTGCTCGACGGAGCGTGCACCATGCGCGTAGTACCAGTAGCTCGTCGTGTTGCGGAGAATCCAATCGAGAAAGTTTCGTTCGGAGTCTGATATAAGCGGTAGAAGCCGTTGGAGGTTAGTGACGCTACCCAAACTACCCACACCGTGTTCGAGCATCGCAATGGATTTTACAAATGCAATACGGTCATCGCCTGAAAGATTTTTTGCAAACAGGACGACTTCATTTCTGTGAATGTCGGCAAGACGATACACTTGCCCATGGCATTGAAGTTCGGAACTATCGGTCAAGCCAGCGAAATTACCGCTGCGTCCAATCTCGACCAGCCTATACAGAGAAGTATGCAGCTTCATGATATTTGGCAATTGCTACCGGGAAACTACTCTTTGTAGTGATGCCAGATAGGTAAGGGTCGCTGATCCACGATCAGCCAGAATCATCACCATTTTATGTCGATGGGAATGGCAACGGCAGTAGTCGCCGTAGCGTAATTTATTTGATTCCATGACCATGACCATCAACATCAATATGGAAACGATAGTAAAACTTACTACCGCAGAAATGCCAAAATACCATTTAAGGTAG
>JACRAQ010000120.1 GCA_016213335.1 Nitrosomonadales bacterium
TGCCGGAAGCCGGCGAAGATGTGATGGTGTTGGCCGACGAGAAGAAAGCGCGGGAAATCGCCCTGTTCCGTCAGGGCAAGTTCCGCGACGTGAAGCTGGCCAAGCAGCAGGCGGCCAAGCTGGAAAACATGTTCGAACAGATGGCCGAAGGGGAAGTGCGCACCCTGGCGCTGATCGTCAAGGCCGATGTGCAGGGCTCCTGCGAGGCCATCGCGCACGCCTTGCAGAAACTCTCCACCGGCGAGGTGAAGGTCAACCTGCTGCATAGCGGTGTGGGCGCGATCAGCGAATCCGACATCAATCTGGCGCTGGCATCCAAGGCCATCGTGATCGGCTTCAACACGCGCGCCGACGCCGCTGCGCGCAAGCTGGCGGAAGCCTCGGGCGTGGACGTGCGCTACTACAACATCATCTACGAGATGGTGGACGAAATCAAAGCCGCGCTGTCCGGCATGCTGGCGCCGGAGAAAAAGGAAAGCGTCATTGGCATGGTGGAAGTGCGCCAGGTGTTCCATATCTCCAAGGTCGGCACGGTGGCGGGCTGCTATGTGACCGAGGGCATGATCAAGCGTGGCTCCCAGGTGCGCGTGTTGCGCGACAACGTGGTCATCCACACCGGCGAGCTGGATTCGCTGAAGCGTTTCAAGGATGACGCCAGGGAAGTGCGGGCGAATTTCGAGTGCGGGCTGTCGCTGCGCGGGTACAACGACCTCCAGACAGGCGACCAGCTCGAAGTATTCGAGATCGTCGAGGTGGCGCGCGCGTTGTAATGGCGAAGGACTACGCCAGAACCGACCGGATCGCAGAGCAGGTGCAGCGCGAGCTGGCCGGGTTGCTGCGGCTGGAGGTGCGCGACCCGCGCGTGCACATGGTTACCTTGACCGGGGTCGAGGTTGCCCGCGATTATTCGCACGCCAAAATTTTCTATACCACGCTGGAAGGCGCGAGCGGCAAGGTGCAGCAAGGCCTGGAGCACGCCGCCGGATTTCTGCGCAGCCGCTTGTCCCACGCCATGAATCTGCGCGTCACGCCGCAACTTCACTTCGATGACGATGCATCGATCGAGCGTGGTGCGCATTTGTCGCAACTCATAGACCAGGCGATCGCCAGTGATAAAAGCCATGCTGGTAGCTCGTAGCTTGTAGCTGGTAGCAAAACCAGCTTGGCTACTTGCTACCAGCTACAGGCTACGAGCTGAAATGGTGTGCATATGAACCGTGACAAACGCCCGCTCGACGGCGTCCTGCTGTTCGACAAGCCGCTCGCGCTCAGCTCCAACATCGCCTTGCACAAAGTCCGCCGCCTGTTTCAGGCCGAAAAGGCGGGACACACCGGCACGCTCGACCCGCTGGCAACCGGGCTGTTGCCGATCTGTTTCGGCGAGGCCACCAAATTTTCCAACGCGCTGCTGGATGCCGACAAAACCTATCGCGCGCTGGTCAAGCTCGGCGTGACTACTGCCACGGGTGATGCGGAAGGTGAAGTCATTCGCTCCTGCGCGGTGGCGCTGAATGAGGCGCAGGTGCGCGGGGCATTGCGCGATTTTACGGGAGCAATCCGGCAGATTCCCCCCATGCACAGTGCCCTGAAGCACCAGGGCAAACCGCTGTACGAATATATCCGCAAGGGCGAAACCGTAGAGCGCGAGGGCCGCAGCGTAACTATCCGCGAGCTGGTGCTGGAGCAATTCTCCGGGGACGAGATGGAAATCACCGTGCGATGCAGCAAGGGCACCTATATCCGCACGCTGGCCGAAGACATCGGCAACGCGCTGGGATGCGGCGCGCATTTGCGGGGTTTGCGCCGCACCGCGATCGCCGGATTCCAGCTGGGGCAAGCACACAGTTTGCACGAGCTTGAGGGAATGGCCATGGGGGAGCGGGAGGCCTGCCTGCTGCCGGTGGACAGCTTGTTGCAAGACTTGCCCGTGCTGGAATTGGATGAAGGGCAGGTGACCCGCATCGCGCAAGGGCAACGGCTTGCCGTTGACTCCGCATTGCCGGACGGCAGGGTGCGCCTGTATGGCTGCGGGCAGTTTGCCGGGGTAGGCGAGCTGTCGGGGCGGTGCTTGGTGCCGGTCAGGCTGCTGTCCGGCGCGGCAAGAACGGCGGCCAGCGGAAACGGCACCAATCCCACGCCGTAAAGTGAAACACAATGGGGGATCAAGCGAATCCACCCCGCAAAATTGTGGCCGTTATAAAATGAAACCTGATCTTGGGCGTGTATTGACGGTCAAGCGTTTTATGAACAGAACCGAGGAATTGTAATGAGCCTGATCCGCCCCTTTGCCGGTTTGCGCCCCGCCCCCTCCCGTGCTGCCGCAATCGCCGCCCCTCCCTACGACGTGCTTTCCAGCGAGGAGGCGCGCGTGCGCGCGGCAGGCAAGCCGTGGAGCTTCCTGCACATTTCCAAGCCGGAAATTGATCTGCCCGCCGGAACCGATCCTTATGCGCCGGAGGTTTATGCCAAGGCGGCAGAGAACCTCCGCAAGATGCTGGAGGAAGGCGTGCTGATGCGCGATGCGGCGCCCTGTTATTACGCCTACCGGCTGGTGATGGGCGGGCACAGCCAGACCGGCCTGGTGGCGGCGGCCTCGGTGGCGGACTACGACAGCAACCGCATCCGCAAGCACGAGTTCACCCGCCCCGACAAGGAAGATGACCGCGTGCGCCAGATTGATGCGCTCAATGCCCAGACTGGTCCGGTGCTGCTGGCCTACCCTGCCGCGCCTCAGGTGGATGTGATCCTGGAACGCGCATCCGGCGGCGCGCCGGATGCCGACGTGACCGCAGATGACGGGGTCCGCCACACCATCTGGGTGATCCGCGATTCCGCGATCCAGAAACAGATTACCGCCGCATTCGACGCCATGCGCGCCCTCTATATTGCCGACGGGCACCACCGCTCGGCCGCCGCCTCGCGCGTGGCGGCGGCGCGCCGTGCCGCCAACCCGGCGCACGGCGGCGAGGAAAGCTACAACTATTTCCTGTCGGTGATTTTCCCGCACCACCAGATGAAGATCATGGATTACAATCGCCTCGTAAGCGACCTGAATGGCATGGATGCAGCGCAATTTTTGCGGCGCATCGGCGAGAATTTTTCGGTGCAGGCGAGTGACGTGCCGGTCAAACCGGGCCAGCCGGGCGAATTCGGCCTCTATCTGCCGGGGCGGTGGTACCGCCTGCAAATCCGCGCGGAACTGGTTCCCGCAAGCGATCCGGTGGCGCGGCTCGATGTGAGCCTGCTGCAAAACCACCTGATTGCGCCAGTGCTTGGCATCCGCGATCCGCGCCGGGACACGCGCATTGATTTTGCCGGCGGTATCCGCGGCCTGGCGGAACTGGAAAGGCGCGTCAACGGCGGTATGGCCGCAGCTTTTTCCCTGTTTGCCACCCGCATGGAGGACTTGATGGCAGTGGCCGACGCCAATGAGGTCATGCCGCCAAAGTCCACCTGGTTCGAGCCCAAGCTGGCGGACGGCATGGTGTCGCACGTTCTGGATTGATGCTGTCGGCCGGACAACAGGGCACGCAATAGATTCGATATAAGGCATTGCCGATGGCAACCTTCAAGCTCCAGCAAAAGATTACCGGCCTGCTGCTGTTCTATTTCTTTGTCGCGCTGGTCGCCATCAGCTCGACGCTGTATGTATCCTGGCGGCTGGAAGGCGGGGCGGCGGCGATCAACGATGCGGGCAGCGAGCGCATGCGCTCGTTCCACATCGCTTTCCTGCTTGCCCAATACGTGCAGCAACCCTCCCCCGAGGTGCGCGGGGATATCGAAGCCAAGGTCAGGCAGTTCGAGAAAGTATTGGGCGATCTCGAGCGCGGTGATCCGGAGCGCCCGCTTTCCTTGCCCAAGGATAAAGAGGTGCGGGCGCAAATGGGCGAGCTGCAAAGAACCTGGAAGGGCGATATCAAGCCGCGCATCAAGCGCATACTCGATTCGGAGCAGCAGAGCGAGCAGGAATTCATGCTGGCGGAATACCGGCCCGTGGTGGGCAGGTTTGTTGATAGCGTGAACAAGCTGGTGGCGATGGTGGAACTCAGCAACGCTCGCGCCACCACGCTGTTACGCACGTTCCAGATCGGGCTGATCAGCCTGGCTTTGATCGGCACCGTGCTGCTGATGAAGCTGTTTTCGCTGATGGTGGTGCGGCCGGTCAACGGTTTGCGGGAGGGCATCCAGCGCATGGGCAAAGCGGATTTCGGCGTGCGCCTGCGAGTGGAGAAAAAGGACGAGTTCGGTGAGCTGGCCGAAGGTTTTAACCAGATGGCCGACCAGTTGCAGGATCTTTACGCCAACCTCGAGCAGCGGGTGGAGGAAAAGTCCCGCAGCATTGAAGTCAAGAACCGGGAGCTTGCCGTGCTCTATGACGTGGCCGCGTTTCTCAATTCGTCAACTGCGGCGGAGCCGTTGTGCGATATCGTGCTGGACAAGCTGGCCACCCTGATGGATGCGCGCGACGGCGTGGTGCGCCTGGTTGATCCCAAGGGGGAAAAACTGAAAATTGTCGCGTCGCTTGGGGTCTCCAAATCTTTTCTGGACGAGGAAACCTGCCAGGCAGTCGGCAATAGCCTGTGCGGCGAGGTGGCGCGCGACGGCGTTGCCATGTGCGCCGATTTCTCTTCTCCGTTGCAGCGGCTGCCGATGCACGCGTGTAAACGGGACGGGTTCCAGTCGGTCGTGGCGATCCCGATCCGTTCCAAACAGCAGATCCTGGGCATGATCAACCTGTTTTTTGAAACGCCGCGCATTTTGCCGCCATCGGAAATACGCCTGCTGGAATCGGTCGGCCAGCATCTGGGCGTCGCCATCGAGAACCAGCGGCTCATCGCGCGCGAAAAGGAAATGGCGGTATCCGAGGAGCGCAACTTGCTGGCGCAGGAGCTGCATGACAGCATCGCCCAGTCGCTTGCTTTTTTGAACATCCAGGTGCAACTATTGCGCGACGATTTGAAGCAGGGGCAAATATCCACCGCCTTGCAGGGGCTGGAGCAGATACGCGAGGGGGTGCAGGAAAGTTACGACGACGTGCGCGAGCTGCTGGTGCATTTCCGCACCCGCGTCGGCAGCGCGGACCTGGAAACCGCCGTGCGCAGCGCACTGGAGAAATTTGAAGGGCAGACCGGTATTCGCGCCACTTTTTCCTTTCGCGGCACGGTACCGGAACTTCCGCCGGAGCATGTGCTCCAGGCCATGCATATCGTGCATGAATCGCTTTCCAACGTGCGCAAACATGCCAAGGCAAGCTGCGTTGACGTAGAGCTGGTGTGCGACGGAGAATGTTCGCTCCGCATCCGCGATGACGGAGTAGGCTTCGATGCGGCGCGCGATACCGGCGACACCCACGTGGGGCTGAGCATCATGCGCGAGCGGGCGTACCGCATTGATGCCGAACTGACGCTCGAATCCGCGCCGGGGAAGGGGACGCTGATGCGCCTTGCCCTGCCATACAGGAGCAATGTCGCGGCATGAAACCGATACGCATCCTGATTGTTGACGATCACACGCTGTTTCGCAACGGCATCAAGCTGGTGTTGCAGCGGCACGAAGGCTTTGAGGTGGTGGGCGAAGCCGGCGACGGGCTGGAAGGCGTCAAGCGCGCCAAGCAGCTCAAACCGGATGTGGTGCTGCTTGACCTGCACATGGCCGGAACCGGCGGACTGGAAGCCCTGCGCCTGCTGGTGGAGGATGTTCCGGAAACACAGGTCATCATGCTCACCGTTTCGGAAAACGCCGAAGACCTGCTGGAAACGTTGCGCACCGGAGCGCGCGGCTACCTGCTGAAAAACATAGATACCGAGTTCCTGCTGGAATCCATCCGCCGCGCGGCGAGCGGCGAATCCGTGATGTCGCCGCAAATCGCGCACAAGCTGGCGGATTCGCTGCGCCTGCCGCCCAAGGAGAACGTTGCCGTGGCGGATATCAATCCCGGCAAGCTCTCTCCGCGCGAGCGGGAAATCATCGTCATGCTTGCCCGGGGCTCGAGCAACAAGGAAATTGCACGCACGCTCAACCTGTCGGAATCCACCATCAAGATCCATGTGCAGGGCATACTCCGCAAGCTCAATATTGCGAAGCGCGTGCAGGCTGCGGTGTATGCTGCCGAGCACGGCCTGATCTGAGCCTCATCCGTTGTTTCATCCGCGCAGAAGGCGCGCCAGCCAAGATTGACGCGGATCAACCGGCGGAATATGTTTGCCCTAAGCGGGGCCGTGCGGCATAATTGCCGGTCTTGAAAACGCAACTAATCAACCCGCACAGGGACGCTCAGGAGGCTAGCGAGAAATGTCGGCAACCCGTAACGTAACCCCCCCAAAGTTTAACGAGATAACCGGCGCGATCCGTGCTCTGGCGATGGATGCGGTGCAGAAAGCCA
>JACRAQ010000122.1 GCA_016213335.1 Nitrosomonadales bacterium
AGCACACCCAAATCCTCCACCGGCACGCTGCCTGCTTCCACGCCATCGCGCTCGATCACCATCTGCCGGTTGCGCAGATGGAGATAGGCGGGATTGCTGATCTCGACGATGCGCTTAATCATTGCATGGGGCGAGGTTGCCGAGTGCGTCAGTAAAAACTTTTTTGCACCGAAGCGTGTTTGCGTTTTTGAATAGGCGCGTTGAGTTGTCAGTCAGTGTCGCCACGTTATGAAGGCGGAAAAGAATGTTTTCGTTTGAGCTATCAAGCAACTGAACACGGTAGTAGTCAGTTCGTTCCGCATTCTCAACAGCAACCAGATCGTTGACTGCCAGCGACATGACAAATTTCCAGTCATCACCATGATCGCGCTGCACGATGCCGCTCTTATCGGTGTCGGCTGCACCGCGCGCCCGCCGCGCCGCTTCCATCGCCGTAACGAAAATGCCTTTGCGCTTGCCTGTTTCTACATGCTCGATAATCTCGACGTGATGGTTGTTGCCGTATTTGAAGAATTTGTAATCGCGGCCTTGGCCTTTTTGAATGGCGTGGGTCGTTGCCTTGTTGAAATTGGTCACCAGCCTTACCGTGCGGATTATTGAAAACTCATTGCCGCGTTTGCTTTTTTGCCTTGATGGGTTTTTCACACTATTACAACACAATGGATTGTTTGGATCACCGAAAGCTTTCTTGGCATCACCATTGCAATCGACTAGCCGCTGCTCAACCAGCTTGCGCACCTTGTCATCGCGTATCTTGCCGACCTCGTTCGCGGTGAGTGTCGCCAATGGCTTGCGATAAACAAAGCGGTCTTCGATACTGATTTTCCCGGTTTTCGGATCGGCAACCTCTTCCTGGAAATGGCCGTAGGCGGTGTCCTCGTGCAGCGCCCCGCTGATCTTGCGAGCCGGGGCGTGCGAGACGATTACCTGATCTATCTTCTCGTACACATCATCGTAGAACCCATCCCACGGCGGCGGCACGTCGAAGCGGCTTTTGTCGAGCGAAATGCTTTGTACGGACAGGCGCGACAGTTTGTGGAACAGGCTGCGGTTGGTCAGCGCGATCACCACGGCATCTATCGCATGGTGGCGGTGGTCGGCGCGGTTCTTTTCGTTGCTGCCGTCGGGGGAGAGCAGGGTGTTCAGCTTCCAGCGGCCACGCAGTTTTGCGGTGGCTTCGCCCTTGCTGACTTCCACGGGGGCGCCGAGCTGTTGCAGGAAGTCCCGCACCTCCACGCAGATGTAGCGTGTGTCGTTCAATTGCCGTTCGATAAATTTATCGGTCTCGATTTCCTTTTGTTCGAAACGGCGACGCTTTGAGGTGGACATGAGCGGCATGTGGAATTTGCTGATGCGCTGGAGTAAGCCTTCATACCATGGTTGGTTTCCTTGCCCGATTTCATAAGGCGTGTTGTTGAGCTTCACTTGCCGGTTGAAGGTCGCCATGCACAGTGTCTTGTTCATGTAGGAATCATCCAGCGAACGGCTGTAGGGAAGGATGTGCTCGACGTCCACTTCCGGCGAATAGAGCATTTCGCGCGAGATGACCGTGCCGGTATAGGGACAGACTTCCTTGCATTCCAGCCACAGGTTGTATTTCTGGATGTCTGCGCGGGTGGGCTGCTGGATGCCGAATTCCTTGCGCAGAATATCGGCGGCAAGGTCGTTGGCCTTTTTTAGTTTGTTCTGCTCGCCCTGCAATTCTTTTTTCTGGCGTTTGGACAGTTTCATGTCGCGCGCCATTTCCACGCGGATGACGGCGGGCTTGCCGTACTTGTGCACAATGGCGTTGACCACCTTGCGCGTTTCGAACAGTGCCTTCTGCACCACCGGGTTGCGCACGTTGGAGGGCAGGCCAAGCTTGTCGGTAACTGTTTGCTGGTTCGGGTTGCTGTGGTCGTAACCCACCGCCTTGCAGGCATCGCTGTAAATCATGCCTTGTTCGAGATAGGGCAGGATGGCGCGCATCGCTTTGGCGGAGAGCCGAGCATAGCCGGGCTCCAGTTCAATTATGGCGAGTGCTTCGGCAGCGGCGGCGTCAAAGTTCCAGTGGCTCTTCATCCGGTTGAGGAAACCTTGCTCATTGTCTATGGTGAGCAGGTCGGTCACCAGGTCATCCTGTTGCTGCGCGGTGAGCGCGTCCCAGCGATTACCCAGCGCGCTGCGCAGATCGCAGGCGGTGCGGTTGCCGAGCAGTTTGTCTTTTTTGCCCTCCTCCAGATTGAAGGTTTCGCCTTCGTGCAGGCTATCCTTTTTGTTCCAGCCCACCACCTTGCGCACCGCGCCCCAAGTCATGCTTTTTTGCTTGTCGAGCGCTTCGGCAAGCTTGTTGCGTTCGTCTTGCGTAAGCGGGCGGAATTCACGCGTGATGGGGTTCTTCACAGCGAGATGATTCACGTCTTGCAGGATGCGGAAGCGTTGCGCCAGCAGGATGGCTTTGGCGGCGCGCTTGCGCGTCGGCTCGAAGGTGCATTTGCCGACCAGGTGTTTCTGCGACTTGAGCGGGCGCTGAAAGAAAATACTGTTGTGAATGGCGACCTTGAGCGCTTGCGTCAGTTGCTCCGGCGCGTAGGAAGCCTGCTTGCTCCACAGTTGTTCGAACTCTTCTGCGTACATGGCGCGGTCGGTGTAACGCCTGCGCTGCGTGGGTTGATCGGCCAGATATGCGCCAAGGGTTTGGCCTTGCATTTCGGTGCGCAAGGCTGAGATTGCAGTTTTGACTTTGCCGTCTTCCTCCGATGCGGCTTTGCGGTTGCTCTGGAAGCCGCGCCGGTGGGCGAGGTGATAGAGTGCGCGGCCAAAGGCGAACGGCTCCAGCTTTTCATCCAGCCCGCGCTTGCGAAGTTGATAGGGATTGTTGGCTTGGTTGTCCAGCAGCAATGTATTGCGTTTGGCATCGTCCTGCGGCAACAAGCCATGGCGGATGAGAAGATTTAGCAGTTTAGTGCGCCGCTGTTTGCGCCGCGCCACCAGCTTGCGCGCCGCACGCGCGGCACGGCGGGCGTGATTTTTTGGTGTACCGGTTTTTGCTTCGACCGCTTCCTGAAAAATGCGCGAGCCGCAGGCGATGAGTTCTTTTGGTTGCTGGTTATCGTCAAAATCAACCAGTGCCCAGCCGATCGAGTTGGTGCCTAAGTCCAGCCCTAAAGTAAAATTCCCCATCATCTTCCCTTCGTGAATAACCGTTGAGCAAGCAGAATCAAAGGTGTGCCTTCGACGCACCACGATCTTTAACTCTCCTCGATCTTCCGAATTCAGGAAGGGCTGCTGATATGTGATTGATTCACACTTGTTGTAATTTGCAGCGCAGCCAACTATACTTCGAGCCGTATTGTAACTGACCGATGCCCGCCTTGCTTTTCACAATAAGAGGAAACTCTCAGTGAGAATCTTCGCAGGATAACCCCAAGGGGTAAACCACGAGCCTTTCGCGCAAGCGAGGGGCTTTTTGCTATGTGGTTTCGCTGTAGTCGGCCTTGTTATCTCCGCCCGCCCAGCATGGACCCCAGCACGCCGCGAATGATCTGCCTGCCCACCTCCGAGCCGATGGTACGCATGGCGCTTTTGACCAGCGCCTCGCCCATGCCCTGGCGGCGCGAATTTCCGCCGCCGAAGATGCTGCCCAGCATGCCGCCCAAGCCGCTGTCGCCGGCAGGCTGCGGGGCAGTAACCTGCGGTGCGGATGGCCGTTCCGTTCCGGCCTGTTTCTGGCTGGCCCGGGCCTTGATCATTTCGTAGGCGGATTCGCGGTCCGTGGCCTGCTCGTAGTGGCCCGCCAGCACCGAGGCGGCGATGATGGCGCTGCGCTCGCTGGCGGCGATCGGCCCGATCTGCGCTTCGGGCGGCACGATGAGGGCGCGCTCGACAATGGCGGGGCGGCCTTTTTCATCGAGCAGGGAAACCAGCGCTTCGCCCACGCCGAGTTCGGTGATGGCGGCTACCTCGTCCAGCCCGGCATTGTCGCGCATGGTTTCGGCGGCAGCGCGCACGGCTTTCTGGTCGCGCGGCGAGAAGGCGCGCAGGGCATGCTGGATGCGGTTGCCGAGTTGGCCCAGCACCTTGTCCGGCACGTCCGCCGGGTTTTGCGTGACGAAGTACACGCCCACGCCCTTGGAGCGGATCAGCCGCACCACCTGCTCGATCTTGTCGAGCAGCGCTGCGGGCGCATCGCTGAACAGCAGGTGCGCTTCATCGAAGAAGAACACCAGCTTGGGTTTCTCGAGATCGCCCGCTTCCGGCAGGTTCTCGAACAGTTCGGCCAGCAGCCACAGCAACAGGGTGGAATACACCTTGGGCGAGCCCATCAGCTTGTCGGCGGCGAGGATGTTGATCGTGCCGAAACCCTGGCGGTCGGTCTGCATCAGGTCTTCGATGTTGAGCATGGGCTCGCCGAAGAATTTTTCCGCGCCCTGATGCTCGAGTTCCAGCAAGCCACGCTGGATCGCGCCGATACTGGCAACGGAAACGTTGCCGTACTCCGAAGTGTAATCCTTGGCGTTTTCGCCGACGAATTGCACCATCGCGCGCAGGTCTTTGAAATCCAGCAGCAACATGCCGTTGTCGTCGGCGATCTTGAAAACCAGCGTCAACACGCCTTGCTGCACCTCGTTGAGGTTGAGCATGCGGCCCAGCAGTTGCGGCCCCATGTCGGATACGGTGGCGCGCACCGGATGCCCTGTCTCGCCGAACACATCCCAGAAGGCGACCGGGTAGGCGCGGTGCTTGAAATCATCGAGCTGCAATTGGGCCACCCGCGCTGCCACTTTTTCGTTGCCGCCGCCAGTCTTGCAAAGTCCGGACAGGTCGCCCTTGATGTCGGATAAAAAAACCGGTACGCCGATGCGGCTGAACGATTCGGCGAGCGATTGCAGGGTGACGGTCTTGCCGGTTCCCGTCGCGCCAGTGATGAGGCCGTGGCGGTTCGCCATCTGCGGCAACAGGAAGAGCTCTTTTTCGGCGTTCTTGGCGATGAGCAGCGGTGCGGTCATATAGCTGGCCTTTCGGTGGGATTGCTTTGGGTTTAAGTGCCTAAAAATGATAACATTAGCGCGCTTTTCTTGAGCGCGAATTCTCGCGGCATCCGGGCTGCGGGACGCAATCCGACGGGGAACACGAATATGGCAGGTCACAGCAAGTGGGCGAACATCCAGCACCGCAAGGGCAAGCAGGACGCCAAGCGCGGGAAAATTTTCACGCGCCTGATCAAGGAAATTACCGTGGCGGCGAGGCTGGGTGACAGCGATCCGGCCAGCAATCCGCGCCTGCGCCTGGCGATGGAAAAGGCTTACGCCCAGAACATGCCGAAAGACAACGTGGAGCGCGCCATCAAGCGCGGCAGCGGCGAGCTGGAAGGCGTGGATTACATCGAGCTGCGTTACGAGGGCTACGGCATCAACGGCGTGGCGGTGATCGTGGATTGCATGACCGACAACAAGACCCGCACCGTGGCCGATGTGCGCCATGCCTTCACCAAATATGGCGGCAACCTCGGCACCGACGGTTCGGTGTCGTTCCTGTTCAAGCATTGCGGGCAGATGGTGTTCGCGCCGGGCACGGATGAAAACGCGCTGATGGAAGTGGCGCTGGACGCGGGCGCCGAGGACTTCGTGAGCAATGACGACGGCAGCCTTGAAGTCATTACTGCACCCAACGATTTTGTCGAGGTGAAGCACCGCCTGGAAGCGGCGGGCTTCAAGCCGGAGGTGGCGGAGGTCACCATGAAACCCGTCACCGAAGTGGCGCTGGCCGGCGAGGACGCGCAGCGCATGCAAAAGTTGCTGGACGCGCTGGAAAATCTCGATGATGTGCAGGAGGTTTATACCAACGCGGTGATGGACGAGTGAGGAAAGTAAAGGGGGAAGAGGGAAGGGTAAAACCCATAGCGCGCCGATGAGTTACCCTTTTCCCTTCTCCCTTCCCCATTCTCCAGTACGAATATTGGGTATTGACCCCGGCCTGCGCGTCACCGGCTTCGGCATTCTCGACAAGGCCGGGCAGAAGCTCGCCTACGTCGCCAGCGGCTGCATCAAGACGCCGGATGCCGAATTGCCGGAGCGTCTCAGGGTCATACTCGATTCCTTGGGCGAGGTGATCGCGCAGCATCAGCCGCAGCAGGTCGCGGTGGAGAAGGTTTTTGTCAACGTCAACCCGCAATCCACCCTGCTGCTCGGGCAGGCGCGCGGCGCGGCGATCTGCGCGGCGGTGCTGGCGGGTCTTCCGGTGGCGGAATACACCGCCTTGCAGGTGAAGCAGGCGGTGGTTGGTAACGGACATGCAAAGAAGGAGCAGGTGCAGGAGATGGTGCGGCGCCTGCTGGAACTTTCCGGCAGCCCCAGCCCGGATGCGGCGGATGCCCTGGCCTGCGCCATCTGCCACGCGCACGGCGGGATGGGGCTGGGTGCGCTGGCTACGGCGGGGTATCGGATGAAAAAAGGCAGGCTGGCATGATAGGCAGGTTGACCGGAATACTGATTGAAAAGAACCCGCCGCAAATCCTGCTGGACGTGCAGGGTGTGGCTTACGAACTGGACGTGCCGATGAGCACGTTTTACAACCTGCCGGTGCTGCACGAAAAAGTGGTGCTGCACACTCATCTCATCGTGCGCGAAGATGCGCATCTGCTGTTCGGCTTCGGTTCGCCGGACGAGCGCGTGGCATTCCGCCAGTTGCTGAAGATCAGCGGCGTGGGGCCGAAGCTGGCGCTTTCCGTGCTGTCCGGCCTGAGCCTCACCGATCTGGCCGATGCTGTGGCGCGCAAGGAAGCGGGGCGGCTCACAAAAATCCCCGGCGTGGGCAAGAAGACCGCCGAGCGCCTGCTGCTGGAATTGCAGGGCAAATTCAGCGTAACCGTGTCGGGCAATATCAGGAGCAGTGCGCCGGCACAGGGCGAAGACGTGGTGAACGCGCTGCTGGCGCTGGGTTACAGCGCGAAGGAAGCGGAGTGGGCGGCCAAACAGCTACCTGCCGATGCCGGGGTATCCGACGGCATACGCCAGGCTCTGAAGCTTTTGTCCAAATCATGAAGCCGCATAAGCTATCATCCAGGGCATGATCCAGAACGACGATTTAAGCGCCGCGCGCATCATCTCCCCGGCAGCGGTTTCCCCGCAGGAAGAGGCGCTGGAGCGCGCGCTGCGCCCCAAGCTGCTGGACGAGTATGTCGGCCAGGAAAAGATACGCGGGCAGTTGCAAATCTTCATCGAGGCCGCGCGCAAGCGCAAAGAGCCGCTGGATCACGTGCTGCTGTTCGGCCCGCCGGGGCTGGGCAAGACCACGCTGGCGCACATCATCGCGCGCGAGATGGGGGTCAACCTGCGCCACACCTCCGGCCCGGTGCTGGAGCGCGCGGGCGACCTCGCGGCGCTGCTGACCAATCTCGAGCCGAATGATGTGCTGTTCATAGATGAAATCCACCGCCTCTCGCCCGTGGTGGAGGAAATCCTCTATCCCGCGCTGGAGGATTACCAGATAGACATCATGATCGGCGAAGGCCCGGCGGCGCGCTCGGTGAAGCTGGATCTGCCGCCGTTCACGCTGGTGGGCGCGACCACGCGCGCGGGCATGCTGACCAACCCGCTGCGCGACCGCTTCGGCATCGTGGCGCGGCTGGAGTTTTATACCACCGGCGAATTGCAGCGTATCGTCACGCGCTCGGCCAATTTGCTGGAACTGCCGATCTCGCCGGATGGCGCGCTGGAAATCGCCAAACGGTCGCGCGGCACGCCGCGCATTGCCAACCGCTTGTTG
>JACRAQ010000125.1 GCA_016213335.1 Nitrosomonadales bacterium
CCGCCACGCCGTCGGTGTATGAGGCTGAGCTTACCGGGCTGGTGGTGGAGCAGGTGGTGCGTCCGTCCGGGCTGGTGGACCCGCAGGTGGAGGTGCGCCCCGCCACGCACCAGGTGGATGACCTGATGAGTGAGGTGAACAAGCGTGTGCAGGCGGGCGAGCGCGTGCTGGTCACCACGCTGACCAAGCGCATGGCGGAACAGCTCACCGAATATTTTTCCGAGCACGGCATCAAGGTGCGCTACCTGCATTCGGATATCGAAACGGTGGAGCGCGTGGAGATCATCCGCGACCTGCGCCTCGGTATGTTCGACGTGCTGGTCGGCATCAACCTGCTACGCGAGGGGCTGGACATCCCCGAAGTGTCGCTGGTGGCGATACTCGATGCCGACAAGGAAGGTTTCCTGCGCTCCGAGCGTTCGCTGATCCAGACCATGGGCCGCGCCGCGCGCCACATCAACGGCAGGGCGATCCTGTATGCCGACAAGGTCACCGATTCGATGAAGCGTGCCATCGGCGAGACCGAGCGCAGGCGCAACAAGCAGCTGCACTACAATGAGCAGCACGGCATCACGCCGCAGGGCATCGTCAAACGTATCAAGGATATTATTGAGGGCGCGTATGACATGGACGCCGAGCGCAAGTCGCTGAAGGCTGCGCAGACCCAGGCCAAATACCTGGCGATGAGCGAGAAGGAAGTCTCGAAGGAGATTGCGCGGCTGGAAAAGGAAATGCTCGCTGCCGCCAAAAATCTGGAATTCGAGCGCGCCGCCGAGCTGCGCGATCAGTTGAAGAAGCTGCGGGAGAGCGTGTTTTTGTCGCCACTGTGAAGGGGACACAGAAGGGCCAAAGAGGCGTATGCTTGTGCGTATTCCGAATGTGGAAGGAGGGTAAAAATGTTGCAATTTCTGCGTAATGCTCTCAGCTTTTTGGCGGTTTCTACTATTCTCATGGCGTGCGCAACGGCGACGCAGCCGGACGAGATGTGGCTGGATCCTTCCTATCGTTCGCTTCCCAAAAAAATCATGGTGGTCGGCGTTTCCCGCAAGCCCGTAAACCGCCGTATTTTCGAGGACGAGTTTGTCAGGCAGATTACTGCTCATGGCATCGAAGCGGTTGCCAGTTACACGGTTCTTCCTGACGAGCTGCAAAGCGACCACAAAGCCATTGCAGGCAAGGTGAAGGAGATGGGGGCCGATACCGTACTCATCACGCGGGTGACGGGCAAGAAGACGGTGAAAACCTATGTGCCGGGGTATTACCCGCCGCCTTACTATGGTACGTGGCCTGATTATTATGGCTATGGTTACAACGCCATGTATTCGCCAGGCTTCGTAGCCGAGGATGAAATCACGGTGATTGAAACCAATCTGTACGATACTTCCAATGACAAGCTGATCTGGGGTTCCTCGACTGAGGTGGTGAAGCGCGGCTCAAGCCAGGAGCGTATCAACCGTTACATTGGCATTGTGATGAAAGCCATGGCCGCGCAGGGGCTACTTTACTAAGGGGATACAGCAATCACCTGAAAATCAACCAGGTGCGCGCTCCTGCCGCAAGTACTTGTCAGGGCTATGCTGAAAATGCGGCAAACGGCTTTTTCTTCCGTTATCTTTCGCTCAAATTTGCTGCCTGAAAGCTAAGCGCTTTCCCATAATTTATTCCCGTTTCCACGATTTGTACGAGCTTATCAATTCGAATTACGGAACGCTTCCGGACGAGATTTATACTGGCGCACCAAAATGGTGCAACAGTGGTTGCCGCTTATCCTGAGTTTTTTGCCGTTTATCCCCAGTCAGGCGCCTTTCGTGTCTCTTGCCGAATATCAGCTTGGTGAACTTTGATTGCTGCCCCCGGTTTGATAGTGTGCGCTCCATGGAATGAGCAACATATGGAAATCGGATGACGACAAGCAAGCGTGCTTGACCATCCTTGATAAATAGGGGGCTATCATGAACACAGTCAAGGCAATCGCAACAAGAACAGCCAAGTCGTTGATATCGTACTCGTTCTCAATACTGGCTACTATCGCATCGGCACCTTCGCTGGCTCAGCAGTTCGAAGCCGCTCCCATTCAAACCATGCCTTCGGTAGCCATGCAAGAAAACATGGCGCCAGTGGTGTACAAGAATGCCGCATTAGAGAATCTGACGATTGAGCAGGCCTCCAGCATGGTGGAAAATGCAAACACTTCGCGGAAATTGCGTGTATTTCGCATCAATAATATGAGTGTTGCGAACAATCGCAGCAATATGCTTGTTGCGAATGACCGAGCCTCCTTCACGGTCAATGCACGGACACCCGGCGTTAACAATGCGCTGACTCTGGCGGGCACCGCCCTGCAAACCGAGATGAACGAATCCTTGACCGCTTGGGCCCAGATGCTGTCGCTGGTGGCAACACGGAGAATCAATGCCGAGCTGGCTTATGCGGCAAAAATTGATAAAGACAGCCGGTTTGATTCGGTTATTGCGTACAAACTGCGCCCAAACTCTGATTCCGGGAAGCCGGTAGTGGTTGCCAGCATCAAGTACGGCATAAGATTCTAAACACTTGTCAAACAACGTTATTCCGCCTGTTGCAACATAATGATGCAAACATAAGGCGGCGCCGCTCCATCTCCCCTTGTTCCATTTGCTCCCCCGCGAGGGTAGCAAGTGCTTAACCAGCCAGTTTCCGTTCCTCAGCACAACGCGCCGCATGCGGCCTTTGGGGTTTCCTGGTTAAACCATCCAGTTGTATTTTTCAACATAATCCAGTGCTTAGTGGCATCCTGATTTAGAATACAGGGGCTTCTCTGCAAGCCAGAACCGCCAAATCCGCACCATGAACAAAACAAGTGTAGTTTTCTGCTGTATGGGCAACATCTGCCGCTCGCCTACCGCCGAAGCGGTATTTCGCGCGCGCGTCGCAGAGGCTGGGATGGAACGGCTCATCTTCATTGATTCTGCCGGCACGCATGATTATCACATCGGCGATCCGCCGGACATGCGCGCGCAGCATGCCGCGTTGCGTCGCGGCTACGACATGAGCGCGTTGCGCGGGCGCCAGATCGGTGCTGACGATTTTGGCCGCTTCGATTATGTGCTGGCGATGGATCGCGCAAATTTGTCCATTTTGCAGCGGCTGCGCCCGCGCGAATCGCAATCGCACCTTGGATTGTTCCTCGAGTTTGCGCGGCGCCATGAGGCGCGCGAAGTACCTGACCCTTATTATGGCGGCCCGGAAGGCTTCGAGCGCGTGCTGGACATGGTGGAGGATGCGGCAGAGGGGTTGCTGGAGCATATCCGGTCAACGCGGCTGTAACCCGGTTTGCGGGACGGATCAGCGCCGGAGTGCGGGAGCAACGCTGCGGTGATGCGGATGGGCCATCCCGGCCCTGCCTCCCTCGCCGGGGGCTTGGATTATAATCAGCCTGGCTGCAACAGGGGGTGACATGAACAGATTGCTCAAGTACGGGTTGATAGGCGCGGGTGGCGCAGTGGTGCTGGTAGCGGGTGGTGCGGCCTATATTGCCGCCACCTTTAATCCCAATGACTACAAGGCCCAGATCATCCAGGCCGTCAAGGAGAAGCAGCAGCGCACCCTCAAGCTGGACGGCGACATCAAACTGACTTTCTTCCCGAGCATCGGCGCCAGCCTCGACAAGGTATCCCTGTCCGAATTCAGGAGCGAAAAAGAATTTGCCGCACTGGATAGGGCGCACGTTTCGCTGGCGCTGCTGCCGCTGTTTTCCGGGCAGGCAGTGGTGAGCGAGATTACGGTCAGCGGCTTGAAGGTTGTGCTGGTAAAGCTCAAGAACGGCAAGACCAATATAGACGATTTGCTGGGCAAGGAAGAAGGCGGGGAAGCGGGCAAGGGTGAAAGCAGAACCGATGGCCCGCCGGTGAAATTTGATATTGCCTCGGTGCGGATAGAAAAAACTGAACTGGGTTATCGCGATGAAAACACCGGTGCGGAGTATGCGCTGAAAAACATTAACCTGAAGACAGGGCGCATCGCCAGCGGGGTGCCGGTGCAAGTTGATTGCGCGGCGACGCTGCAGGCCAGCCAGCCCAGGCTGGATATGGGCGTGCAGCTGAAAACCGCACTTGCTTTCGACCTGGATAAACAGACCTACCGCCTGGAGGGGCTGGATTTGCAGGCCAAGGGAACGATGGGCGGCGGCAATCTTGCGGCCAGCCTTTCACTGCCCAAGCTGGAAGGCAGCGCCAAATCGTTTAAAAGCGATGCGCTCGCGCTGGATGCGGATGCAGCGTTAGCCGGGCAGTCATTCAAGGTAAAACTTTCCGCGTCCGCCTACGGTAATTTCGAAGTGAAGCAGTTCAACTTTTCCAATTTTGCCGTCACGGTCAATGTCAGCGGTGACAAGCTGCCCGGAAAGACCCTCGGCGGCGAGATGAAAGGCAGCGTGCAGGTGGATGCCGGGCGCCAGAGCGCGCAAATCAATCTTGCGGGCAGCCTGCTGCAAAGCCAGGTCAAGACCAAGATGGCAGTAAGCAACTTTTCCAATCCAGCCATTCGCTTCGACGTGGAGCTGGACCAGTTCGATGCCGACCCTTATTTGCCGAAGAAAACAGAAGGCGATCCTGGTAAAACGGCATCAACGGCGCCTGAGCAGCCGTTCGATTTGTCCGCGCTGAAAAAGCTCAATCTGGAAGGCGGCCTGCGCATCGGCGCGCTCAAGGCGGCCAATGTGAAGGCATCACAAGTGCGCGTGGATGTGAAGGCGCGCAACGGCGTAGTGAGCGTCAACCCGCTGTCTGCCAATCTGTACGGGGGAAGCATGGCCGGCAACGTCACCGTGAATGCCGCGCAGGCAGTGCCCAGCTTTGCCGTCGTCGAAAGCCTCAGTGACATCAATATCGCGCCGCTGCTCAAGGACGCGGCAAATTTTGACACACTGGAAGGCAAGGGCAGCATCGCGCTCAACCTGAACGCGCAGGGCAATACGGTCGGCGCGCTCAAGCGGGCGCTGAACGGCAGCATGGCGCTGAATCTGGCAGACGGCGCGGTCAAGGGAATCAATATCGCCAAAAAACTGCGCGAGTTCGGCAGGGGCGGCGCGTCGCAAACGCTGGCGGCCAGCAATGAAGAGAAGACCGACTTCAGCGAAATGAAAGTCAGCTTCAAGGTAAAAGACGGCGTGGCGCACAACGATGACCTGCTGATGAAATCGCCGCTGCTGCGCTTGACTGGAAGCGGCGACATCAACATCGGCAACGACAGCATCAACTACCTCGCCAAAGCCACGCTGGCCAAGACGCTGGAAGGGCAGGGCGGCAAAGATAGCGTCGGCGGCATCACCGTGCCGGTGCGGCTCTCCGGCCCGTTCAGCGACCTGAAATATACCCTGGATTTCGGCGCGATGGTGTCGGATACCGCCAGGCAGAAGATCGAGGCCAGGAAGGAAGAAGTCAAGACCCGGTTGCAGGACGAGATCAAGGGAGGGTTGAAAAACTTGTTCAAATAATTCCGGAAACAATCGTTGACCGCCACCCTGTTTGCCCCACCTTACCCATCTGCCGGATTGGATTGATTGTTCATGTCCCCGCGCTTGCTCTTGACGCTGCTGTTGTGTGCTTCCGCTCTTGGCCTGGGTTTCGGCCTGATGAACGGTTCGTTGCCGCTGTCGCCGGGCGAGGTGTGGAGTGCGTTGCTTGGTCGAGGCGACAGTGCGGCGATAGAGGTGCTGTGGCAATTGCGCCTGCCGCGCGTGCTGGCGGCCTTTGCCTGCGGCGGGCTGCTGGCCTTGTCCGGTGTGCTGTTGCAGGCGCTGCTGCGCAACTCGCTCGCCGATCCCTACATCCTCGGCATTTCCGGCGGCGCGGCAGTGGGCGCGCTGGCGGCCATGCTGCTCGGCGCAAGTCTGGCCGCCATGCAACTGGCTTCATTCGGGGGCGCGCTACTGGCAATTCTGGCGGTGTTTGGTCTTGGCTTTCTGCACGGCGAGCGGAATATCTACCGCCTGCTGCTCACCGGCGTGGTGCTGTCCGCCGGTTGCGGCGCAGTGGTCAGCCTGCTGCTGACGCTGGCGCAGGGCGAGCAGGTGAAAGGCATGCTGTTCTGGCTGATGGGGGACTTGTCGCACCCCGAAGGGCTGCTGTTTGCCTGGGTAGTGCTGCTGGTGCTGGGGCTGTGCGCCACGGTGTTTTCCGGCGGGCTGGATGTGCTGGCCGGCGGGCCGGACAAGGCCGCTGCACTCGGCCTGGCGGTCGGCCGCTGGCAGATGGCGCTGTATTTTGCGGCCGCCGCGCTGACGGTGGCTGCGCTCCAGCTCGGCGGCGCCATCGGTTTTGTCGGCCTGATGATGCCGCATGCGGTTCGCCTGCTGGGCATCGCTGCGCACCGCTGGCTGATCCCGCTATCGGTGCTGCTGGGTGGCAGCTTCCTGGTGCTGGCCGATACCTTGGCGCGCACGCTGTGGTCGCCTCAGCAACTGCCGGTGGGCGTTTTCACCGCGCTGCTCGGCGTGCCGTTCCTGCTGTGGTTGTTGGGAAAACGCTGATGTTGCAGGCGCAAAATCTCACCGTGGCGATAGGCGGCAAAGTGGTATGCCGGGACCTGAGCGTAACGATCCGTCGCGGCGAATGCTGGGGCGTGCTGGGCCAGAACGGGGCGGGCAAGACCACCCTGCTGCGCGCGCTGGCTGGCTTGCATCTCCCGCAGGCAGGCGAAGTGAGCTGGGATGGAAGACCGTTACAAGCTACCGTGCGGCGGGAATTGGCGCGCCACCTGGGGGTGCTGCCGCAAAACGAAGGCGGCGAGTTCTGGGGCAGCGTGCTGGAATATGTGCTGCTGGGGCGCTTCCCCCATCGCGCCCCGTGGTTTGGCTACAGTGCCGGGGACGAGAGGATCGCGCGGCAGGCGCTAACGCAAATGGAACTGGTGGAGTTGGCGCACCGTTCGCTCAACACGCTGTCAGGCGGCGAACGCCAGCGCGCCGCAATCGCCCAGGTGCTGGCGCAACAGGCGCAATGCTATTTGCTGGATGAGCCGCTGCAGCACCTCGATTTGCGCCACCAGGGCCAGGCGATGCGCGAGTTCGGCAAGATCAGGGAGGAAGGCGGAGCGCTGCTGGTGGTGTTGCACGACATCCTGTGGGCGCAGCGCTGCTGCGACCGCGTGTTGTTGCAGTTTGCCGATGGCCGGGTGCTGCATGGCGCGGCAAACGAATTGTTGACGCGCGAACATCTGGAGGAACTGTTCCAGTGCCCACTGAGGGAAATGGGGTCGGCGGGGGAGGGCTGTTTTGTGCCCGGTGTATAATCCGCGTCTTTTGATACAGCCTGGCGTGGACAGGCGCGGAACCCCTACAGGAAATTGATGATAAAGAAACTGCTCAAACGAGTGTTCGGAAGAACCGCCCGCGCGCGGGTCGAAGGCAAGTGCCACATCATCCCGTTTGAAGTGCATGGCGTCAGCCGCGACGGCATCAGCCCCGCCGCGCGCAAGGTGGCCGAGGGCCTGCATGCGGCCGGCTACAAGGCTTTCGTGGTGGGCGGCGCGGTGCGCGATTTGCTGCTTGGCAGGCACCCGAAGGATTTCGACATGGCTACCAACGCCACGCCGGAAGAAGTGCGCCGCGTGTTCCGCCGCTCGCGCATCATCGGGCGGCGTTTTCGCCTGGTGCATGTGATGTTCGGCGAGGAGGTGGTGGAGACTTCCACCTTCCGTCGCCTGATCGAGGCGGAAGACGCGCAGACCGACGAACACGGGCGCCTGCTGCGCGACAACGAATTCGGCGACCAGGAGCAGGATGCGGCGCGGCGCGACTTTTCCGCCAACGCGCTGTACTACGATCCAGTCAGCCAGGAAATTCACGATTACCACGATGGATATGCCGACATCCGCGCCAATACCCTGCGCATGATCGGCGACCCGCTGGTGCGCTACCGCGAGGATCCGGTGCGCATGCTGCGCGCGGTGCGCCTGTCGGCCAAACTGGGCATGAAGCTGGATGCGGCCACCGCCGCGCCTATTGCGGGTATGAAAGAGCTGCTCGGTAACGTGCCGCAGGCGCGCCTGCTGGATGAGATGCTCAAGCTGCTGATGTCCGGGCACGCGGTGGAGTGCGTCAAGAAGCTGCGCGCGATGGAGCTGCACCACGGCCTGTTGCCGATGCTGGATGTGATCCTGGAACAGCCGCTGGGCGAGAAATTTGTCATGCTGGCGCTGCAGAATACCGACCAGCGCATCAGCGAAGAGAAATCGGTGACGCCCGCCTTCCTGTTTGCCGCGCTGCTGTGGCACGAAGTGCTGGCGGCATGGAAGGTGCGCCAGGGTGCGGGCGAGCGTCCGGTTGCGGCGCTGCATGCGGCGATGGATGAGGTGCTGGAACGGCAGCGGGCGCAGCTCGCCATCCCGCGCCGCTACGATGCGATCATGAAGGAGCTGTGGCTGTTGCAGCCGCGCTTCGAGCAGCGCGGCGGCCAGCGCCCCTTGCGTTTGCTGTCGCAACCGCGTTTCCGCGCCGCTTATGATTTCCTGCTGTTGCGCTGCGAGAGCGGCGAAGTGGACGGGGAACTCGGATTATGGTGGGATGAGTTCCAGGATGCGACGGATGAGCGCCGTGCCGCGATGTTGCTGCCGGACGAAGTGCCAAAAAAACGCCGCCGCAGGAAAAAGCCGGGCGCCAAGCCGGAGCCGGAAGCGGCGGCCCAGATGGCGCTTCCCATCGAGTGATGGCCGGTCATATCGCTTTCATCGGCTTGGGCAGCAACCTGGCCGGCCCGCGCCAGCAGGTATTGCAGGCGCTGCAGGCGCTGGAGGAATTGCCGCACACCAGGGTGCTGGCCCGCTCCTCGCTGTACCGCAGTGCGCCAGTAGGCTTCCTGCAACAACCGGATTTCATCAACGCGGTGGCAAAAGTGGAAACAGCCATGACGCCCCGCGCCCTGCTCGATGCGCTGCTCGGGCTGGAACGCGCGCGCGGCCGCACGCGCGAGTTTCGCAACGCGCCGCGCACGCTGGATCTGGACGTGCTGTTGTACGACGACTTGCGCTACCACGAACACGGGCTGACCATCCCGCATCCACAGATGCACCTGCGCGCTTTCGTGCTGCGCCCCTTGCTGGAAATTGCGCCGGATTGCGCGATTCCCGGCATCGGCCCGGCGGCGGTGGCGCTGCAAGGTTGCCCGCAACAACAACTGGAGCTTGTAGCCCATGACAACCCCTGATAACAGAACGCGCACGACGATAACTTCCCTGCAGGTTATGCGCGAGCGGGGCGAGAAAATTGCCGTGCTGACCTGCTACGACGCCAGCTTCGCGGCGCTGCTCGAAACCGGCGGCGTGGATGTGCTGCTGGTGGGTGATTCGCTCGGCATGGTACTGCAAGGGTACGAGACCACCCTGCCGGTCACCCTGGATGAGATGGCTTACCACACCGCGTGCGTGGCGCGCGGCTCGAAGTGCGCGCTCATCGTTGCCGACATGCCGTTCGGCACCTTTCAGGTCAGCCCGGAAAAGGCCTTCGAGAATGCCGCGCGGCTGATGGCGGCAGGCGCGCAGATGGTCAAGCTCGAAGGTGGCGAGGCGATGGCGGAAACCATCGCCTTTCTGTGCGGGCGCGGTATTCCGGTATGCGCCCACATCGGCCTCACGCCGCAGTCCGTGCACCAGATGGGCGGCTACCGCGTGCAGGGCAAGAATGAAACCGCCGCGCGGCGCCTGCTGCAGGACGCGGTGGCAGTCGAGCGGGCGGGGGCTGGCGTGCTGGTGCTGGAAGCGATGCCCGCCAACCTCGCCGAGGAAATCACTGCCAATATTTCCATTCCCACCATCGGCATCGGCGCGGGCGCGGACTGCTCCGGCCAAGTGCTGGTGCTGCACGACATGCTGGACATCTATCCCGGCAAGAAACCGCGCTTCGTGAAAAACTACATGCAGGGCGCGCAATCTGTCGCCGATGCGGTGGTGTGCTACGTGCGCGAAGTAAAAGAGGGTGCATTTCCCGCCGCAGAGCACAGCTTCTGACTCACTGCGTTAGCATGCAGGCCGGAGGGGGTGCGAACCCAAGCGGCTACAAATCGAAGCTGAATATTCGCGGATATTCTGAGCACCTCAGCCTGCGATCTCCGAACCCAGAAAATCCGCCACGCACTTCACGAATTCATCGGGATGCGACAGGAACGGCGCATGCGCCGCACCCCTGATCTCCACCATGCGCGCGTCAGGGAGCGTCTGTGCCAGATAGGCCGAGGCGGCGGGCGGAGTCAGCGTGTCGCGTTCACCAGCAATCACCAGCGCGGATTGCGCGATTTGCGCCAGATTCCCGCGCAGATCGGTATCGCGCAAAATTTCCAAACCACCCCGCAGCGCCGCGAGATCCGGCTCTCCGCTGCTGCTCATGCGTTCGCGCAACGCCTGCAATAGCGCACGCTCGTTTTCGCTGCCGCGTACTTGCAGTGCAATGAAGCGTTTCAGGGTGAGGGGGTAATTCTGCTCCAGGGCGCTGGCGAATTCCTGCAACACGTCACCCGCTATCGCACAGTGCCAATCCGCGCGCTGCGCGAAACACGGCGTGCTGGTAACCAGAACCAGCCTCTTCACTTGTTCCGGGTGGCGTTGCGCCCCGCGCAGCGCAACTTGTCCGCCCAGCTACCAGCCGCAAACAGAAACGGGATCGGCAAAACGCCGGGATAGTTCCTCCACAATGAAATCCAGCGTGTATTCTTTTCCACGCGCCATCTTCTCCCGGCTCTGTCCATAGCCGGGGAGATCCGCGCAATGCACCTGGAAATATTGTGCAAGCCGCTCTGTCGCATTGCCCCAGATGCCGCCGTGCATGCCCCATCCGTGCAGCATGACCAGGGGAGCGCCACCGCCTCTGCTGCTAACGTGCAAGGTCATGGAGCGCAGCAATAAGCTGTTCAACGTCGTCCGTGCTGTGCGCGGCGGAGAGGGAGATGCGCAGCCGTGCCGTGCCTTGCGGCACGGTCGGCGGGCGGATGGCGGGCACCCAGATGCCGCGTGCGCGCAGCCCCGCGCTCAGCGCCACGGCATCTTTGTTGTCGCCAACGAGTAGCGGCTGGACTGCCGTATCCGATGGCATCAGTTTCCACGGCAGCCCGGCCAACCCTGCGCGCAACCTCTCGATCAGGTCGCGCAGGTGCGCGCGGAGGCCATCGCCTTGGCGGATCAAGTGCAGGCTTTGCAGCAGCGCCACCGACAGCGCGGGAGGGCTGGCCGTGGTGTAAACGTAGCTGCGCGCATGGTTGATGAGGGTGTCAATCACTACCTGTTCGGCGGCGACAAACGCGCCGGCTACGCCGGCGGCCTTGCCCAGCGTTGCCATGTAGATGATGCGGGGAGAATGCCCCCACCCCAACCCCTCCCCCGGAGGGAGAGGGGCTTTGTTGTGAAACAGCGCCCCGCGGCCATGCTCGCCCAGCACGCCGAAGCCGTGTGCATCGTCCACCAGCAGCCAGGCATCATGTTGCTCGCATAGCGCCAGCAGTTGCGGCAGCGGCGCGAGGTCGCCATCCATGCTGAACACGGCATCGGTAATCACCAGTTTTCTGCCACTTCGCGCTTGCGCCAGCAGTTGTGCGAGATGCGTCATATCGTTGTGCCGATAGCGCCGCACTTCGGCGCGCGAAAGCAGCATGGCGTCGTTGAGGGAGGCGTGGTTGAGCTTGTCGGCGAACACCGCGTCGCCGCGTCCGGTCAGCGCCTGCACCGCGCCGAGATTGGCGAGATAGCCGGAGGAGAACAGCAGGGCGGCGGGCTTGCCGGCAAAATCCGCGAGCTGCGTTTCGAGCTGGTGATGCGGCGCGCAATGGCCGCTGACCAGGTGCGAGGCGCCTGCGCCCACGCCCCATTGCTGTGCGCCCTGCTGCAATGCCGCAACCAGCTGCGGGTGGCTGGCGAGGCCGAGGTAATTGTTGCTGCAAAAGGACAGGTAAGGCTGGCCGTCCGCCGTGACGTGCGCGCCCTGTGCGCTTTCCAGCACATTGCGGCGGCGCAGCAGGCCTTGTGCGGCGCGGGTTTCGAGTTCTTGTGAAAGGACGGTGAAAGGCATAAAACCACTTGCCACAGAGAGCACAGAGTTCACAGAGAGGCCGGCGGTTTTCTCTGTGGCCTCTGTGTGCTCTGTGGCTATTTGTTTTCCGCGACCGGATACATGCCAAGCTTGTCCAGCAGCGCGCGGTCATGCTCTATGTCTGGGTTGCCGGTGGTCAGCAGCTGGTCGCCGTAAAACATGGAGTTGGCACCCGCGAGGAAGCACAAAGCCTGCACCGCATCGCTCATCTGCTGGCGCCCGGCGGAGAGCCTGACGCGCGCCTTGGGCATGGTGATGCGCGCCACCGCGACGGTGCGCACAAAATCCAGCGGGTCGAGGTCGGGCGTATTTTCCAGCGGCGTGCCTTCCACCTTGACCAGGTTGTTGATCGGCACGCTCTCGGGATAGGGGTCAAGGTTGGCGAGTTGCGCGATCAAGCCTGCGCGTTGTGCCAGCGTCTCCCCCATGCCGACGATTCCGCCGCTGCATATGTTGATGCCGGCGCGGCGCACGCGCTCCAGCGTGTCCAGGCGATCCTGGTAGTCGCGCGTGGTGATGATCTCGCCATAAAATTCCGGTGCGGTGTCGAGGTTGTGGTTGTAGTAATCCAGACCGGCTGCGCGCAGTTGCGCGACGTGCTCCTCGCGCAGCATGCCCAGCGTGGCGCAGGTTTCCATGCCGAGATCGCGCACCGCCTTGACCATTTCCACCACGCTGGCCAGCTCCGCATCGCTCGGCTCGCGCCACGCCGCGCCCATGCAGAAACGGTCCGCCCCTTTTTCCTGCGCGGCGCGCGCCGCCTGTACCACCGTTTTGAGCTGGAGCATCGCCTGATCTTCTACTCCGGCGGAATGGAATGCCGACTGCGGGCAATAGCCGCAGTCTTCGGAGCAGCCGCCGCTCTTGACCGACAGCAGGGTGGACAGCTGTACCGCGTTGGGGTCGAAATGTTCGCGGTGGATTTGCTGCGCGTGGTAGAGCAGATCGGCGAACGGCAGTTTGAACAGTTCCACTACCTCGTCAACGCTCCAGCGCCGTGCGGTGCCGGATGGGCTTGCCGGGGCCGCCGCTTTGCGCGCGCGGAAAATGTTTACGGTCTGGGTTTGCATGGTGAGGTAATCGGGTTAAATTGCAACAACGGGCATGGCAAAATGCCGCCCTTGATAATGAAACTCGCTATGCCCGTTTCCCCCACCCCAACCCTCCCCCGGAGAGAGAGGGGGCAAACGGGGCGCTACGCGAGTTTCACGTCCGATCGCATCATCCGTACAGGGCGCAATCTTGTCAATTCTTGCCCGGCATATTATGAACATCCGCGCAAAAATCGGGCGCGCGTTGCCCGCGCAACCCTGCCTGCTATGCGGTGCTGCCAGCCGTGATGGCATATGGTGCGGGCCGTGCGAAGATGCCTTGCCTTATCTGGCCACCGCGCATTGCCCGGTATGCGCCCTGTCCACCCCGGATGGCTCAGTCTGCGGGCGCTGCCTGAAGCGTCCGCCGCAGTTTGATCGCACGGTGGCGGTTTTTGCCTATGCCTTTCCGGTTGACCGGCTGGTGCGGGCGCTGAAATTTGACGAGCAGTTGCAGCTGGTGCCGCAACTGGCAGGCCGCCTGGCGCAGCGCGTCGAAGTGCGCCCCGATTGCATCGTGGCGATGCCGCTGCACCCGGCGCGCTTGCGCGAGCGCGGCTTCAACCAGTCGCTGGAGCTGGCGCGCCGCGTTGCCGGCAAACTCGATCTCCCGCTGCTGGAGCGCGCCTGCCAGCGCGTGCGCGACACGCCGCCGCAATCCGCGCTGCCCTGGAAAGATCGCGGCAAAAACGTGCGCAAGGCGTTTGCCTGCACGGAAGATTTGTCGGGGAAGCACGTTGCCGTAGTGGATGACGTGATGACCAGCGGCGCCTCCGTAAACGAACTGGCGCGCGCCCTGCGCCAGGCAGGGGCGCGCGAGGTGAGCGCGTGGGTGGTGGCGCGGACGTTGCCGCACTCGGGGGCTTAACGTTGCGATTAGACGCCATCGATTGACGATGATGGACTCAGCCTATGTGGCAATGGCACTGAGCTCAAGGCCTTGTCTCGCTCCCGACGCTTAACAACTGCGAGGCAGCGACCAAGGCCGCCTTGAGGAAAAGCTTCTCGGGGATGGTTTCAAAGGTGGCTCCCTCTACCTCGACCGTTCGACACTCAGATGTCCCGCAGACGGAGCAACAGCGGCTCCTTCCTACGCTCGCGCCGAGCCATTCCTCCATTGGTCTTCCCGCGATCCAAATGCGGTTCGACTCCGAGGGGTCGGCCTTGAACGACTCTTCATCTATCTCTCTTATCTCGAGACTTGGCTCAATGCCCAATGGCCGGAGCGATTGTTTAAGCTTTTCGATTGCGCGCTGCATCTCTTGATGTGTGGCGCTGCAGCGGTCGCACGTCTTGCCCTCGGGGCTCACGAGTCTCTTCCAAAGGATCGGCAGCGGCTTCATCGGCGGATATCCTCATTCTGGCGTCTAACGCAGGATTAGGCCCTTACTTGCCAAACGGCGGGGTCTCTGCTGCCATGAAACACCGCCAGGACAACGATGCGATGCTTCTCTGCGCGAAAATAAACGGTGTACGGAAACCGATTGGCAACGATGCGCCGAACGTCCTCGCGAACAACGGCAAACTGGAGAGGGTGTTCAGATGCCAGCGATACACAACGGTCAATCTCAGCCATGAACTCGAGAGCAAGACCAACTCGTTTGGTTTCATACCACGCGCTTGCTTCGATGAACTCTGTGCTGGCGGCACGATGGAAAGTAACGGGTAGGCTCATTGCCTGATTTTGGCAAGGGCAGCAGCCTTAACTTCACTCCAGGGAACTACATCATCGGGGTTGACAAGGTGGTCTGCGAGGCGGCGGTCAAGTTCCGTTTTCTGCGCTTCGGTCAACGATGGCACGGCACCACGGCTAACGATGCCATCCCAGATGGCTTCAACCAGTTCGATCTGCTCGTCAATGTCGAGCACACGAGCTTGTTGCAAGAGTTGAGTATTCATGATTTGGGCTCCATTCAGAATCAATGAGGCAAACCTCCGGTTACTGAAGTTTAATAGATATGACAGCATCTCCACCTACATTTGCGGCACGTACTTGCAACTTGCCGTAAGTCCGTGCAGGAGAGAGGTCGATCTGGCTAACCCGTTTAGATAGGCTCTTTGAGATACCATCTCTTATTCCATGTAATTGGGCGGTACTCGGATCGAGGGTTTTGAGAAGCTCTGATACGAATGACATTTCTGAGTTATCAAGGCTGGTAGTTCCTAGAAACATTAGCCCTGTTTCGACTACGTTTGATCCCTTGGTGGTAATTGACAACATAGCCCCTCGTAGGCCAGAAACCGACATCTCGTTGTTGAATAAGTCTTCTTTTAATGCCCACCCACCTTGCTTCGTGATCCCATATTGTTTAGCGAATCCGCTTGTGAGAAATGAATCTAGGGTCAGTGATATTTTAGATCCTTGAGGAGGAGGCTCATCCTTGGTTTTGGCTGATGATATGCCTGCGCAGACCGGCAGCATCTTGTATGCCTCTGCAAAACCCAAGGCTGAAAATGTGTGAACGCCGGGGTCGCCGCTTCCAAAATCTATATTTATTTTTATAGAACTCCCTTTGCTGCTCAGTATATTGTCAACGACACTCTTGTCAGTCATGGGGGTTTCAGGAGTTATAACGAAACTCTCTCCCTCTCCCACTTGTAAAGTTACTCGCTGGGCTATTCTGAAATACGCTCCAATATTTTCACCTGAAAATATGACATTGTTGCTTGGGTAACTTATTTCTAAATGAGTAGTTCCATATTGTGGATTTTTACCATTATCAAGGTAATGCGGTGAAGACCTAAGCGCGCATTGCTTGAGTTCGCCGGTTATGCCTACTTGTAGCACTGTCCAATTTTTGCCCTTATGAAATGTTTTTACATAAGGATCTCCAGCATAGGCGACGGCACTCGACAGCAATACTAAAACAAGCATGATTTTTTTCATCGTGTAATCCTCCAAATGCGTGGTTCAGTACTTCGCCTGACGTGAATTACTCATCGGTTTTGATTTCTTCTTCGAGAACTTGAAGAATTCCATCTTGAGTAATTCGCGAGACCACTCTGCGATTTATGACAATTGTTGTTTTTCTACTCTTGACCTTGTCGTAAAGCCAAGCCGCCAACAAACCAAGTTCAACATTTGTGCTGGCATCGACTATAAATTGCAGTACTTCGGGAAGGCCAAACGCTTTGCGCATAAGAGCGCCATCGTATTTCACTTTGAGTCCGCCGGGAATTTCAACAATAGTTCCCGATGTCAAAGACCCGCCGACACCAGCCATTTCAAAACCAAGCTCTTTGTCATGCGTTTCAATTTCAATTTCGATCATCATGGCGAGTACCTAATGAATAGCATGCCCCAATAAGCAACTAAATCTTTTATCGGAGCCAGTGGATAAAATTTTCTGCATGTATGAATCTTGTCTTGTGTCAACAAGTGACTTATTTTTGGCACACCTTACTTGAAGATAATTCTAGCGCCAAATACCCCTGCCTGCCCACGAATAACCGGAACCCCGATTGTGTTTTGGCGGCGGTGCCCGTGAACGATATACCCCTGAGGCCGGAAAATTTGCCGCTGGCACGGGCAAACAGCCGATGATTGCTCGTGATGATTTCTGCCCAGCCACTTCGATTTGGATTATGATTTCCAGCACTGGAGGCTGCCATGCAAAATACCCGACCTGCTGCCGTGGCTGGCATGTTTTACCCCGCCGATCCAGACATCCTGGCGCAGGATGTGCGCGCCATGCTGGCTGCGGCAGAGCCGAGCGCATATCTTCCCAGCGGGCATGGCAAAGATGCTGCCCATGATGATGAAGCCCGTCATGTCCGCTTCCCCCACCCCAACCCCAACCCCAACCCTCCCCCGAAAGGAGAGGGGGCAAACGAATCGCTACGCAAATCAAACATTAAAGCGCTGATCGTGCCGCACGCCGGTTACATCTATTCCGGGCCGGTTGCCGCGAGCGCCTATGCGGTATTGAAGAATGTTGCGGCGCGCATCCGCCGCGTGGTGCTGCTCGGACCCACCCACCGCGTTGCGGTGCGCGGGCTGGCGCTGCCGGGCACGGATGCCTTCGCCACGCCGCTCGGCATCGTCCCGGTGGACCGGGAGGCCGCGCAAGCCATCGCTCATCTGCCGCAAGTCAGTGTCAGCCCGCAGGCGCACGTGCTGGAACATTCGCTGGAGGTGCAGTTGCCGTTCCTGCAAACCGTCCTGCCCGATTTCAGGCTGCTGCCGCTGGCGGTGGGCATGGCCACGCCGGACGAGGTGACCGAAGTGCTGGAGCTGCTGTGGGGCGGCGATGAGACGCTGATCGTGATCAGCTCTGATCTTTCCCATTTCCTGCCCTACGAAATCGCGCAGCGGGTGGATGGCGTGACCGTCCAGAGCATACTCGAACTGAAATCCCCGATCTCGCACGAGCAGGCCTGCGGTGGCACACCGGTCAACGGTCTGCTCGCCGCTGCGCGCCGCCATCATCTCACGCCGCACCTGCTCGATTTGCGCAACTCCGGCGACACCGCCGGGAAGCGCGATAGCGTGGTGGGCTACGCATCGTTTGCGTTCACGGATGAAATGGTCTATGTGTGACGCCGAGCGCGGGCGCGTGTTGCTGCCGATCGCGCGCGCGGCAATTTCCTGCGCGCTTGGCGTTCCGCGCGCGGCGGACGAATCGGCGCCGTGGCTCTCCGAGCCGGGTGCATGTTTTGTCACTCTCACCCAGCACGGCGGGCTGCGCGGCTGCATCGGCTCGCTGCAGGCGCACCGCTCCCTGCTCGCCGACGTCAAGGGCAACGCCGTCGCCGCTGCTTTGCGCGATCCACGCTTTCCGCCGCTGAGCCGGGCGGAGCTCGATATTACGGAAATCGAGATTTCACTATTGTCGGCGACACAGGCGATGGCTTTCCAGAACGAGGCCGACGCGCTGGCGCAACTGCGCCCCGGCATTGATGGCGTCGTGTTTGAATACAGCCCCGCTGGCGCATTACCGGCATACCGCAGCACCTATCTGCCGCAGGTATGGGAGCGTTTTCCCCAGCCGCGCCAGTTTCTCGCATCGCTCAAAAACAAGGCCGGCTTGCCCGGAGATTTCTGGGCCGAAGGGGTGAAACTTTCGCGCTATATCGTAACCAAATGGAAGGAGCCGGAACCAGCCTCCCAAGCCGGGGTGTGCGGCTCGTAAGGGCGGCAGGAAGCAGGTTTCGTTGACGTGGGGCGAGCGCCTGATTTAGAGTGGCGGCCCCCAATCATTCAATATCTCGAGGATCGCACCGATGAGTTTTCGTAATCTGGTTATGCTGGCAGCGGCTTTATCTGCGGGCAGCGCCCTCGCCGGTAACGGTGAAGAACTGGTGAAGAAAGCCAATTGCATGACCTGCCACGTAGCGGAACAGAAATCGCTGGGGCCGCCTTTCAGGGAAATTGCCGCAAGATATAAAAACGACAAAAGCGCGCAAGCCGCGCTGGAAAGAAAAATCCGCAATGGCGGCGCGGGGGCGTGGGGAAAAATGCCGATGCCCGCCACCCCCAAATCAATAAGCGACGACGACATCAAGAGCATCGTGCAATGGGTTTTGTCGCTCAAATGAGCTGACCGGCTCGTAGCGGCTCGGGCCTGAATGCCTTGCCCGGGGCGGCAGCAATGCCGCCGCGCCGCACCACGTCACTCCTCTTAATCTCCTCTCCTGGTTTCCCGACTTGCCTCCTCGTGGCGGCGCCGGTTTAACGGTACACTGGCGGCGGATCGAATCATCGTTCCCGAACCGGCGCATGCCGGAAGCCGCCGCAGCACCATGCAGAGCCATGCGCGCGGCGCCCCCAACACGCTACGTTTACGTCGTATGGTTGCTGCAATTCTCTTCTTCGCGCTCGGGGTATGGCTGCTGCAACAGCAGGCGGCTCTGCCCGATTTGCGCTGGATAGCAGGGCTGTTCGCGCTGCTGCTCGTCGCCCTGCTGTTGCCGCGCCGTGCGACGTGGCAGCGCGCGATCTGCCACATCCTGTTTGCCACCCTCGCTGGCGCGTTCGGTTTCTTTTACGCCGCCTGGGCAGCGCAATTGCGTCTGGCCGACAGCCTGCCAGCCGGCTGGCAGGGCAAGGATATAGCGGTGGTGGGCGTGGTGGCGGAAATGCCGAGACAGCATGAGCGCGGCCTCAGCTTTGCCTTCGATGTCGAGCGCATCGTCACCCCCGATGCGCATGTGCCACGCCGCCTGCTGCTCTCCACCTATAACGACGAAGAAGACGAGGCGCTGGCGCTGCATGCCGGGGAACGCTGGCAGTTTACTGTGCGCCTCAAGCAGCCGCACGGCACGAGCAATCCGCACGGCTTCGATTTCGAGGCCTGGGCGCTGGAGCGGAATTTGCGCGCGACGGGCTACGTGTACGGCAAGGGCGACAACCGGAGACTGGATGAGCAAGTTCTGGCGCCGGGATATTTCGTCGAACGGATGCGCGAATCGGTGCGCGGTCATTTTCGGCGGGTGCTGGGCGATGCGCCTTATGCCGGGGTGCTGGCTGCCCTCGCCATCGGCGACCAGGGCAGCATTTCCGCCGCGCAGTGGCAGGTGTTTACGCGCACCGGCGTCAACCACTTGATGAGCATTTCCGGCCTGCACATCACCATGCTGGGCGGCCTCGCCTTCTCGCTCGCCTACGCGCTGTGGCGGCGCAGTGCCCGGCTGGCCCTGCGCCTGCCCGCGCGCAAGGCCGCAGCGGTGGCGGGCCTGCTGGTGGCGCTGGCTTACGCGCTCTTGTCAGGTTATTCCGTGCCTGCGCAACGCACCGTTTACATGCTGGCCACCATTGCCGCCGCGCTGTGGCTGTCGCGCGCGGTGGCCGCGTCGCAAATCCTTGCTGCCGCCTTGTTGGCCGTGGTGCTGCTCGACCCGTGGGCGGTGCGATCCCCCGGATTCTGGCTGTCGTTCGGCGCGGTGGCGTTGATCTTCTACGTGACCGCGCACCGCCTCGGCCATCGGCATTGGCTGCCAGAAGGTGGCGGCGAGGCTGCCCGCCACCCCTTGTCGTCCCCCTTGCGCGGGCTGGTGGAATATGGCCGCGTGCAGTGGGCCATGATGATCGGCCTGATTCCGCTGTTGCTGGCGCTGTTCCAGCAGGTGTCGCTGGTGTCGCCGGTCGCCAACACTTTCGCCATCCCGCTGGTGAGTTTCATCGTGGTGCCGCTGGTGCTGCTCGGTGCGTTGTTGCCTCTGGACTGGATTTTGCATTTGGCGCATCAGGCGATGAGCGTTTGCATGCTTGCGCTGGAATGGCTGAACCAGCTGCCGGACGCGGTGTGGGCGCAGCATGCGCCACCCGCGTGGAGCGTCGTCCTCGGTGTGGCGGGCGCGCTGTGGTGCCTGCTGCCGCGTGGGTTCCCGGCGCGCTGGCTGGGGCTGATTGCCATGCTGCCGATGTTTCTGGTGTTTCCTTCCCCGCCGCCGCACGGGGCGGTTCGGCTCATCATCTTCGATGTCGGCCAGGGCATGGCGGTCGCCGCCCAGACGCACGGCCATGCGCTGCTCTACGATACCGGGCCGGATTTCAGTGGCGAGGCCGACAGCGGCAACCGCATCCTGGTTCCTTCCTTGCGCGCGCAGGGTATCTCCAGCCTGGACGGGCTGATGCTCACGCACGACGACAGTGACCACACTGGCGGCGCGCTTTCCGTGATGCAGGCGATGCCGGTCAGCTGGCTGTCGTCATCGTTGGCTGATGACAGCCCCATCCTGCAACAGACAGCCCCCTCCCCAACCCTCCCCCGAAGGGAGAGGGAGTTGATCCGTTGCGCGGATGGCCAGAGCTGGGACTGGGATGGCGTGCGCTTCGAGGTGCTGCATCCGCCGCGTGAAAGCTATGTGCGGGAAAAGACCAGCAAGAATAATCTCGGCTGCACGCTGCGCATCAGCGCGGGCAAGCACAGTGTGCTGCTCGCCGCCGACATCGAAAAAGAATCCGAATGGCGGTTGCTGAAGCAACTCGCGGAAAAGCTGCCTGCGACCCTGCTGCTGGTGCCGCATCACGGCAGCAAGACCTCGTCCGTGCAACCCTTTGTGGAAGCCGTGCATCCGCGCTACGCCGTTTTCGCTGCGGGCTACCGCAACCGCTTCGGCCATCCCAGGGAAGAAGTGGTCGAGCGGTATCGCGCAATCGGCAGCGAGCTTCTGCGCTCGGATGAGGATGGCGCGATTATCGTCAACATGGATGCGCGAGAGTTCAGCGTGGAGCGCTACCGCAAGAGCCATGAGCGGTATTGGCAAGCCGGCGCTGCGGCGCCCTGACCGCGCCGCCAAAATCCTGATCGTCATGAAGGAGGTGTAACGCGGTTTCGGGTATCATGCGCACTCTGGAATCTGGTGTGCGGCTTGTGGCGCAGACTAGCCTTGAGGTTATGTCGTAGCCAAAACCGCCAGATAATTCGGTAGCATTGATCTTTACAGGAAGCTTGGCCGAGCGGTCTAAGGCAGCGGTCTTGAAAACCGCCAAGGGTTTGCGCCCTTCGTGAGTTCGAATCTCACAGCTTCCGCCACAGTTCGCCCCGGCGCATTTGGCGCTTCCAAAAACAGCAGTCGTTGATCTTGCTGCGATCTTCGCGTACCGCTATTCTCCCGCGCCGACAGTTTCTGGAAAACAAGCTGATGCTTCCATCAAATGATAACTGGGTCTGTTACCTCCTCGAATGCGCCGACGGTACCTTGTACTGCGGCATCACCAACGACCTGGACAAACGCCTTGCCGCGCACAATGCTGGCGAAGGCGCCAGGTATACGCGCGGGCGCATCCCGGTGCGGCTGGTGCACGTGGAGCCCTGTGCCGGCAAGCCGGCAGCTTTGCGGCGCGAGATGCAGATCAAGCAGATGACGCGCGACAGGAAGCGGTTGCTATGTGCTGACGCGGGGCGGCGAAAACCCGTAAAATAGCGCTTTCGCAATCAGGCCGGGTTTAATGATGTTGACTTTCCAGCAAGTCATTCTGACGCTACAGGATTTTTGGGACAAGCAGGGCTGCGCGCTGCTGCAACCCTACGATATCGAAATGGGGGCGGGCACCTTCCATACCGCGACTTTCCTGCGCGCGATCGGCCCGGAGCCCTGGCGGGCGGCCTACGTGCAGCCTTCGCGCCGCCCCAAGGATGGGCGCTACGGCGAGAATCCCAACCGCCTGCAGCACTACTATCAATACCAGGTGGCACTGAAGCCTTCGCCGGACAATATCCAGGAACTGTATCTCGATTCCCTGCGTGCTCTGGGTATCAACACCGCCGAGCACGACATCCGCTTTGTCGAGGATGACTGGGAGTCTCCCACGCTGGGAGCGTGGGGTCTGGGCTGGGAGGTGTGGCTGGACGGCATGGAGGTGACGCAGTTCACCTATTTCCAGGAAGTCGGCTCGCTCGTCTGCAAACCGGTGCTGGGCGAAATCACTTACGGGCTGGAGCGGCTGACGATGTATTTGCAGGATGCGGTAAACGTGTTCGATCTGGTGTGGGCGGAGAACGGCAACCGGGTGGTGACTTACGGCGACGTGTACCACCAGAACGAGGTGGAACAATCGAAATACAACTTCGAGCACTCGAATACCGGAATGCTGTTCCGCCACTTTGCCGAATACGAGGCGGAAGCCCAGCGTTTGATGGAGGTTGACCTGGCGCTGCCCGGTTTCGAGATGGTGATGAAATGCTCGCACACCTTCAACCTGCTGGATGCGCGCGGCGCTATTTCGGTCACAGAGCGTGCCGCCTATATCGGCAGGGTACGGGCGCTGGCGAGGGCGGTGGCGCAGGCCTATTACGATTCGCGCGAGCGCCTGGGCTTCCCGATGTGCAAGGGCGGGGAGGGCGCATGAAACAGACTTTGCTGATCGAGCTGCTCACCGAGGAGTTGCCCCCCAAGTCGCTGGAGCGACTTTCTGCAACATTTGCCGACGAAGTGTATGCCGCGTTGCGCGAGCAGGAGCTGGCAGGCGACGACAGTGTATGCACGCCTTATGCGACCCCGCGCCGCCTGGCGCTGACCGTGACCAACGTACTCGGGCAGCAGGCCGACCGCGTGATCGAGCGCAAGGGGCCGGCTGTGGCTGCCGGCCTTGATGCGGATGGCAAGCCGACCAAGGCGCTGGAAGGATTCATGCGCTCTGCCGGGGTGACGTTCGAGCAGTTGCGGCGCAGCGGCGAAGGCAAGGCGGAATATTTCTCAGCGCGGCTGGAGCAGCGCGGCAAGGAGCTGGATGATTATCTTGCCAGCATGGTGGCGCAGGCATTGAAGAAACTCCCCATCACCAGGCTGATGCGCTGGGGAGACTCGGAGCACCAGTTCGTGCGCCCCGTCCACGCACTGACGATGCTGCATGGCAAGCGGGTTGTTCCCGGCGAAGTGCTCGGGCTGCAAAGCGGCAACGTCACGCGCGGCCACCGCTTCATGTCTGCCGGGGCGATCCCGCTGAACCACGCCGACCAATATGCGTTCCTGCTCGAAAGCGAAGGCTGTGTCATCGCGGATTTCACCAAGCGCCGCGAAATGATCGCGATCCAGCTGGACCAGTGCGCGGCAAAACACGGCGCCATCTGGATAGGCCACTCCAACCTGTCCATGGGGGAGCTGCTGGTTCTTTCCAACGAAGAGCGCAGCGTTCTGAGCACGTTGCTGGATGAAGTGACGGCACTGGTGGAATGGCCGGCCGTGTATGTGGGCGAGTTCGATGCGGAATTTCTCGAAGTGCCGCAGGAATGCCTGATCCTTACCATGCAGCAGCACCAGAAATATTTTCCGCTGATCGATGGCAGCGGCAAGCTGCTCAACAAGTTCCTCATAGTCTCCAACATGCGTGCGGACAACCCCGGCCACATCATCGGCGGCAACCAGCGCGTGGTGCGCCCGCGCCTTTCCGATGCGCGCTTTTTCTTCAACCAGGATCGCAAGCACCCGCTGGAATCGCGGGTCGAGAAACTGGGCAGCGTGGTGTACCACAACAAGCTGGGCACGCAGTTGCAGCGCACCGAGCGGATTGCCACGCTGGCGGGCACCATCGCGCGGCTGCTGGGCGCGGACAAGGCGGACGCGGAGTTGGCGGCGCGGCTGTCCAAGGCGGACTTGCTGACCGGCATGGTGGGCGAATTCCCGGAATTGCAGGGCGTCATGGGGCGCTATTACGCCCTGCACGATGGCGAGGACAAGGCGGTGGCGGATGCCATCGAGGCACACTACCACCCGCGCTTTGCCGGCGATACCCTGCCGCAGGGCGCGCTGGCATGCGCCGTGGCGCTGGCCGACAAGCTGGATGCGCTGCTGGGGATTTACGGCATCGGCCAGATTCCCAGCGGCGACAAGGATCCTTTCGGCTTGCGCCGCCACGCCTTGGGCCTGTTGCGTATCCTGATCGAGACGCCGCTCAGCCTGCCGTTGCCCGCGTTGCTCAGGACGGCAGCGGAAAATTTCCCGGCGAACATGTTGAGCGCAACCGTGGCCAGCGATGTGGAAGGATTCGTGCTGGACCGTTTGCGCGGCTATCTGCGCGAACGCGGTTTTGAGGGTTCGCATGTCGAGGCGGTGCTGCAGGTGCTGAACGGACGGCTGCACGAGGTCTTGCCGCGTCTCGAAGGCGTGGGAACATTTGCCGCACTGTCGGTGGCGAAGGATCTGGCGGCGGCCAACAAGCGCGTGCAGAACATCATGCGCAAGAACCGCGAGGAGATCGGACCCGGTTTGGCAGGGGCAACCGTGAAACCCGAGCTGTTGAAAGAGGCCGCCGAACGCGACCTGCATCAGGCCATGCAGGACATCACGCCGTTTGCGCAAGGCTACCTGGATCGCGGCGATTACGGGCAGAACCTGAGGGCGCTGGTCACGCTCAAGCCGTTCATAGACGACTTCTTCGACAAGGTCATGGTGATGTGCGAAGACCGGGAATTGCGCCTGCACCGCGCGGTGCTGTTGCAGCAACTGGGGAAGCTGATGAACCAGACTGCCGATATTTCCAGGCTGGCGGCGTGAACGAAGGCAGACGCCAGACGCTAGTCGCCAGTTTTCAGTTAAAGACTAATACAACGTAGTGACTATCAACTAACGACTAACTGCTGCCGACTGACAACTGAAGTCATGAAACTCATCATCCTCGACCGCGACGGGGTCATCAACCACGATTCCGACCAGTTCATCAAGAGCCCGGAGGAGTGGATACCCATACCGGGCAGCCTGGAGGCCATCGCGCAACTGTGCCAGGCAGATTACCGCGTGGTGGTGGCGACCAACCAGTCCGGCGTCGGGCGTGGCTTGTTTGATATGCACACACTCAACGCCATCCACGACAAGATGCTCAAGGCGGTGGCGCTTGCGGGCGGCCGCATTGATGCGATATTTTTCTGTCCCCACGCGGCCGAGGCCAACTGCCACTGCCGCAAACCCAACACCGGGATGCTGGAAGAAATTGCGGCGCGCTATGATATGAGCCTGCGCGGCGTATACGCAGTGGGCGACTCGTTGCGCGACCTGAATTCGGCTGCCAAGGTGGGTGCCATCCCGGTTCTGGTGCTGACCGGCAAGGGCGTCAAGACGCAGGAAAGGGGCGGGCTGCCGGAAGGTACGCGGATTTACCCGAGTCTGGCGGCAGCGGCGGCGGGGCTGGTTTGACGGTGAAGATTTCGCCCATGGATAGCTCGCTTCTCGAACCATGATTTTTATCCGATCGCTGGTTTTCCTGCTGCTGCAACTCATCATCACCCCGATCTATGCGCTGATCGCGATATTCACCTTCCCGTTTCATCCGCTTACGCGCTACCGCATCATTTCCGGCTGGGCGCATATCATGCTGCGGCTGCTGCGCGTGCTGTGCGGCATCCGCATGGAAGTGCGCGGCAGGGAGAACATCCCGGAGCGGCCGTGCATCGTGATGTGCAAGCACCAGTCGGCGTGGGAAACCATCGCGTTGCAGGAGGTGTTCCCGCCGCAGGTGTGGGTGCTCAAACGCGAGCTGCTGTGGTTGCCTTTCTTCGGCTGGGGGCTGGCGATGACCAGCCCCATAGCCATCAAGCGCAGTGACGGCAAGGGGGCGGTGAAACAGTTGCTGGCGCAGGGCAAGGCGCGGCTGGAGCAGGGTTTCTGCGTGGTGATTTTTCCGGAGGGGACGCGCATCCCTTATGGCCAGCGCGGCAAATACAAGGTGGGGGGCGCGTTGCTGGGGCTGCATACCGGCGCGCCGGTGGTGCCGGTGGCGCACAATGCGGGCAGGCTATGGGGGCGCCAGGCCTTCCTCAAGCAGCCCGGCGTGATTACCATGAGCATCGGCGCGCCGATAGCGACTGCGGGCCTCAAGGCCGAGGAACTCAGCCGCCGCGTGGAAGACTGGATCGAAAACGAAGTAGCAAGGTTGCCCTGATGTTCGAGAAACTCCGCCGCCAGGTTACCCCTCCTGCTATCGAGCAGCGCAGCATCCATCTGGCGGGCAAGCCGGTCGTCTATACCCTCAAGCGCACCGGCAGGCGCCGCAGCATCGGCTTGCGCGTGGACGATCGCGGCCTGACCGTTGCCATGCCGCTGCGCGCCTCGGAAAAATGGCTGCACAGCGTGTTGCAGGAAAAGGCAGGCTGGGTGCTGGAAAAACTGGAGGGCTGGCAGGCGAAAAAACCGGCCCAACGGCAGTGGGCCGATGGCGAGCCCATCCTGTTTCGCGGCGAAAGTTTTGCGTTGCGCATCGTTTCCAGCCTGTTTGATACGCCGCCGGTATTGCACGGCCCCCATCTGGTTGTCCATGTTTCCGGAGCGGGCAGCCCGGCGGCCATTGCAAATATCGTGGAGCAATGGTACCGGCGCGAAGCCCGGCAACTGTTTGCGGAATGCGTCGAGCACTTCGCGCCGTTGATGAACGTCAAACCGCGCGACATAAGGATTTCCGCAGCCCGCACCAAGTGGGGAAGCTGCACCGCGCGCGGCACCGTGCGGCTCAACTGGCAGCTCGTCAAAATGCCGTTGCACCTGATTGATTACGTGGTGGTGCACGAGCTGGCGCATCTGGTCGAGATGAACCACTCGGCGGCGTTCTGGCGCGTGGTGGGGGCAGCCTGCCCGGATTACGCCAGGTTGCGGAGGGAGTTGAGGAAGTGGAGCCCGGCGACGGAATAGAGGATATGCGCGAAAACGATAAACACGAAAGGGAGCGCCGGTAATGACCTTGTCCAACCAGCAGGCGCGCGACATATTGCATCAGGCCGAACTGGTGGTGTCGGCGGATGAGGTGCGGGCGGCGGTCGAGCGGGTCGCACGGGAAATCAATGCGGTGCTGGCAGACGCGCATCCGCTGGTGCTGTCGGTGATGGGTGGCGCGGTGGTGTTTTCCGGCCAGTTGCTGCCGCTGCTCTCATTTCCGCTCGATTTCGATTACGTGCATGTCTCGCGTTACGGTGGCGACTTGCAGGGCGGGGCGTTGCGCTGGAAGGTCGAGCCGCGCGAAAACGTGCGCGGCAAGGTGGTGCTGGTGCTGGACGACATTCTGGACGAAGGCGGCACCATGGCCGCGATCAGGCAGCGCGTCATGGAGCTGGGGGCGGCGGGATTTTACAGCGCGGTATTTGCCGATAAACTGAACGGCATGGCCAAGCCGGTGCGCGCCGATTTTGTCGGGGTGGAGGTGCCGAACCGTTTCGTGTTCGGTTTCGGCATGGATGTGCATGGCGCGTGGCGCAACCTGCCCGCGATTTATGCGGTGAAGGGGAAATAGAAAATGCTGGCAATCATCGGTGGTACCGGGCTGACGCAGTTGGCCAATCTTGAAATCTCGCACCGTCAGGTGATGCGCACGCCTTACGGGGAACCGTCCGGCGCGATCACCTTCGGACGTTTGCGGCAGCACGAGGTGATGTTTCTTGCGCGCCACGGTTATGGCCATACCATCCCGCCGCACGAAGTGAACTATCGCGCCAACCTGTGGGCGCTGCAGGAGCAGGGGGCGAAGCGCATCGTGTCGGTCGCTTCGGTGGGCTGCATCCGTGCGGACCTGGCACCCGGCGACATCGTGGTGCCGGACCAGATAATTGATTACACCTACGGGCGCGACTTCACGTATTTCGAGGGGCGAGACCGCCTGGTGACGCACATTGATTTCACCCGCCCTTATGACCAGAAGCTGCGCCTGCAGGTGCTCGAAGCCGCGCGGCGCGCCAGCGAACCCTGTTTTGATGGCGGGGTCTATGCCGCCACGCAGGGGCCGCGCCTCGAAACGGCGGCGGAAATCAACCGCCTCGAGCGCGATGGCGCCGACATGGTGGGCATGACGGGCATGCCGGAGGCCGCGCTGGCAAAGGAGCTGGGCCTCACTTATGCCGCCATCGCGGTAGTGGTCAACCACGCGGCTGGCCGCGGCAGCAGCAAGGATGGCGTGCGCATGGAAAGTATCAATGCGGTGGCGCAACCGGCCATGGCGCGTGTGCGCAACATTCTGGAGTGTGTGGTGGAGTGTGATGGCGGTTAAAGAGATGCTCGTGCGAAACGAGACGGCGCCTCCTTCTTGCATCGGGAGAGGGCATGGAGGGCGGGAGGCGGCCATGGCGCGGGCCGGCTTCATTTTGCGTGGCAGGGCGGATAGTCATGGCCGTTAAGGAAGTTCTGAAAATGGGCGACAAGCGCCTGCTGCTCCGTGCGCAGGAAGTGGTTTCTTTTTCCGCACCGGAACTGCACGCCCTGCTGCAGGACATGCGCGATACCATGCGGGCGCTGGATGGCGTGGGGCTGGCCGCGCCGCAAATCGGTGTCAGCCTGCGCGTGGTGATCTTTGGCGTAGAGCGCAACCCCCGCTATCCCGACGCCGAAGAGGTGCCGCAGACCGTGCTTATCAATCCCGTGATTACCCCGCTCTCCGATGCAATGGAAGAGGACTGGGAAGGCTGCCTCAGCGTGCCGGGGCTGCGCGGGCTGGTGCCGCGCTACGCGCGCTTGCGCTACCAGGGCCGCGACGAGCATGGCGCGCAGATAGATCGCTCCGTCAGCGGTTTTCACGCCCGCGTGGTACAGCACGAGTGCGACCACCTGGACGGCATCCTGTACCCGATGCGCATCCGCGACCTGCGCAATTTCGGTTTCAATGATGCGCTGTTTCCTGGGCAGAACGTGCGGGAAGAATGATGGAGCAGGAAAACAGCCACACAAAGACGGTGCGTCACCTGGCTTATGCCTTCCTCGCGCTGGTTGCCATCATGCTGACCGGCACGGTTGGCTACCGCATTCTTGGCGGCGAGCAATACTCGTGGCTCGATTGTTTCTACATGACCTTCATCACGCTGACCACTATCGGCTATATCGAGGCGGTTGATGTGCGCCAGTACGAATATGGCCGCCTGTTCACGGTGTTTATCGGGTTTACCGGCATTGGCGTGCTCGGTTACGTGCTGTCCACAGTCACTGCGTTCATGCTGGAAAGCGACCTCAATTCATCCTGGCGGAGAAGGAAAATGAAGCAGAAAATCGCGCAACTGAAGGATCATTACATCGTGTGCGGCGTCGGCCTGGTCGGCGGCAACGTGGCCAGGGAGCTGGCTGCGACGGGGAGGGTGTGCGTTATCGTTGATGCGAACATGTCCGCGATCCACCGCTTTCTGGAGTCGCACCCGGGCCAGCTTTGGCTGCACGGCGACGCGACCGGCGACGACGTGCTGCTGGCTGCGGGCGTGATGAACGCGCGCGGCGTTTTCGCCGTGGCGCATGACGACAGCATGAACCTCGTCATCAGCCTGAGCGCGAAACAGATCAACCCGAAGCTGCGCGTGGTGGCGCGCTGTCACTATACGAGAAATTTCGAGAAAACGCGGCGTGCCGGAGCGGACGAGGTGGTTTCGCCGGATTTTACCGGCGGGCTGCGCATCGTGTCCGCCATGGTGCGCCCCAACGTCGCATCCTTCCTCGACGACATGTTCAAGTCGGATGACAGTGTGCGCATCGAAGAAATTTCCGTGCCGGAGGAGCTATCCGGCAAAGCGCTCTCCGTGCTTTATCACGGCAACAAGGACAGTCTCGTGCTGGCGTTACGGCACGACGGCGGCTGGCAGTTCAACCCTTCTTCGCTGCAGATTGTGCAGGGCGGCGACGTGCTGATGGTGATGGCTACGGCGGAGGGGCGTATTCGCCTCGAGCAGCTGATGCAAGGGGCGGGGTAAAAGCCTTTATGGCTGTTTCGGATGCACCATGTCCGCCGGTCTTACCCAGAGCTCGAATTCGGCTTCCGTGATATAGCCCGATGCCAGCGCCGCCTGCTTCAGCGTGCCGCCGTCGCGGTGCGCGCGTTTGGCGATTTCGGCGGCGCGGTCGTAGCCGATGTGCGGGACCAATGCGGTCACCAGCATCAGCGAGCGTTCCACCAGTTCCGCAATCCGCTCGCGGTTGGCTTTGATGCCGCGCGCGCAATGTTCCTCGAAGCTCGCCATGCCGCCGGCGAGCAGCCTCACGCTCTGCAGGAAGTTGTGGGCGATAAGCGGCTTGTAAACATTCAGCTCGAAATTGCCGGAAGCACCGCCGAGGCTGATCGCCACGTCGTTGCCGAATACCTGGCAGCACAGCATGGCCAGCGCTTCACACTGCGTCGGGTTCACCTTGCCTGGCATGATCGAGCTGCCCGGTTCGTTTTCCGGAATACTGATCTCGCCCAGCCCGGAGCGCGGGCCGGAAGCCAGCCAGCGCACGTCGTTGGCAATCTTCATCAACGCGGCGGCGAGCGTCTTGAGCGCGCCGTGCGCCGCGACCAGTTCGTCATTCGCGGCCAGCGCGGCGAACATGTTGGCGGCGCTCTTGAACGGCAGGCTGGTGCTGCGCGCCAGTTCGGCCGCAACGCGTGCGCCGAATCCGGCAGGGGTATTGAGCCCGGTACCGACGGCGGTGCCGCCGGCGGCCAGCTGGCAGAGCGGCGTCAGCGTGGCGAGGATGGCCGCTTCTGCGTGATCCAGTTGCGCCGCATAACCGGAAAACTCCTGCCCCAGTGTCAGCGGGGTCGCGTCCTGCAGATGGGTGCGGCCGATCTTGACGATGCCGCCGAACGCAGCGGATTTTTGCTCCAGCGTCGCGCGCAGCGTGCGCAGCGACGGCAACAGTTGCCGGACAATGCCGGTAACTGCCGCGACATGCATTGAAGTAGGGAAGATATCGTTGGACGACTGGCCGAGATTGACTTCGTCATTGGCGTGAACCAAACGGCCTTCGCCGCGCATGCCGCCGAGCAGTTCCGAAGCGCGGTTGGCCAGCACCTCGTTCATGTTCATGTTGCTCTGCGTGCCGGAGCCGGTCTGCCAGACCGACAGTGCGAACTCCCGGTCATGCTGGCCGGCCAGTACCTCGTCCGCCGCCTGCACGATGGCGGTGGTCTTTTCTTCGTCCAGCAATCCCAGTTCATGGTTGACCAGCGCGCAGGCGCGCTTCACCGCCGCCAGCGCGAGGATGAGCTCCTGCGGCATCTGCTCGGTCGAGATATGGAAGTATTGCAGCGAACGCTGTGTCTGCGCGCCCCACAGCCGGTCGGCTGGAACCTCGATGATGCCGAAGGAATCGCGTTCTGGTCGGGTGGTCATCAGCTCGTTCCTTTTGTTCGTCGCTTCCGGCGCTGCCGTGTTCTTGCGCAGGAGCACCGGCGAAATGGCGCAGCATGCACCTTGCTGTCTGCCCGGTGGAGGTGGTTATATGGCGCCTTATTGTAGTTCATCCCGGTTGGGAGGGGGAGCTGCAATGCCGATGCAATTTGCCCCGCTGTAATGCGGATTGCCGGGCAGGCTGCGGGTTGCCCGGGGCATGCTCCGGTTTGCGTGATTGTTTGCGCTGCCATGAGGTAAACTCGATGCCAGTTACAACGCCAGAAGCTGGGTGCCGCAGAAACCGGCGAGTGGCGGTGACGGGATAGCTCGACAAAAAATGCCTGACCAGATGAAAACTTTCCTGATGTGCGAGCCGGTGTATTTTGAGGTCCGCTATGTCATCAACCCGTGGATGGCGGGAAACCAGGGCCGAGTGGACAGGAAGCTGGCGGCGCGGCAATGGCGAAATCTGTACGATGTTCTTTCCGGCAGGGCTTCGATCAGGCTGGTCGAGCCGGTAGCGGGATTGCCCGACATGGTGTTCACCGCCAATGGCGGTTTGGTGTGCCGCAACCGCGAAGTCATCGTGTCGTCGTTCCGCCACCCGGAAAGACAAGCGGAGTCGCGCCATTTCAGCCGGTTTTTTGAAGATTCCGGCTATCGCGTCATGCGATTGGGCAGCGGCATCAAATTCGAGGGCGCGGGCGACGCCCTGTACGATTCCAGCGGTCAGGTGTGGGTAGGCCACGGGCATAGAAGCGACGTTGAAGCCATAAGCGCAATCGCCGCCAAGCTTGCGGTCAAGGTAAACGGCCTGGCCCTGGTTGACCCGAGATGGTACCACCTCGATACGGCGTTCTGCCCACTGGCGAACGGGTATGCCATCGCTTACGACAAGGCATTTTCGGCGCAGGATGTCGAACGGATCAGGGACGCGTTTGGCGGCAAGGTAACCTGGGTGGGGGATGGGGATGCGAGCAATTTTGCCTGCAACGCGGTTAACATTGGCAACGACATCATCCTGCACAAGGCGTCGGCCGGACTGAAGACTGAGCTCGAAAGAAACGGCTTCAACATTATCGAAGTCGAAGTTTCGGAATTCATCAAGGCGGGAGGCGCATGCAAGTGTCTCACCCTTGAGCTGTGACAAGGCACATCCCCTTCGTATCGCGGGAGTAAGGTTTGGCCCGGATTTTTGCAGACATGGTGCTGGTGGCGCATCTGGTGTTTATCGCCTTTGTGCTCGGCGGAGGGCTGCTGGCATTATGGCGGCCCCGGATAGCCTGGCTGCACCTCCCGGCAGCGGCATGGGGTGCGCTCATCGAGTTTGCGGGCTGGACGTGCCCGCTCACCCCGCTGGAAAATTATTTTCTGGAACTGGCGGGCGGCGTTTCCTACCGGGGTGATTTCATCGCGCGCTATCTGTGGCCGATCATCTATCCCGAAGGGCTGGTGCCATCCGTCCAGCATGTTCTCGGCACTCTTGTCGTCGTGCTGAACTGTATCATTTACGCTGTGGTCGTGTACGGGGCGAAGCGGCGCAAGGCCGGAGGGAAGCAGGGCGCATAAGGGTGCCTCTAGAAATTCGTCACACCGGCAAAAGCCGGTGTCCAGCTTATAGAAAACACTGGATTCCGGCCTTCGCCGGAATGACAAAACCAGAATTTTAGAAGAGCCCATAATGCGAACGGGCGCAACCATGCTGAAACCGGCCATCCATATCCTGCTTCTCGCCTTGCTCGCATTGGCGGCCCTGTCGCTCTGGCTGCGCCTGAACGAACAGCGCCTGGTTTATTTTCCGGAGCGCGCCATTGCGGCAACGCCGCCGCAGCTCGGCATGAAATACGAGGAAGCCTGGCTGACAGCCGAAGATGGTGTGCGCCTCAATGGCTGGTTCCTGCCTTGCGACCGCCCCTCCGGCCTGACCGTGCTGCTGCTGCACGGCAACGCCGGCAATATCTCACACCGCTTCGAGAAATACGCCATTTTTCACCAGCTCGGCTGGGACGTGTTTGCGCCGGACTACCGGGGCTACGGCAAGAGCGAGGGCGAACCGGGCGAGGCGGGCCTCTATCTGGATGCGCGCGCGGCATACCACTATCTGGTCGAGCGGCGCGGCGTTGATCCGCGCAAGCTGGTGGTCTACGGCGAGTCGCTCGGTGTGGCCGTGGCGGTGGATTTGCTCAGGGAGGTTGCCGCGGGCGGCCTGGTGCTGGAAGAGGGCTTCACCTCCGCGCCGGACGTCGGGCAGGAGATGTACCCATTCCTGCCGATGCGCTGGTTGATGCGCAGCCAATATCGCACGCTGGAAAAGATTGGCCGCATCCGCGCGCCCCTGCTGATGTTCAACAGCCGCGACGATGAGTTTTTCTCCGCGCAGCACGCGCAAAAACTGCTGGCAGCGGCACCTGCGCCTGCGCCGAAGGAGTTGGTCTGGCTGCGCGGCGGGCACAACGATGCCTTCATGCAGAGTGGCGAGATTTACCAGAACGCCTTGCGCCGCTTCGCGGGCTCCGTGGGCGGGCCATGACCTGAACCGCCGGGTGCATCTATCTGTTGTCGCCGGGGATTTCGATGTTCAGCGTGATGTCGCCGAAATTTGCGGGTGGCTGGGTGGATTTTGCGTCCGTCTGGGGGGCGTTGGGGTCGTACGCTTTCATCCGGGTGGTCTGGGAAAAGTCGAGCAGCGACGACAGGTTGCTGGCGGAGTCCGCGTTGCGCACCGCTTCTTCCTTGGATATCTGGCCGGCCTTGAACATTTTGTACAGCGCCTGCTCGAATGTTTGCGAGCCGGGCGAGACGCTCTGGTCAATGGCGTCACGGATTTTTTCGATCTCGCCGTTCTTGATGAGGTCGGCGATGAGCGAGGTGTTGAGCAGGATTTCCACGGCGGGCAACTGCTTGCCATTGGCGCCCCGGATGAGGCGCTGCGAAATCACCGCGCGCAAGCACATGGACAGGTCGGACAGCACACTCTGGCGCGCATCGTAAGGGAAGAAATTGACGATGCGATTCAGTGCGTGGTAGCTGTTGCTGGCGTGCAGCGTGGACAGGCACAGGTGGCCGGTCTGGGCAAAAATGAGCGCTTGCCGCAGGGTTTCGCGGTCGCGAATTTCGCCTATCATCAGCACGTTCGGCGCCTCGCGCATGGCGCTTTCCAGGGCGCGGCCGTAGGATTCGGTATCCGTGCCGACCTCGCGCTGGTTAACGATGGACTTCTTGTGCTGGAAAATGTATTCGATGGGGTCTTCGATGGTCAGGATATGGCCGGTATGTGAAATGTTGCGGTGTTCTATCATGGACGCCAGCGTGGAGGATTTACCCGAGCCGGTCGCGCCGACGACCAGCACCAGGCCGCGCTTTTCCATGATGAGCTCCTTCAGCACCGGCGGCAGATTCAGCTCCTCGATGTTCTGTATCTTCCCGCGCACGTAGCGGATGACGATGGCGATGTCGCCGCGCTGGCGGAAAATGTTGATGCGGAAGTTGCCGATTTCCGGCACACGGAAGGAGAAATTCATCTCCATATGCGCCTCGAACGCGGCAATCCGTTCAGGCGTCATCAGCTCGTAGGCGATATGCTTGACGGTCGCGGCATCAAGCACCTGCGCGTTGACCGGCATGGCCACGCCCTCGATCTTGATGTTGATGGGCGCGCCCACCGAAAAGAACAGGTCGGAGGCCTGCTTGTCGGCGGCCAGTTGCAGCAAAGGCGTAATAATCATCGTGCGCTCCTTGAAAGCGGTATTATCGGGAATCGCGCATGGGAGTTGCAACCCCGTCGCCATGCCGGGCGCGCGAACCGGGCGCCATCACACCCGCAGAATACCTGATTCCCGGCCCCGGAAGAAATTTGTCAGGATGTTGCCGCAGCAACAGCGGGTAAATAATATCCACTACAATCTCACCCGCAGCCAGGCGCTATCTTCATGCGATTCGCCCAGGGCAGCAGCGCGAAAATTGCAGATAGAAACATTGAAAAATACGCACATTGCCATTCCCGCATTATTCCTGCCGCAGGAAGTGGCTGCCGAGGCCTGCGGAGGGTTGAATGTGCCCGCCCTGGAAACGCTGCTGGCGCGGGCGCAGCCTGCGCCTTTGCCGGCAGGATCGCTGGAAGCCTGGCTGTGCGACAGGTTCGGCGTGGCGGGGTCGGCGGTTGCGCCGGTTACCTTGCGGGCGGACGGGATGGAGCCGGGCGCCGCTTACTGGCTGCGTGCCGACCCGGTGCATCTGTTCCTCCGGCACAGCCAGATGGTTTTACAGGCGGAATTGCCGTTAAGCCCGGATGAGGCAAGCAGCTTGTGCGCCAGCCTGAACGCGCATTTTCACGGCGCAGGGATGCGTTTTTTTGCGCCGCACCCGCAGCGATGGTATTTGCAACTGGAGGCCGAGCCTGACATGCGGGCGCACCCGCTGGCGCAGGTGGCGGGCAAGAATGTCCATGCCCATTTGCCGCAGGGGCCGGATGCCTTGCACTGGCACGGGGTGCTCAACGAAATCCAGATGCTGTTTCACGGCCATGCGCTGAACCTGGCGCGTGAAGCGCGTGGCGAGCTGCCCATCAACAGCGTGTGGCTGTGGGGCGGCGGGCGGGCGGGGGAGCGGCTGGCGCGGCCCAGCGGCAAATTATGCGGCGACAGCTCCCTCGCCGATGCCTTCGCGCGGGCAACTGGCATGCCCGGCGGGGCTTTGCCGGGCGATGCGCGCGACTGGCTCGATGGCGGCGGCGACCTGCTGCTGGTTTGGGAGGGCTTGCAGCGCGCCGTGCTGCGCGGTGATCTGCAAGCGTGGCAGCATGCCATGCTGCAATTCGAGCAGCGTTGCGTGGCGCCGTTGCTGGATGCGTTGCGCGCCGGGCGCATCGCGCGAATCGTTCTGGATGTGCCGGGAGAAGCGCCACGCCGCTTCGTGCTGGCGCGCGGCGCGGCGTGGAAATTCTGGCGCCGGCCCAGGCCGCTGGCGGGTTATGGCGCCGCCGATGCGTGAGAGCCGCCGCGCTCCCGCCGCCGTTGCGGCCGGGTCCGGAAAGGTTTGCGTGGTGGTGGCCTCCGGAAGTAAATTAATGGCTGCGCTGGGCCGGGGTCACAGCGCAATTTCTAGAGGTGTTCATGAGTGAGCTACAAATCAGCCTGCTGGTTATCGGCATTATTGCGGTGCTGGCGGTGTACAGCTATAGCGGGTGGCAGCAGCGCCAGCACCGGCGCCGCTTTGGCGCTGCCTTCCGGCAGCAGGGGGAAGATGTTCTGTATCATGCGGCCGCAGAGAAATCGCACGACACTATTCCGGGCGAAGCGGCGGCAGATCATGCCCCTCCGCTCGAGCCCGCGCAGGCAAACCAGAGGGTTGAACGCAGGCGCTGGCCGAGAGAGTGCGGCTTGCTGGATGCCGCAACCGACTATATTGCCGTGCTGACATTCAAGAGCCCGGCGAACGCCCACGCGCTGGCGCGGTTGTGGCAGCAGCGCTTTGATTTCCGCAGGAACGTGTGCGTGTGCGGGCTGAATGCGGCCAGCGGCGCATGGGAAAAAATCGTTGCCGAAAGCCCTTCGCCTTATTCCGCGTTCAAGCTGGCGTTGCAGCTGGCCGACCGCTCCGGCGCGGCCAGCGAGGCCGGGCTGGAGGATTTCCGCAACCTGGCGCGCGACATCGCGGAGCAGCAGCAGGCCGAGGCCGAGCTGCCCGATGTCGCGGCGGCAGCGGCGCGCGCAGTGGAGCTGGATACTTTTTGCGCCGAAGTGGACCAGATGGTGGGGCTCAATATCCTGCCGAGAGGAGAGCGCGCGATTTCCGGCGGCGAGATTGCGCTTGCCGCTGCACAGCACGGTCTGGCCCTGCAAGCGGACGGGGCATTTCACGTGAAGGACGCGCGCGGCTTTACCGTGTTCAGTCTGGGCAACTACGACAATGTTCCGTTCCGGCAACAGGATCTGGATCAGATGCAGGTCAATGGTTTGACGCTGCTGCTGGACGTGCCGCGCGTGGAACAGCCCACGCGGCGCTTCGATGAAATGGCGGTGCTGGCGCGGGAACTGGCCATGAGCCTGCACGCCGCCGTGGTGGACGACCACCGTGTTGCGCTGGGCGAGCCCGGAATCGCCCGGATACGCGAACAGGTCTCCGCCATCGAAAGCCGTATGCTGGCATACCCGATCGTTCCGGGCAGCCCACAGGCGCGCAGGCTGTTTTCATAAATGGGTTCAGATAGCAAGCAGCGCATCGCTACCCTGCGCGCGGAAATCGAGAAACACAACTACCAGTATTACGTGCTGGACAACCCGCTCATCCCGGATGCGGAATACGACCGGCTGTTCGGGGAATTGCAGGCTCTCGAAGCGCAGCACCCCGAACTCGTCACGTCCGATTCTCCCACCCGCCGTGTCGGCGGCAAGCCGCTGGATATGTTCCAGCCGGTGCGCCATGCCGTGCCCATGCTTTCGATCCGCACCGAAACCGACATCAGCGACCAGGGCGCGATCAACTTTGATGCGCGCGTGCGGCGTGAACTGGGTTTGGGCGAGACCGATGCGCCGATCGAGTATGTCTGCGAGCTGAAGTTTGACGGCCTCGCCATCAATTTGCGCTACGAGTCTGGTGTGCTGGTGCAGGCTGCCACACGCGGCGACGGCGAGACCGGCGAAGACGTGACGCAGAACGTGCGCACCATCCACAGCATTCCGCTGCACCTGAAAAATTGCGGGGCAGAAGTACTGGAAGTGCGCGGCGAGGTGTTCATGTCGCGCAGGGACTTCCAGCGCTACAACGAAAAGCAGCGCGCGCAAGGTCTGCCCACGCTGGTGAATCCGCGCAACGGCGCGG
>JACRAQ010000123.1 GCA_016213335.1 Nitrosomonadales bacterium
ACGAGAAAATTACCTATAAAATACGAGAACATAGCTTGCAAAAATTACCTTACCAGCTGATTGTCGGCGACAAGGAAATGGCTGCGGGCCTGGTTGCCGTGCGAACCCGCAAAGGCGAGGATTTGGGGCAGATGACTGTGGAGGCGCTATTGCAGCGGCTGCACCGGGAACTGCGGGCGGGTAGCACGGTTTAATTTTTTATGGAGAAACGACAATAGCTCAGGAGAAAACACAGCGCATCAACGAACAAATAACCGCACCCCAGGTGCGGCTGGTTGGTGCAGAGGGGGAGCCACTCGGTATTGTGGCGGTTGCGGAAGCGCTGCGTTTGGCAGGTGAGGCCGATCTGGATCTGGTGGAAATCGCGCCTTTGGCGGAACCGCCAGTGTGCCGCATCATGGATATCGGCAAGTTCAAGTATGCCGAGAGCAAGAAGCAGCACGAGGCCAAGCTCAAGCAGAAGCAGATCCAGATCAAGGAAGTCAAATTTCGGCCCAGTACGGATGAAGGCGATTACAACATCAAGCTGCGCAACCTGATCCGCTTTTTGCAAGAGGGCGATAAAACCAAGATCACCTTGCGCTTCCGGGGCCGCGAGATAGCGCATCAAAGCCTCGGCATGCGGCTGCTGGAGCGGATCAAGGGCGATCTTGAGGAGCACGGCGCAGTGGAACAGTTTCCCAAGATGGAAGGGCGCCAGATGGTGATGGTGCTGGCACCCAAACCGAAGAAAAAGTAGGCAAGCAGATGTGGTTCCACCTCGGGCGAGGGGCTGCCCGGGGCGGACAAGAAGCAGTCCCGGTTTCAGTTCGGAAGTGAGGCAAGGCGGCAAGCAAGCGCTGAAGCTGCGTATCACTGATGAAATGAAAGTGGAAAGTCCCGCATAAGTGGTTCCGGGTTTATCAAGCGTTCCTGTCAGGAACCACCTGGCGTCATCAAATTAAAGGAGTTGTCATGCCAAAAATGAAAACCAAGAGCGGTGCGGCCAAGCGCTTCAAGATTCGCGCTGGCGGCGGTATCAAGCGCTCGCAGGCGTTCAAGCGCCATATCCTCACCAAGAAAACCACCAAGAACAAGCGTCAGCTGCGCGGCACTGCCGCTGTTCATGCAACCAACCAGGCATCCGTGCGCGCCATGATGCCTTACGCATAGTAAGGAGCAAAACATGCCAAGAGTCAAACGCGGAGTAACGGCGCGCGCGCGCCACAAGAAGGTCCTGGAGCAGGCCAAGGGCTACCGGGGCCGGCGGGGTAATGTGTATCGCATCGCCAAAGAAGCGGTGATGAAGGCCGGGCAGTACGCTTATCGCGACCGCAGACAGCGCAAGCGCCAGTTCCGCGCCCTGTGGATCGCGCGCATCAATGCCGCTGCGCGCGAGCAGGGGCTGAGCTACAGCGTATTCATGAACGGCCTGAAGAAGGCTGCGATCGAAATAGACCGCAAGGTGCTGGCGGATATGGCGGTGTTTGACAAGGCTGCGTTCGCGCAGATTGTCGGACAGGCCAAGGCCGGCCTCGGCGTGTAACTTTTCGTTGCACAAAAAAAGGAGGCGTCACGCCTCCTTTTTTGTTTCAACCCCTCCCGGCCTCCCCTTATCAGGGGAGGGAAGCGATAGCGATGCAAGAACTACAACATATCCTTGATGATGCGCTGAAAACCTTCGCGGCGGCGAATGATCCTGCCGCGCTGGAAAATGCCAAGGCGCGCTATCTCGGCAAGGAAGGCAGCCTGACCGCGCTGCTCAAGGGGCTGGGAAGGCTTTCTGCCGAAGAGCGCCCCAGGGCCGGGGCGCGCATCAACGAGGTGAAGCAGCAGATCGAAGATGCGCTGCATGCGCGGCGCGATGCGCTCCAGCAGCAGGCGCTCAATGCCCGGCTGGCGGCGGAAGCGCTGGACGTGACCTTGCCCGGTCGCGGCACGGGAGCCGGTGGCCTTCATCCGGTGACGCGGGCGCTGGAACGCATCGAAACCCTGTTTCACTCCATCGGCTATGCCGTGGCGGAAGGTCCGGAAATCGAGAGCGATTTCTACAACTTTACTGCGCTCAACATCCCGGACGACCATCCGGCACGCGCCATGCATGACACCTTTTATGTGGATGGCCAGCATGTGTTGCGTACCCATACCTCGCCGATCCAGATCCGCTACATGCAGGCGCATATGGAGAAATACGGGCGCATGGAAATCATGCCGGACATCCGCATTATCGCGCCGGGACGGGTGTATCGCGTGGATTCCGACGCCACCCATTCGCCCATGTTCCACCAGGTGGAAGGGTTGTGGATCGGCAGCCGGGTAAGCTTTGCCGACCTCAAGGGCGTGGTTGCGGATTTCCTCAGGAATTATTTCGAGACCGACGAATTGAAAGTGCGTTTCCGCCCTTCATTCTTTCCGTTCACCGAGCCCTCTGCCGAAATTGACATGAGCTGGGGCGAGCGCTGGCTGGAAATCGGCGGCTGCGGCATGGTGCATCCCAACGTGCTCAAGCATGTCGGCATAGACAGCGAAAAATACACCGGCTTCGCCTTCGGCATGGGTGTGGAACGTCTCGCCATGCTGCGTTATGGCGTGAACGATCTCAGGTTGTTCTTTGAAAATGATCTTCAATTCCTTAAACAGTTTGCATGAAATTCTCTGAATCCTGGCTGCGTACTTTCGTCAATCCTTCGCTTGACAGCGAGGAACTGTCGCACTTGCTGACCATGGCTGGTCTGGAAGTGGAAGAAATGGAAGCCATTGCGCCTGCCTTCAACAAGGTGGTGGTAGCGCAGGTGCTGACCAAGGACAAGCACCCCGATGCCGACCGCCTGAATCTTCTGACCGTGGACGTGGGACAGGGAGAGCCGCTTGCCATCGTGTGCGGCGCGCAGAACGTAACCGTTGGCATGAAAGCGCCCTGTGCGCTGGTGGGGGCGAAGCTGCCAGGCATGGAGATCAAGCAGGCCAAAGTGCGCGGCGTTGCCTCTTTCGGCATGATGTGCTCGGCTAGAGAACTTGGCTTGTCCGAGGAGAGCAGCGGGCTGCTGGAGCTGGCGGCTGACGCGCCGGTGGGGCAAGACATCCGCCAATACCTGGATCTTGGCGACCAGCTCATCACCCTCAAGCTCACACCCAACCGCGCGGATTGCCTTTCCCTGCGCGGCATTGCGCGCGAAGTGGCTGCGCTCACCGGAGTGCCGCTTGCGGCATTGCCCCAGCCGTCGTTCAGGATTTCTGGCAGCCATACCCGCTCGGTGAAAATCTCGGCAGCCCAAGCCTGTCCGCGTTATGCCGGGCGCGTCATCACCGGCGTCAATGCCAGGGCTGCCACGCCTGCCTGGATGGTGCGGCGCCTGGAGCGTTGCGGCCTGCGCAGCATTTCTGCGCTGGTGGATGTGACCAATTACGTGCTGCTCGAACTGGGCCAGCCGCTGCATGCCTTTGACCTCAACAAGCTTTCCGGCGGAATCGAGGTGCGCTTCGCGCGTGCCGGTGAGCGCCTGAAGCTGTTGAACGAGGAAGAGATCAACCTGCAGGAATCCATGCTGGTCATTGCCGATGAGAAGCAGCCGGTGGCACTGGCGGGCATCATGGGCGGAGCGGACAGCGCCGTGGATGATGCCACTACCGCCATCTTCCTGGAGAGTGCGTTCTTTGCGCCTCATGCGATCACTGGCAAGTCGCGCGTGCTGGGCTTCGGCTCGGATTCTTCCTATCGTTTCGAGCGCGGGGTGGATTTCGCCGCCACCCTGGAAGCGCTGGATCGTACGACCCAGTTGATACTCGACATCTGCGGCGGGGAAGCCTGCCCGGTGACGGAGGCGCAGGCAATATTGCCTGCGCGCAACCCGTTAAACCTGCGCGCATCGCGCGTGGAGCGTGTGCTGGGCATTATTCTTGAACGGGATGAGATCGCGCGCATACTCACGCGCTTGGGCATGGCCTGCAGTGAAGCAGATGGTGTTTACCGCGTCACGCCGCCCAGCTACCGCTTTGACATCGCCATTGAGGAAGATCTGATCGAGGAGATTGCGCGCGTGCACGGCTACGAGCGCGTTCCAGCTTTTCCGCCGCAGGCGGTGATGCCCATCTTGCCGCAGCCTGAGGCGGCACGCCCGCTGGATTCAATACGCAAGATGCTGGTACTGCGCGATTATCAGGAAGCGATTACTTATTCCTTTGTCGAGGCCGGTTGGGAGTTCGATCTGTGCGGTAATGCCACGCCGGTCGCTTTGGAAAACCCCATTGCCAGCCAGATGAGCGTAATGCGCAGCAGCCTGCTAAGCGGCCTGATGGATGCGTTGCGCACCAACTTGGCGCGCCGCCATCCGCGCGTGCGTCTGTTCGAGACTGGCGGCTGCTTTTCCGCGATTCCCGGCGGTTATGCCCAGCAGGACCGGCTGGGCGGGGTGGCTTATGGTACGGCGCTGCCCGAGCAATGGGGGGCGGCTGCGCGCAATGTGGATTTTTTCGATGTAAAAGGCGACATCGAGTCACTGTTCCCGCCGGGCAGCCTGACTTTTGCGGCCAAGGCGCATCCTGCCTCCCACCCCGGTCGTTCGGCGCAAATCATGCGCGACGGGCAAGAGGTTGGATGGATAGGCGAGCTGCACCCGCAATGGATGCAGAAATATGATTTTCCGCAGCCGGTGGTATGGTTTGAGGTCGATTTGACAGCATTGATGCAGGCCAAGGTGCCGGTTGCGGGCGAAATATCCCGTTTCCCGCCAGTGCGCCGGGATATTGCGGTGGTCGTGGATGAAGGGTTGACCGCTCAATCACTGCTGGATGCCATGCGGGGCGAGCGCGCTTCCGAAGTATACGAGATCGCGCTGTTTGACCTGTATCGCGGCAAAGGGGTGGAAGATGGCAAAAAAAGCCTTGCTTTCCGCGTGTTATTGCAAGATACTCAAAAAACATTGACGGATGTTGAAATTGACCGAAGCATTGCGCGCCTGGTTGCTGTATTGCAACAGCATGGCGCGCAATTGCGTATGTAAGGGGAGATCATGACGCTGACCAAAGCGGAACTTGCGGATTTGTTGTTTGAAAAAGTTGGCCTGAACAAGCGCGAGGCCAAGGATATGGTGGAAGACTTCTTCGAGGAAATCCGCGCGCAACTCGAACGCGGCGAAAGCGTCAAGTTGTCCGGATTCGGCAATTTCCAGTTGCGCGACAAACCGCAGCGGCCCGGCCGCAACCCCAAGACTGGCGAAGAAATTCCCATCACCGCGCGGCGCGTGGTGACTTTTCACCCCAGCCAGAAACTCAAGAGCATGGTGGAGAAGAGCTATTCGTTCGGCATGGCTCAGGGCAGAAATGGAAAGCCACACGCCTGATGAAACTGCCGGCCATCTGGCCAGGCGAACAGGCGGCGCCCGCCTGGCCGGTGGCCACGGTTCGGAACTGCCCGCCATCCCGGCCAAGCGTTACTTCACCATCGGCGAAGTGAGCGAGTTGTGCGGAGTAAAGGCGCATGTGCTGCGTTACTGGGAGCAGGAATTTACCCAGCTCAAACCGGTCAAGCGGCGCGGTAACCGGCGCTATTACCAGCACCATGAAGTGGTGCTTATCCGCCGCATCCGCCAGTTGCTGTACGAAGA
>JACRAQ010000124.1 GCA_016213335.1 Nitrosomonadales bacterium
AGATTTTTCCCCCATCCCAACCCTTCCCCCGGTGGGAGAAGGGCTTGTCTTCCCTCTCCCTGCGGGGGAGGGATTGAGGGTGGGGGAGATTTTCCATTTGCGATGGCTCTGTCATGTGTTTTGGAAAACTCAATAAGCCGGGCGAGCCGGAACCAAGCAGGGAAGCCTCCTGCAAAACCCCCTCTCCCTTGACGGGAGGGGGCAGGGGGTGGGTGAACTGTGAGGGTTGCGGATGACCTCATGGCTCACCCCCACCCTACCCCACCCACGGTGCGTGGGTGAAGACTTCACTCGTAAGAGAATAAACAGCATGGATGCTTATTTGTGGCTGGTCATGGTTTCCTTATTCGGCACCGGGCTGATGAGCGGGGTGCATTGCGCCGGGATGTGCGGCGGCATCGTCGGCGCGGTATCCACGCAGCTTCCGCGCAACCGCTGGCCCGGCTTTTACCACCTGGCATACAACGGTGGCCGGATTCTGAGTTACACCGTGGCCGGCGTCATTGTGGGCGCGCTTGGGCAAGGCGGCCTGGCGCTCAAAGGGGTCATGCCGGTGCAGCAGATCCTGTTCGGGTTTGCCAGCGTCATGCTGATTCTGCTGGGGTGTTATCTGGCGGGAATCTGGCAAGGCGTGCGCCACATCGAGCAAGCTGGCGGCGTATTGTGGAAAAAAATCCAGCCGTATAGCCGGAGCCTGCTTCCGGTCAATTCGCTTCCCAAGGCATTCGGGCTCGGCATGCTGTGGGGCTGGTTGCCCTGCGGCCTGGTTTACACCGTTTTGCTGAGCGCGCTGGCGATGGGCGATGCGCTACGCGGCGGCTTGGTCATGCTGGCTTTCGGCCTGGGTACGTTGCCCAACCTGCTGGCGGTGGGCCTGTTCTCCAGCAGCGTGAAAAAATTTATCCAGCTCAAGCCGGTTCGGCTGGGTGCCGGATTACTGGTGGCAGGGCTGGGCGCATACGGGCTATTCAAACTATGGACAACAGGCCTCGCGGGTTGGGATCTGTTTTGTCATACGGCTTAAAAAGCGATTTTGCGTTAAGGTTTCTTTAAGCTTGACTCCTCATTCTGCGTTCCATGCCGTTCAACCAAGGAGAGTAAACATGCTACGGAAATCTTATACATCAGGCTTGATGTTTATGGTTATTGCCGGACTCGCAGCGCAACCGGTCTTCGCTGAAACCCCTGACCAGATCCTGGCCTCCATCCAGAATGATGCGAAGGCCACACCGGGTTTCCAGGGATTTTCAGCCGCGCGGGGCGAGAGTTTTTTCAAGGCCAAGCACGGCAAGGAATCAAGCTGCGTTTCCTGCCATACCGACAACCCCGCCGCCCAGGGCAAACATGCCACTACCGGCAAACCTGTACAGCCGCTTGCGCCTTCTGCCAATGCGGAGCGGTTCAGCGACCCGGCCAAGGTGGAAAAGTGGTTCAAGCGCAATTGCAATGATGTGCTCGGCCGCGTCTGCACGGCGCAGGAAAAAGGCGACGTGCTGACTTATTTGCTTACCATCAAGAAATAGACAAGGAGAATGCCATGTTGAATCGTCACCAGAAATTTCCCCATGCACTTGCTGCTGCCGCACTGGCAATGGGTATGATCATGTCTGCGGCGCAGGCTGCTGAAGCCGGCGGTAAATACGGCGGCGAAAACCGCGGCAAGCCGCTCCAGCCCGCGCAGGTCAATGCCAAATGGAAACAGGAATGCTCCTCCTGCCACATCGCTTACGCGCCGGGGCTGTTGCCCGCCGAGTCCTGGCGCAAGGTCATGGATGGATTGGACAAGCACTTTGACACCGATGCTTCATTGACTCCGGAAGAGAGCAAGGAAATCACCGGCTTTCTGGTGAACAACGCATCCAACCGCTGGCGCGCTTCGACATCCCCCTTGCGGATCAGCGAAACCGGATGGTTCAAGAGCAAGCACGACGCGCGCGAAGTCCCCCCCGCCGCCTGGAAGAACCCGCTGGTGAAGAGCCCGGCCAACTGTCAGGCTTGCCATCCGGATGCGGAACGCGCTGACTTCAGCGAACGCAATATCAAAATCCCAAAATAACGCGCGATAGCAAGCCACCTCAATGAAACGCGTTCTTGTCTGGGATGTGCCCACCCGCCTGTTCCACTGGCTGTTCGCCACAAGCTTTGCCATTGCCTGGCTTACCAGCGAGAACGACCAGTGGCTTTCGGTTCACACCTTTTTCGGCTATCTGATGCTGGGCCTGATCGGCTTTCGCCTGATCTGGGGTGTGGCGGGCGGGCATTACGCGCGCTTCACGTCGTTCCGGTATAGCCCGATGGCCGGCCTGGCCTATCTGCGCCAGGTGCTGTCCGGCAGCGGCACCCGCTATCTTGGCCACAATCCGGCGGGTAGCCAGGCAGTTTACTTATTGCTGGCCCTGGGGCTGGCAGTGTGCATTACCGGCCTGTTCACGCAAGGCGGAGAAGAACAGCAGGGGGCGGCTGCCGGCCTGATGAGCATTGCGGCAGGCAGAATGGTCAAGGAAGGCCACGAGATCACGGCCATCCTGATGTTGCTGCTGGTGTTCGGGCATCTGGCTGGCGTGGCGGTTGAAAGCTGGCTGCACAAGGAAAACCTGCCGCGTTCGATGGTCACGGGAATCAAGGATGCGCCAGAAGATGCGCCCGCATCCAGACCTTATCGCCTGACCGGCGCCATGATGCTGGTTGCGGTCACGGCATTTGGCGCCTGGTGGTTCTTCTATGCGCTGCACCACCCGATAGAGAAGCGCCTCGGGTATGGAGAGGGTGTACCGCACGTTGCCTTTGTCGGGACCAAACTGCCTGACAACGCGCAGTGGCGCGAGGAATGCGGCAGTTGCCACCTGGCATTCCACCCCAGCCTGCTGCCGGCACGCTCGTGGCAAAGAATGATGGCCGAACAGGAGAAACATTTCGGCACCGACCTCGCCCTGGATGAGTCTACGAGCAAGGCTCTGCTTGATTTCATGGTGAACAATGCCGCCGAAAAAAGCGCCAGGGAAGCTGCCGTAAAAATCAACAGTTCCATCAAGCCGGAGGATGCGCCGTTGCGCATCACGGAAACGCCATACTGGGTCAAGAAGCACCAGGATATTGCCGAATCGGACTGGCGTTCAGCCAAGGTGAAAAGCAAAGTTAATTGCGGCGCCTGCCATCAGGATGCCGAGGCCGGAACGTTTGAAGATGCCGCCATGCATATACCGCGCTAGCCCATGCCTCGCATGGGTTAGCGGCCCGCCGCATCGCCCCACAGCAGCTTGTGCAACTGCACTTGCAGGCGCACCGGCAGATTGTCGCGCAGTATCCACTCGGCCAGCGTTGTGGCCGACAACTGCCCGAGCGCGGGCGAAAACAGCACGGCGCATCTGGCAGCCAGATTGTGTTCGCGCAGCATCTGCACCGCCCACCAGTAATCCGCCTCATCGCACAGCACGAATTTTATTTCATCGCGTGCGCTTAGCGCGGCCAGGTTGCTCCACAGATTCTTCTCGGACTCGCCTGATCCGGGTGTTTTGATGTCCAGCACCTTCATCGCACGGGCATCCACCCCGGTTATATCCAGCGCGCCTCCGGTTTCCAGCGAAACTTCATAACCTGCATCGCACAGGACGCGCAGCAGGTCCAGGCAGTTTTTTTGCGCCAGCGGCTCACCTCCGGTGACCGTCACATAGTGCGCACGGTAACGCGCCACTTCGGCAACTATCTCGGCGAGCGTCATATTTTGCCCGCCGCTGTAGGCGTAGCTTGTGTCGCAATAGGTGCAGCGCAAGGGGCAGCCGGTCAGGCGCACGAAGACTGTCGGCAAGCCGACGCGGCTGGTTTCACCCTGAATGGAGTAAAAGATTTCGGTGATGCGCAGTTGCGACACGTTACTGGTAGAACTACTAGCCATTCGACTAGGCGAGCCAACTACGCTCGCCAAGTCGCTGGTTATGGCGTAGCCAGCCGATTGCGGGAGCAACTGCTCTGCCGCCTCATTTCTATCCGAAGGTTCTGTTGCACCGTACATGGGCGGCAGCTGCTCGCTGGCGGAGTAATCGGGCATGGCGGGCAGCCCTATTTGAGTTCAGCCAGGAGTTCCTTGGCCTTGCCGGCAATCTCGCTGCCGGGATACTTGGCAATGATTTGCTTGAGGGTTTTCCTGGCACCCGCCGCATCGTTCAGCTCTTGCTGGCATTCTGCAATACCCAGCATGGCATCCGGCGTTTTCGGGCTGAACGAATACTTGCCTGCCACTGTCTGGTAGCTCGCGAGCGCGTTCTTGTAGTCCTTCAGGGCAAAATAGGCGCCACCCAGCTCGTAACTCGCCTTGGGTGCATACACCGATTCCGGAAACTTCTTCAGGAATTCCTGCAAGGCGCTGACGGCCTTCTGGTGGTTGCCTGTCTTGAAAAAGCCATACGCCGCCTCGTAGGCGCGGTTCTCCACGGCTATATCGCCCGCCGCCAGAGCGGTGTCCGCTGCCTTATCGGGCACTACTGGCTGAGGAGGGGGGGGAGGGGGTGGCGCAGCCGCATTGGCTGCTTCCACTGATTCGAAATGGCGAATGCGGGTGTCCAGATCAATGTAAAAATCTTTCTGCCGCTTCTCCGCATCCTGCAAGAGGTGCTTCAGCTCCTCGTTCTGGCCGCGCAAGTTGCGCAGCTCGGCGTTCTGCGCCTCGATTTGCGCTTGCAGGTCCAGCATGGAGCGGGTTTGCTGCTTGCTGGTTTCAGCCAGTTGCTTGCCAGCTTCGGTTTGCTGTCTTATCGCCTCGGTCTGCTGCTTGCTGGATTCCTCCAGCCCGGAAACGCGCGCTTCAACCTGCTGGATTTGCATGCGCGCCGCATCGTCGCTGAACAGGCCCGCGCGGGCCTGCCCAGCGGCAATACACAATCCGCCCAACAGCAAAAGCCGCAACCTCATGTTTACCTGTAATTCAGGTCGGTGCGGCGGTTCTCCTTCCAGCACTTCTCTTCGTGGCAGGTTTGCCTGGGTTTCTCTTCGCCGTAGCTTACCGTCTCGAGTTGGCCATCCTTGGCGCCACCAACCTGCAGCATCTTCTTCACGCCATCGGCGCGGCGCTGGCCCAGCCCCAGGTTGTATTCGTTACTGCCACGTTCATCGCAATTACCTTCCAGGCGCACTTTGCGGTTGCCGTGCTCACTCAAATACTTGGCGTGTGCTTCCACCAGCGGCTTGTCGGCTTCCTGCACCACATACACGTCAAACGGGTAATAGGTGCTGCGCTTGGCCAGAATACTGTTCGGATCGTTCAAGGGATCAACCGCTACCGGGGCGGGCGCTGGCGCAGGGGCCACGACTGCGGCGGGGGCAGGAGCCGGTGCAGGCTTGGCCGCCTCGACAACCGGCGCAGGTTTTACCTCCGCCTTGGGTTCTTCCTTGGGTTTTTGGCTGGCGCATGCTGCCAGCAGGTTTACCAGCAAGAAACCGATTACTATTTTTTTCATGATAACTCCCTTCTTGGAAATTACTGTTTCAGAAAAGGTCCCCAAACCGGTTCGCGTATATCCCCTGTTTGCGGATACATCCTTTGTTTGACTCTGCCATCGCTTGACACGGTTGAAAGTATACCACGCCCCTGCGCCTCGGAAGCGAACAGGATGAGCTTGCCGTTGGGGGCAAAACTTGGTTTTTTCTCCCACCCGCCCTCGGTCAATAACTGCATCTGCCGCGTCTCAAAATCCTGGGTGGCAATATAAAAGCTGCCGTTGGTCAGATGCGCGAAGGTGAAACTTTTACCATCCGGGCTGTGGCGCGGCGAAAAATTATTGCCGCCCTCGAAAGTCAGCCGCTCGGCTGCCCCGCCATCGGCGGGCATACGGTAAATTTGCGGGCTGCCGCCGCGATCCGAGGTAAACAACAGGGATTGCCCGTCCGGCGAAAAATTCGGCTCGGTGTCAATCTCGCCGCTGAAGGTAAGACGGCGCAGACCGCTGCCATCCGGCCGGACCAGGTAGATATGCGAGCCGCCATCGCGCGTCAGCACCACTGCGAGCTGCTTGCCGTCCGGCGACCATGCCGGGGCGCTGTTGCTGCCGCTGAAATTGGCCACCGTCACGCGCTGGTTGGTCAGCAGGGATTGCACATACACCACCGCGTGGCCCTGCTCGAAAGTCACGTAAGCCAGATGGCTGCCATCCGGCGACCAGGCGGGCGACATGATGGGCTCGCTGGCCGTCAGCACGGTCTGCTCGCCATAGCCGTCGCTATCCGCCACCACCAGGCGGTTGATTTTCCCCTGGCGGTTGACATAGGCAATGCGCGTGCTGAACACCCCGGCATCGCCGGTCAGCTTCTCGTAAATCATGTCGGAGATGCGGTGCGCGATGGCGCGCAACTGGCTATTCCTGGCAGATACCGATTGCCCTGTCAGCTCCACTTGCTTGATGGTGTCCAGCAGGCGGAATTTTACGGCGACGCGGCCGTTGATCTGCTCGGTCACGCTGCCGATGACCAGCGCATCCGCACCCGCCCAGTCGGCATAAACGACCTCGCTTGGTTCGCGCGGCAGCCTGCCCGCCGGGTCCACCAGCCGGAACAGCCCGCTACGCGCCAGGTCCGCCGCGACCACGGTGCTGATGCTCTGGGCGAACTTCTCTTCCCCCGCAAACGGCACCACGGCGATGGGGATCTGGCGCTCGCCCGCCCCGATGATTTCGATTTCCAGCGAAGCGCGCGCAGGCAGCGCCGCACACAGTAAAACCAACAAACAGAAACAGCGCAACACACCCGCCATTTTCGATTCTCCTTTTATTCCTTAGGACTAAACTTCAAGCGCAACTCGCGGAACTTGTTGAACAGCGCCACGTCTGCCGGCAGCGGCAACGGCTGCGCCTTGAAGATGGCGCGCTCCACCGCGCTGTCATACGCATCCCTGCCGCTCGGCCTAGCCAGTTTGGCGCTCAATACCGAACCTCCGGGCAGCAGCGTCACCTCGAATTCCGCGCGCGCACTATCCGGCACATCCGGCGGCATCACGATATTGCGGCGGATTTTGGCGATGATCCTGGCCTTGTGCTCATCCACCACCTTGCCGATGGCTGCGGCCTGCTCGGCACGCGCGCGCTCCCGCTCCCGCTCTCGCTCCGCCTGCGCTGCCTGCTCCTCACGGGCCGCACGTTCTTCCCGCGCGGCTTGTTCCGCCCTTGCGGCCTGCTCGGCTTCGAGTTTTTTCTGCGCCAGCTTTTTTGCCTCAACGTCTTTCTTGATCTCGGCGGGCTTGATTTTCGGTTTTTTCTTTTCAGCCAGTTCGATGTCGGCCTTGATCGGCGTTGCGGGTTGCTCCGGTTCGGCCGATTTTGGAGTTTCAACAGGCTTGGGGAGCTCGACAGGTTTTGCGGGTTCAACCTGTTCCACTGGTGGCGGCGCCGCTTTTGCCGGCGTGACCTCCGCCTGCGGCAGGCTTTCCCAGATGTCCACCACCATGCCTTGCGGCGGCTCGGCGCGCCAGCTGATGCCGAAATAAATCAGCGCGAAGAACGCCGCATGCACCCCCAGCGCCAGCGCCCCGGCGGGCAGCCGGTAAGGTTCGGAATACGGATGAGCGAGCGTGCTGTTCATCTGCCCTTGGTCTGCGCCAGCAGCCCCACCTTCCTGATCTGCTGCTGCTGTAAGACGTCCATGACGTTGACCACTTCTTCGTAGCGCACGTTCTTGTCGGCTGAAATCACCACCGGCTGATCGGGGTTTTTTGCCTGTTTCTGCTTGAGCAGCGCGACCAGTTCCTCGCGCGTCACCTTTTGCTCCTTGCCGCTCCCGCTGCGGTCGCGCAACGCCAGCGTGGCGTCTTTCTTGATGATGACTTCCAGCGGCGCCACCGGCGGCGCCAGCGACTTGCCCACGCTGGGCAGTTCGATCTGGCCGGGGTTCATCAGCGGCGCGGTAATCATGAAAATCACCAGCAGCACCAGCATCACATCAATGTACGGCACCACATTGATCTGGCTCATCGGGCGGTTGGTGGCACGGCGGATGTGGTAGCTCATGGCTGGCGCTGCAGGACGTTGGAAAACTCTTCCATGAAGCTCTCGAAGCGCGAGGACAGGCGCGTGATGTCGTGCGCGTAACGGTTGTAGGCCACCACGGCGGGAATGGCGGCGAACAGCCCCATCGCGGTGGCGACCAGCGCCTCGGCGATTCCGGGCGCGACGTGTGCCAGCGTGGCCTGGCCGACATTGGACAGGCCGCGAAAGGCGTTCATGATGCCCCACACCGTGCCGAACAACCCCACATACGGGCTCACCGAACCGACGGTGGCAAGGAACGACAGGTGGGATTCGAGGTTATCCATCTCGCGCTGGCAAGCGGCCCGCATGGCGCGGCGCGTGCCATCCATTATCGCCCTGCTCTCTATGCCGGACTTCTTTTTCAGCTTGACGAATTCGGTGACGCCCGCAGCAAAGATGCGCTCCATGCTGCCCGCCTGATCCTGCTTGGCGTTTATCGCCTGATACAGCTTGCCGATGTCCGGGCTCTCCCAGAACGCCTCCTCGAACTCCCCGCTCTGTTTCACCGCCAGCCGCACGGCAAACATCTTGAGGAAGATGTACCACCACGACAGCAGCGAAACCAGCAGCAGCAAGCCCATCACCAGCTGCACCAGCACGCTGGCGTTCTGGATCAGGTGCAGGAACGACAAATCCTGGGTCATGTTCATTTCAGTCCTTCCATTGCTTGCGCAGCACTTCCGGCACGCTCACCGGCTTGAAACTGTCCACCGCCACGCACACCAGATGGACTTCCGCTTCCACCAGCTTTTCCTCGCCACGCAACACATCCTGCTTCAGCAGTACGCGGCTGCGCCCGGTTTCCTTGACCTGCGCGGTGACGTTCAGCAGATCATCCAGCAACGCCGGTTTGAGGTATTCCAGCTTGAGCGAGCGCACCACGAACACCACGCCGAATTCCTTCATCAGCCCGGCGTTGCTGTAGCCACAGCGCTCGCGCAGCCACTCGGTGCGCGCCCGCTCCATGAAATTCACATAGCTGGCGTGGTACACCACCCCGCCCGCGTCGGTGTCTTGGAAGTACACTCGGATCGGCAAGTTATAAAGGGGGTGTTTACTCATCCGGCAACGTCCAGTTATCTGTCCAGAGTGCGAGCCAGCAATTTTTCCCAGCAAGCTCGCGGTGAGAATATGGGCAGGTTTTTCACTTTACCGAGCCCAAGCAACTCGGCATCGCCCGTAACGAAACAATCCGCTTTTCCCGCCAGCGCGCACGCGATGATCCAGGGGTCTTCTCGATCTTGTATCGGCAGCTTGGGGGCGGCCGGCTGGGCGGGGATAATTTCCAGCAAACGCAATTCCGCTTCCACTTTTGCCAGCAGGCTATCGCTCGCCAGGAATTTGCGGCGCATGATGTCCAGCACTTCGGCAACCACCGGCTCGCCAATGACCACTTCCTGTTCCATCAGCAGCCGCTCATAAAGCTCGGCACACAGTCCCCGGGTGGCCAGCGCGCTGACCAGCACATTGGTGTCGAGGAACACCCTCACGAGATTGCCTTGAATACATCCTCGTCAGTGAGCATCCCATTTTTCTCGGCCAGCGGCATCACTTCCTCGCGCACGGCGCGAAAGCGCGCCAATGCCAACTGGCGGCGTAGCGCCTCGCGCACGATGTCGCCCTTGGGGCGGTGCGTGGCTGCCGCATATTGCTTGAGCTCGCGCTCCAGCGCGTCATCTATGCGTATGGTCAAAGTCGCGCTCATGGCTTAATCCTCCGGAATTAAGTGTGTTGCATTGTAACACGACGCTTATCTGGCAGCTTTGCTCACCCCGCAATTCCAGGCTCGTCCCACAATTCCCTGGCAACCTGCCCGCGCGGCAGCGCCAGGCCGAAATGCCTGTAGGCATTGGCAGTAGCGATGCGCCCGCGCGAGGTGCGCTGCAAATAGCCCTGCTGGATGAGATAGGGTTCGAGCACATCTTCGATGGTGTCGCGCTCCTCGCCAATGGCGGCGGCCAGGTTATCCAGCCCCACCGGGCCGCCGGTAAATTTTTCGATCACGGTCAGCAGCAGCTTGCGGTCCATCACGTCCAGCCCCTGCGCATCCACGTCCAGCATGGTCAGCGCGGCATCGGCCACTTCGC
>JACRAQ010000121.1 GCA_016213335.1 Nitrosomonadales bacterium
GCTGGCCGAGCAGCATTTCAACACCTTCAGCGACCGCTTCGCCGACTGGCCGGTGAAGCTCGTCGAACTGTCGCGCTTCAGGAGTGCCAAGGAACAGGCGCAGGCACTGAAAGAAATGGCGGAGGGCAAGCTCGACATCATCATCGGCACACACAAGCTGATCCAGAAGGATGTGAAGTTCCACAACCTGGGGCTGGTGATCATTGATGAAGAGCACCGCTTCGGCGTGCAACAGAAAGAGCGCCTTAAAACCATGCGCGCGGAGGTCGATGTGCTCACGCTCACCGCCACCCCCATCCCGCGCACGCTGGCGATGTCGCTGGAAGGACTGCGCGACTTCTCGGTGATCGCCACCGCGCCGCAGCGCCGCCTTTCCATCAAGACCTTCGTCAGTAACACCAGCCAGGGCGTGATCCGCGAAGCAGTGCTGCGCGAGCTCAAGCGCGGCGGCCAGGTGTATTTCCTGCACAACGAGGTGGAGACCATCGCCAACATGCAGGAGAAACTGGAAGCGCTGCTGCCGGAAGCGCGCATCCGCGTGGCGCACGGCCAGATGAACGAGCGCGATCTGGAAGCGGTGATGCGCGACTTCACCCAACAGCGCTTCAACGTGCTGCTGTGCTCCACCATCATCGAGACCGGCATTGACGTGCCCACCGCCAACACCATCCTCATCAACCGCGCCGACCGCTTCGGCCTCGCGCAATTGCACCAGTTGCGCGGCCGCGTCGGGCGCTCACACCACCAGGCCTATGCGTATCTGCTGGTGGACAACAAGGAAGGGCTCAGCGCGCAGGCAAAAAAGCGTCTCGAGGCGATCCAGGCAATGGAACAGCTCGGCAGTGGCTTTTACCTTGCCATGCACGATCTCGAAATTCGCGGGGCGGGCGAAGTGCTGGGCGAATCGCAGAGCGGCGAGATGCAGGAGATCGGTTTTTCGCTGTATAACGACATGCTCGCCGCCGCCATCGCTTCATTGCGACAGGGCAAGGAGCCGGACATGGCGCATCCGCTGGGTGTGACCACCGAGATCAACCTGCACATTCCCGCGCTTCTTCCAGACAGTTACTGCGGTGACATCCACCAGCGCCTGGTCATCTACAAACGACTGGCCAACTGCAACACGGCGGAGGAGCTGGATGAAATGCACCAGGAGCTGATAGACCGCTTCGGCCTGTTGCCGCAAGCCGCGCAAACCCTGCTCGACTGCCACCGCCTGCGCATCGCTGCCAGGCCGCTGGGCATCAGCAAGGTGGATGCCTCATCGGAAGCCATCGTCATCCAGTTCGTGCCGAATCCGCCGGTTGACCCGGTGAAGATCATCAGCCTCATTCAGAGCAGACGGCACATCAGGATGGCCGGGCAGGACCGGCTGCGGATCGAACTGAAGTATGGTGACTTGAAACAACGGGTGCTGGCGGTCATGCAGTTTTTCAGGGAACTGAAATAGCGCTCGCTTCGAGATAAATCTCCACCCCGCTTGCCGGAGCGATAGCCGCAGCAGGAATGTTCGCGCCGTTGCGCCAGGCACGGATAGCCTGCTGCTTGGCCGCACCCGTCACCAGGAACAATACCTGCCGCGCCGCGCTCAGGCGCCGCGCGCCGAGCGATACCCGTTGCGGCGGCGGTTTGGGCGCATCCAGCACGGCGATGGCGGCAGGCGCGCCGGGCGCGTTACCAAGGTCATGGCCGGGAAACAGGCTGGCGGTATGGCCGTCTTCGCCCAAGCCCAGCAGCACCAGATCAAACTGCCCGATGCCCGCCAGCATCCGGGCATAAGCCTCGGCTGCAGCCTGCGCGCCCCTTTCTGCGGGAATCGGATGAACCTGCCCTGGCGGAATGGCGACGTGATCCAGCCAGGCCTGCGCGGCCATGCGGCTGTTGCGCTCGGCATGGTCGGGCGGCAGGCAGCGCTCATCGCCGAAATACACATGCCATGCGGCCCAGTCCGCATCGGCCTGGCGCAGCAGTTCATAGACCCGGCGCGGAGTCGTGCCGCCGGCCAGCACAATATGGAATGCCCCGCGCAAGCGGATGGCCTGCCGCGCCGCCTCCAGTATCGCCTGCCGTGCTGCCTGCTCCAGCTCCGGAATGGCGCGATAAGCGTGCCAGCGGCAGGGTTGCGGCGGGTTGTTGTCTGATAAAGGCATATAATCCGCCCGGATAAAGGGTGCCCTAAAGAATTTCCAATTACATCCGCTATACCTGCGAGTTGCGAGCTGGTTTGGCTGGCTGGCAAGCTCATCCGCAACAAAGCCAGGCAGCTAATATTTCACGGCGCTTCGCAACATTGCGATTCTATATTGGGCCGGAACCGGTCGTGCAGCTTAATTTTCTCTTCGGGGGTTTCCATGCGTATGGCGATGATAGGGCTGGGCAAGATGGGTGGCAACATGGTGCGCAGGCTGCGAAATGGCGGCATTGAGGTGGTGGGCTACGACCGTTCGGCGGAGGCGGTTGCGCAGCTTGCCGCGGAATCCGGAATGGCGATCGCCTCCTCGGTGGCGGATGCGGTGGCAAAGCTGCCCGCCCCGCGCGTGGTCTGGCTGATGCTGCCGAGCGGCGATCCGACCGAGCAGCAGATTCGCGTGCTGGCGCCGCTGCTGTCGCGGGGGGACATCATCGTGGACGGCGGAAACTCGAATTACCACGACAGCCAGCGGCGCGGCGCATGGCTGGCAGAGCAGGGTATCGGCTTCATGGATTCCGGCACCTCCGGCGGCATCTGGGGGCTGGAAAACGGCTATTGCCTGATGGTGGGGGCAACTGACGAAGTGGCGAAAACCATGACGCCCATCCTGCAAGCCCTGGCTCCCGCCAGGGATCGCGGCTGGGCGCATGTGGGCCCGGTCGGCGCGGGGCATTTCACCAAGATGATCCACAACGGCATCGAGTACGGCATGATGCAGTCATTTGCCGAAGGCCTGGAATTGCTGCGCGGCAAGCAGGAATTTGCGCTCGATCTGGCGCAGATCACCGAGTTGTGGCGGCACAGTTCGGTGGTACGCAGCTGGCTGCTCGACCTCACTGCAGAAGCGCTGAAACACGATCAGGAGTTGAAGGCAGTGGCGCCTTACGTGCCGGATTCCGGCGAAGGCCGCTGGACGGTGGTGGAAGCGATAGACCAGGGTGTCGCCGCACCGGTGCTGACGCTGGCATTGCAGATGCGCTTTACCAGCCAGGATGAGAAGGGCTATAGCTACCGCCTGCTGTCCACCATGCGCAATGCCTTCGGCGGCCACGCCGTCAAACACACGGGCGGATAACCATGAAAACCTTCGAGCCCTGTACGCTGGTGATATTCGGCGCCGCCGGCAACCTGAGCCGGCGCAAGCTGATCCCGTCGCTGTTTCGCCTGGAAATCGCCGGACGGCTGCCGGAACACGCGGTCATCCTCGGTTGCAGTATCGAATTGCGGCAGCGCGAGGAATGGATTGCCGAGGTAGTCAGGATGCTGGAGCCGATCTATCCGCAGGGGATGGACAAACCGGCGCTGGAGCGCTTTTGCGCGCGCCTGCACTACCATGCCATCCCGCCCGGAGATGATGCCGCCTACCCGCGCTTGAAACAGTTGCTGGAAGCGAATACGGGCTTTCCTCCCAATATCGTGTTCTACATGTCGGTCAGCCCGGCCGCCTTCCCGGATATCGTTGACAGGCTGGGAAACGTGGAATTGCTCAAGCAGAAAAACGGCTGGCGCCGGGTGGTGATTGAAAAGCCCTTTGGCTACGATTTGCTGAGCGCGCAGACGCTGCAGGGAAGTTTGTACAAGCACCTGAACGAACCGCAGATTTACCGTATTGACCATTACCTCGGCAAGGGGACGGTGCAGAACGTGATGGTATTCCGCTTTGCCAACCTGCTGCTGGAACCGCTGTGGAACCATCATTACATAGACCACGTGCAGATCACCCATTCCGAGACACTGGGCATCGAGGGGCGCGCCGGTTATTACGAAGGAGCGGGCGCGTTGCGCGACATGATCCAGAGCCACCTGTTGCAACTGCTGGCGCTGGTGGCGATGGAACCGCCCGTCTCCATGACTGCCGAGCACTTGCGTGACGAGAAAGTGAAGGTGCTGAAGGCCGTGCGCCCGATCACGCAAAACTCGGTGCATGCCCACGCGTTCCGCGCGCAATACGCCAGCGGCAGCCTGGACGGCAAAACGGTTCCGGGTTATCTGGAAGAAGCAGGCGTGGCGCCGGACAGCACCACGGAAACCTATGCGGCAATCAAACTGTTTGTGGATAACTGGCGCTGGGCGGGAGTGCCGTTCTACCTGCGCACCGGCAAGCGCATGGCGGAAGGCAGCTCGGCAATCTGCATCCGCTTCAAGAACCCGCCGCAGGACTTGCTGCGCCGTACGCGCCAGGGTCCGCCGCAGCCGAACTGGATCATGCTGGGCATCCAGCCCAACGACTGCCTGAAAATGGAAATGCAGGTCAAGGTGCCGGGGCTGGATTTGCACACCCGCGCCATCAGCCTGGACGCCACCTACCGCAAGGAAAGCGACGAGGATTTCGATGCCTATGCCGGCCTGTTGCTGGACGTGATGCAGGGCGACCCTTCACTGTTCCTGCGCATAGACGAAGTGGAAGCGGCGTGGCGCATCGTGGACCCCATCATCAAGGTGTGGGCGATGGAACGCGACTTCATCAACACTTATCCGGCGGGCAGCTGGGGGCCGCGCGGCACCTACCGCCTGTTCGACCGCGACGACCAGTTCTGGCGGCATTCATTGAACCTGGATGGTGCCAAGCTGGAGGCGTACTGATAACGGATAGCCGTTATTCGAAACTTACGCCAGAAATCGCGATACGGACATGTCATCGAAAGGCCAGTCGAGTTCGGCATCGGTATCAACGCGCTGCAATACGGGAATCCGCGTACCGTATCTCTCAAACAGGTCGCCATCATCGGCGATGTCAATATGGGTGGTGATAATCCCAGCCTTGTGGATAATTGCAACGGCCTCCTCACAGAGATGACAAAACCCGGTGCTGTAAAGCCTGATTTCTGTTTGTGGCATTTCTCGATCTGAAGTTGTTGCGGCTGCGCACTGCCTGCAGATGCAGTACTCCTTGTGCAGCGCATCATTTGCGCGAGCTATAGTTGCTGGATTGATTGTGACTTCGCGGCACCAGCATGGCGTGTTGATGCTTCCAGTATTAGCCAAGGCACAATCGTTCGGGCCGCCGCACAAGGGACAGATGTAATCTGGTTTCGGGTTCATGTGCCAACGCAAGAGGATATATCAGGTGCGCCTGCGATTATTGCATAGTACGGACTCAATCACGCTCCACGATTTAGAGCACACCCTGCCATGCACACCGGGGCGCATGGGTATAATAAGCGCAGATAACTATGCGAGGACATGATTGAGTGTTCTACCTTGACCTGTTCCGTGCCCTTGACCGCGAAAAAGCCCGCTATGTTCTGATCGGTGGACTGGCGCTGAATATTCATGGCGTCGAGCGGGCAACGATGGATATTGACCTGATGCTCGCCATGGATGCGGGTAATCTTGAGGCGTTCCGGCGTGTCGCCGAAGGCCTGGGAATGACGCCGGTGCTGCCCGTGACGATGAAGGACTTTGCCGATCCGGCAATCCTGCAACAATGGATCAACGAGAAACGCATGCTGGCTTTTGCCTTGCGCCCCAAGGAACCGAGCGCGCCGACGGTAGATATACTTGTGCGCCCGAAAGTGGCTTTTGACATGGTTTGGGCGCGGCATATGGAAAAAAACCTGGGGGGCACTCATGTCCATCTTGCCCATATCGATGACCTGATCGCACTGAAGACAGGAACCGGCAGACAACGCGATGCGGCGGATGTTGCCGCATTGAAACGCTTGAAGACGCTGGGGCTGGGGTGAATATGGAACGCATGGATTTCAGCTATGAAATATCGGACGAGCGGTTGCTGGCCTACAGCCAGTTGCCCATAATGGATCGCCTGCGCTGGCTGGACGAGATGCGCCGCTTTACGCTGATGGTGCGGCAAGCACCGACAGTGCAAAGAAAACCGGATGAACCCGGCAATGATGACTATGCGGGTGGCTCCTGAGGGCAGAGTGCGCATGGCTGAGGATTTTCTCCGGAAGGAATGAACGTGCGGGCCTGCTGGGAATGGGGGTTGCCCCCAATTTTCTACATCAACACTTATATCCGTCGAGCTGCTGGGGACCCCCGCCTGTTCGACCGCGACGACCAGTTCTGGCGGCATTCATTGAACCTGGATGGCGCCAAGCTGGAGGCGTACTGAAAATCCTGGAAACACCGCCTGTTACAAATGCAAAACGGGAGCCTGAACTCCCGTTTTGCATTGTGCATAAACCTTGTTTACGCGGCGGCGTTTCTTCTGCGCCGCCCCACAAAACCCAGCAAACCCAAACCCGCCAGCAGCATGGCGTAGGTCTCCGGCTCCGGCACGGGCGCCGGAGGAGTAGCGTATTGTCCGATACTCAGGCGCACCACGTCGGTGGTGCCGATATAGTCGGTGAGGGTATCAATTTGCCAGAACAGGTTCGGGTTGCTCAGTGTCGCAAAGCTCAGCGAACTGAAGCTGCCCGTGATAATGCTGGCGGTGAGGATGTCGAAGGTATCGCCCGCATGCGGCGCAAATAATCCGCTGCCCATATCGAACAGGACGACATTCAGCAGGCCGTCGAGGGTGGCGGTGCCGGAGACGTTGAGCACGTCGTACTGGCTTCCGGCCACCATCCCGCCGATCTCGACCGACAAGGAGCCCAGCGCCAACTGGGTATAGTCGCCTGTGATGCTGAACGTGCCCGGAGAGCTGCCTGGCCCGACTGCGCCGTCGGAAGTGACATTCCCGGCGATCGTGCCGCCGCCGCCGAGCAGGCCGTGGTTGACGAACCCGGTTCCGCCGACGGTTGTGGTCGTGCCCGCTCCGGCGAAGAAACTGCCCCCGGCGTTGTTGGCGATGCCGCCGTTGACAGTCAGCGCTCCGCCCGTGAGGTTATAGGTTCCAGTGCTGCCGCTGATGGCGGCAAGTGTCATGGTGCCGGTCACCGTATGCGTGCCGCCGGTTTGGTTGAAGGCTCCGGTGCCGGAGGAACCGATGACCTCATATCTTGCCGACAGACTGCCGCCGCTCAGGTCATAGGTACCGTTGCCGCCGCTGTCTCTGCCTAGCTCGAAGATGGTGTTGCTGACTGTATTCGTACCGCCGCTCTGGTTGAAGGTGCCATTGCCCATAGCACCGATGGTTTCGTAGGCTGCGTTCAGGTTGCCTGCGCTCAGATTGTAAGTGACATTACTGCCGCTGTTGAAGCCGAGTTCGAGGATGTCGGCCGTATTCGTACCGCCGCTCTGGGTGAATGCGCCTGTACCGTAGACGCCGATCATTTCGCTGCCCGAAGCCGAGAGGTTGCCCGCGTTCAGGTTGTAGCTGCCGCTGCTGCCGCTGTTGTAGCCAAGGTAGAGAGAGCCGTCGACCGTATTCGTGCCGTCGTTCTGGGTGAATGCGCCAGTTCCGGAATGACCGATGTATTCAAAACTGGCTGCGAACGTCTGGCCGGCACCCAGCGTGAAGCTGCCGTTCGAGCCAGAAGCGCGACCGATGTAGGAGCGATCCAGGCTGATCGAACTGCCCGTGAGGCTGAGTGTGCCACCATCGAGGTTGAAGGTACTGATGCCCGCTCCGTTCGCGATGCTGTTCACGTTCAGCGTGCCGCCATTAAGGGTATAGGTGCCACCGCTGCCAGCATTCTTCCCCATGGTAAGGCTGGTTGCCACGGTATGCGTGCCGCCGCTCTGAGTGAAGGTGCCGACACCCATATAACCGATGGTTTCGTTACTAGCCGTGAGCGTCTTTCCAGTGTTTAACGTGAAGCTGCCGTTCGAGCCAGAAGCATTGCCGATATTGAAGTTATCCAGGCTGATCGAGGTTCCAGTGAAGTTCAGTGTGCCGCCATCGAGATTGAAGGTGCTGACGCCCGCCCCGTTCGCGATGCTGCCCACATTGAATGTGCCGCCGTTCAGGTTGTAGGTGCCACTGCTGCCGCTATTGGTGCCAAGAGTGAGGGTGTTGGTCACCGTATTCGTGCCACCGCTCTGGGTGAAGGTGCCGCTGCCGGAATTGCCGATGGTTTCGGAGCCTGCCGACAGGCTGCCTGCGCCCAGGTTGTAGCTGCCGATGCCGCCGCTGTACAAACCAAGATAGAGAGCGCCGGTCGTATTTGTGCCGCCGCTCTGGGTGAAAGTGCCGGTGCCCGCCCTGCCGATGAATTCACCGCCTGCCGACAGGTTGCCAGAGTTGAGGGTGTAGCTGCCATTGCCAGTGCTGCCATAGCCAAGCACGAGACTCGTGCTCATCGTATTCGTGCCACCGCTCTGGGTAAAGGCGCCGATGCCGGAATTGCCGATGGTTTCATTGCCGGTTGTGAGCGTCTGGCCGTTGCCCAGCGTGAAGCTGCCGTTCGAGCCGGAAGCGTTGCCAATATTGAAGGCATACAGGCTGATCGAGCTGCCGGTGAGATTGAGCGTGCCGCCATCGAGATTGAAGGTGCTGACGCCCCCTCCGCCAGCGATATGGCCGACATTGAGCGTGCCGCCGCTCAAGTTGTAGGTACCGTTGCCGCCGGGGATGTAGCCAAGATAGAGGACGTCGCTGACCGTATGCGTGCCGCCGAGCTGGTTGAAGGCGCCGGTACCGGAGTAGCCGATGGTTTCCCTGAAGACCGAAAGGCTGCCTACGTTCAGGTTATAGGTGCCAGAGCTTCCGCTGTTGTAGCCAAGATAGAGATTGCTGCTGATCGTGTTTGTGCCTCCGATCTGAGTGAAATCGCCCGAGCCGCTACGACCGATGAATTCGCTGCTTGCCGACAGGTTGCCGGTGCCGCTCAGAGTATACGTGCCGCTGCTTCCACCCAAGTAGCCAAGAAACAGGTCGGCGCTGACCGTATTCGTGCCGCCGCTCTGGTTGAAAGCGCCGGTGCTGCTGCTGAACGTGCCGATGTATTCGCTTGCCGCCGACAGGGTGCCCGCGCTCAGGTTGTAAGTGCCGTCGCTGCCGCTGTTAGTTCCGATGTAGAGAGCAGTACTGACCGTATTCGTGCCGCGGGTCTGGTTGAAGACGCCAGTGCCGGAGTAGCCGACGTACTCAAAGTTTCCGGACAGCATACCGCTTGTCAGGCTGATGCCGCCCAAGTTATAGGTGCCGTTGCCGCCGCTATTGTAGCCAAGGTAGAGGTTGCCGCTGACGGTATTTGTGCCGGTGCTATGGGTATGGGTGCCAGTTCCGTTGATGCCGATTGTTTCAGTCGCTGTTGTCAGCAAGGTGCCAAGGTATGTTTGCGAGAGCGTCATCGTACCGGTCCCGGTGGAATCAATACTCAGGCTGTTCAGGTTCGCAGGGGAGGAGTAGATCTGATAAGTAACCGAGCGGTTCGTGGCATCCGTCTGGGTAAGAAAAACGCTGTCCCCGCTCGCTGGCTGAAGATACGGCGTGGCGGCGCCGCCGGGCGTGGTGCTCCAGCAGGAAATGGAGACGCCCCATGTGTTGCTGCCGCATACCCAATACAAGTTCGCCGCCGAAGCGGATGCGGGCGCCAGCGCACCGCCTCCCAGCGCCATCAGCACCGCCAGATTCAGAAGCCGCCTGCGCGGTTTATTACTCGATTTCGTGCTCATGGTGCCGTCCTCCCTTCCTTGGTTAACAACATTGGTTTTTCGTTTTTACCCGCTTCCCTGCATACAGCCATTTCGCGTTACGGCTTGGCTGTCTGCGCTTCCGCCTGCTTGATGATCTGCGCCACACGCGAATTTCCGGCGACCGGTTCGATCGCCACGATATGTTTGGCATTGAGCACGGTGTAGTCGGGGCCGTGCAGTTCGACGCCGCGCCTGACCAGGGCGCTCTTGATTTCCTTGGTTGCCGGGTCGGCCTGGTTCTGCACCGTGAAGGCGTTGCGCAGCAGCGGGTAATCGCAGCCCGCCTGTTCCAGCTTGCCGAAGAACATATGGCCGTTGTCCATGAACACGGCCTGGTATTCGGTGGTGAATTTGTGGGATGAGCCGGATGAGGCGCAGCCTGCCAGCAGCAGGGCAGGATATGGCAGCAGCGTACGAAGACTTAAGAAGCGGTGATGCAAGACTTACTTCCTCACAACTGGTGTTTAGGTGTTTAATTGCAACCCGTGATTTTTTCGGGTTGTCCCCGAGTATTTTTTTGTGGCGCTGAAAAAGATTCAGGAGGCACGCTACCAAACTCTTGCAATGAAATCTATTGTACTTGAGGGCATTTTTGGAATATTTTTGGCCTAAATATACATAGACCATCTCCCTGTAAAAGAGTAGGGGTTATTATTGATCCGGCACGAATAAAATTTCACGTTCGCCCTTGATGCCTCGATACCTCGGCACGGGGTACATTCGTTCGCGGTGAGGTATCGAACCGCAACGGATGTATCGAAGGGTGAGCTTGCGTGTAGCATTAGGCTTCTCAGCCCGAACGGAAATGCAAAGATTGTTCGTGCCGGATCAATAGGTTAACTTGTTGTTATTTATATCGTTTTCTTCTCGTTCCCACGGTCTCCGTGGGAACGCATCAGGGGACGCTCCGCGCCCCGTACCGCAGAGCGGCACGGCTAGTGTTCCCACGCAGAGCATGGGAACGATGCAAGCCGGAATCCAGTATTTTGCGGGCATCCGCTTCGCGGATTGCCTGCTTACCCCGCTTCAAGAGGCTGAACACCGGCCTTCACCAAAGGTAGGCAATCCACTATCCGCTAAAGCGGATGTGGAATTGTCACCGCCGGCATGACGAATTTTTAGCGGTGCCTTTATATCGCTTTTATAAGCACAGCACGGTATTGCCACCGGTTGCATCCAATCCATCGCAAATCGGATACCATTGCCGGCCATGAAACATTTTCTTGCAGGCGACATCGGCGGCACCAAGACGCTGTTGCGGATCAGTGCATCGGGTGGTGCGCCGTTGCTGCAAAAATCCTATCCCAGCGCCGGATATGCCGGGCTGGCGGAAATGCTGGATGAATTCCTGCGCGAAGCGGGTACACCCGGCATTGCCGCAGCGTGCCTCGCGCTGGCCGGTCCCATTTCCGGCAGGCGGGTGAAGCTGACCAACCTGCCGTGGGAAGTGGATGCGGATGCGCTGGCTGCGCGCTTCGCCATTCCCCGCGTTGCACTCATCAACGATTTCGAGGCGGTGGGCATGGGTGTTGCGGCGCTGCAACCGGCAGACCTGCTGACCTTGCAGCCAGGCAAACCTCTGGCGCAGGGCGTGCGCGTGGTGGCCGGTGCGGGCACCGGACTCGGGGTGGCGTGGTTGTCGTGGATGGATAGGAGTTACGCAGTACATCCCTCCGAAGGCGGGCATATGGATTTTGCCCCGGCCAATGCCATGCAATGCGAGCTGCTGCAATATTTGCAGCGGCGCCACGGCCATGTTTCGTATGAGCGCATCGTTTCCGGACCCGGCCTGGCGGCGATTTTTGAATTCCTGCGCGATAGCGGCAAGTTCGTGCCATCGGTGAAATTCATGGAAGCGATGGCGCAGGGAGATGCGGCGGCAGTCATCGCGCAATTCGCTCAACAGGAAAACGAGCCCATCGCACACATGGCGCTGGAGTTGTTCCTTCAAGTGTATGGTGCGTTCGTGGGTAACGTGGCGCTGGCCGCGCTGCCACGCGGCGGTATTTATGTGGCAGGGGGGATTGCGGCAAAAATCGCGGCAACCCTGCAGCAGGGAGCCTTCCTGCGCGCTTTTCTGGACAAAGGCCGCTTTGCCGGGCTGCTGGAAACCCTGCCGCTGCACATCGTGATCAACCCGCAAATCGGCCTGCTGGGGGCGGCCCTGGTCGCGCGGCGCACGGCCTGAGCGCGGTCGCTGCCAATCCACCTGCTCCCGGCGCAATCATCAGATTGCAACTTTTCCCGCATTTATGTAGTCTTAACTCCCGCAGTTGATTCAACCAACCCCCTTCGGAGGAAATATGCAATACGAGACACAAGCCATCACGCATGCCGGTTCGCTCGCCATTGGACAGAACAGGGTGTTGCGCAACACCTATCTGATGCTCGCGCTCACCATGGTTCCAACCATCATTGGCGCATTCGCTGGCTTGTCAACCAATTTTTCGTTCATGGCGCAGTACCCGGTCATGGCGCCACTGATGATGTTTGCCGTGATGATGGGCATGCTGTTCGGGGTTTCCGCGCTGCGCAATAGCGTGTGGGGCATCGCCATGTTGCTGGGCTTCACTTTTGTCGCCGGCTGGTTCCTCGGGCCGATCCTGCAGGTGGCGCTAAACCTGAAAAACGGCGCCCAACTGGTGGGCATGGCAGCAGGCGGCACCGGGCTGATTTTCTTCGGTTTGGCCACGTTGGCCACGGTGACGAAAAAAGATTTCAGCTTCATGGGCAAATTCCTGTTCATTGGCCTGGTTTTGCTGGTGGTCGCCTCGCTGGCCAACATCTTCTTTGCCATCCCGGCACTGTCGTTGACCCTGTCGGCCATCGCCGTGCTGATTTTTTCGGCGTACATTCTGTTTGATATCAGCCGCATTATTCACGGCGGCGAAACCAACTATGTGATGGCCACCATGTCGCTGTATCTGGACATCTACAACATTTTCGTGAACCTGCTGAGCCTGCTGATGGCCTTCAGCGGAGAACGCGACTGAAGCAGCCCGTTTTCGCGGGAAGCGCACCAAAAAATAAAAAAGGCGGCTTGGGCCGCCTTTTTTATTTCCCGTATTTTTATTTCACAATCCTGAGCTGCGGCTTGGTTCGCACAGGCTCGTCTGGCGATTTATCCCCGCCATTGCCGCCGGGAGGCACCGGCTCGGGCTCGTGCCCTTGAAACGCCAGCCCCTGTCCGTTTTCTTTGGCGAAAATGCCGATCACCGCAGATACCGGCACGACCACCCCGTGCGGCACACCGCCAAACCTGCCATCGCAGCTAATCTCTTCATTGCCCAGTTGCAGGTTGCGCACCGCATCCGCACTCAGGTTCAGGACGATCTCGCCTTCCTTGACGAAAGCCATCGGCACCCGGGTATTTTCATCCACCCGCACCGCCAGATAGGGTGTCAGGCCGCAATCGGCACACCAGTCGTATATCGCGCGAATCAAATAAGGTTTTGTGGAAAGGCCGCTCACTTTTAGAGGCGCCCTGTCGTTACCTGCGCATCGCCTTTTCGGCGGGCGTCATCGCCTCGATATAGCCGGGGCGGGAAAACAGCCTTTCGGCATATTTCATCAGTGGCGCGGCCTCCTTGCCAAGCTGGATGCCATAATGGTCCAGCCGCCACAGCAACGGCGCGATCGCCACATCGAGCATGGAAAACTCGTCGCCCAGCATGTATTTCTGCTTGACGAACACCGGCGCTATCTGCGTCAAATTATCACGCACCGCCATACGGGCCTTGTCGGCGGCCTTCTGGGCCGCATGTTCGATGGCGTCAATGTGGCAGTACAGTTCGTTCTCGAAGCGGTGCAAAAACAGCCGCGCGCGCGCGCGCATCCCGGGATCGGGCGGCATCAGTTGCGGGTGGGGGAAGCGCTCATCAATATATTCGTTGATGATATTGGCCTCATACAAGATCAGGTCGCGCTCCACCAGCACCGGAACCTTGCTGTACGGGTTTATCACCGCCAGGTCCTCCGGGATGTTGAACACGTCCACGTCAATGACCTGGAAATCCATGCCTTTCTCGAACAGCACGATGCGGCAGCGTTGGCTGAACGGGTCTGTCGTTCCCGAGTAAAGCGTCATCATAGCGCGACTCACTCCTTAAGATCTGGTGGCAAGGCATCGGCCCGCACCGGGATCCCGTCAATAACGGGGTGATTTATTTTCAAGTTGCTACTCCGCAATGCGGGTAGCCTCGGCGATCAGCGCCTTCATGCTCAAACGCAAACGGCCTTTTTCGTCCGCTTCCAGCACCTTGACTTTCACGACCTGCCCCTCCTTCAGGACATCGGTCACACTGTTGATGCGCTCGTTGGAAATTTGCGAAATGTGCAGCAGGCCGTCCTTGCCCGGCATGATGTTGACGATCGCGCCAAAATCCAGCAGCTTGACCACCGGGCCTTCGTAAGTCTTGCCCACTTCCACTTCCGCCACGATGTCTTCGATGCGCTTCCTGGCCTGCATTCCGCCTTCGGCGCTGATGCTGGCGATGGTTACGTTGCCTTCGTCATCAATATCAATGGTGGTGCCGGTTTCTTCGGTCAGGGCGCGGATCACCGCACCGCCTTTGCCGATCACATCGCGGATTTTTTCCGGGTTGATCTTGAGCTTGATCATGCGCGGCGCATGAGCCGAAACTTCGGCGCGCACCGCAGGCATGGCCTGCTTCATGATGCCGAGAATGTGCATGCGGCCCTCGCGCGCCTGGCTCAAGGCAGCCTGCATGATTTCGCGCGTGATGCCGCTGATCTTGATGTCCATCTGCAAGGCGGTGACGCCCTGTTCGGAACCGGCAACCTTGAAATCCATGTCGCCGAGATGATCCTCGTCGCCAAGAATATCGGTCAGGACGGCGAAACGATTGCCCTCCTTGATCAGGCCCATGGCGATGCCCGCCACGTGGTTCTTCATCGGTACCCCGGCATCCATCAGCGCCAGGCAGCCGCCGCACACCGATGCCATCGAACTGGAGCCGTTCGACTCAGTGATCTCGGAAACCACCCGTATGGAATAGCCGAACTCCTCTTCGCCCGGAAACGCCGCCACCAGGGCGCGCTTGGCCAGACGGCCGTGGCCGATCTCGCGGCGCTTGGGCGTGCCGACACGGCCGGTTTCTCCGGTAGAGTACGGCGGGAAGTTGTAATTCAGCATGAAGCGGTCAAGATATTCGCCCTGCAAGGCATCAATCTTCTGCGCGTCGCGCGCGGTACCCAGCGTGGCCACCACCAGCGCCTGGGTTTCGCCGCGGGTGAACAGCGCCGAGCCGTGCGTGCGCGGCAATACCCCGGTGCGGATGGTGATGGGGCGCACCGTGCGGGTGTCGCGCCCGTCAATGCGCGGTTCACCGCTCAATATCTGGCCGCGCACAATCCTGGCTTCCAGCGCGCCGAACAACTCGTTGAGATGGTTCTTTTGCAGCGTGCCGTCTTCCGCCAGCAACGCATCCATCACCCGGCTGCGGATCGCATCCACCTGGGCGGTGCGCGCCTGCTTCTGGCGCACGGCGTAAGCGGCCTGCAAATCGCTTTCCGCCATTCCGGAGATTTTGGCGATCAGCGCCTCGTCCCTGGCCGGAGGCGTCCAGTCCCACGCATCCTTCCCGGCCGCATCCGCCATTTCGTTGATCGCCCCGATCACCGCCTGCATTTGCTGGTGGCCGAACATGACCGCACCCAGCATGACGTCCTCCGGCAACTCCTGCGCTTCCGATTCCACCATCTGCACCGCCTGCGCCGTGCCCGCCACCACCAGATCCAGCCTGGATTCCCGCAACTGGTCGGCGGGCGGGTTAAGCACATATTCACCGTTGAGATAGCCCACGCGCGCGGCGCCGACCGGCCCGTCAAACGGGATGCCGGATAGCGCCAGCGCGGCGGAGGCACCGATCATGGCGGGGATGTCGGAATCAATCTGGCTGTCGCTGGACAGCACCGTGGCGATGATCTGCACCTCGTTGTAGAAACCTTCCGGAAACAGCGGGCGCAACGGCCGGTCAATCAGGCGCGAAGTCAGGATTTCCTTCTCGCTGGGGCGGCCTTCGCGGCGGAAGAAACCGCCGGGTATCTTGCCGGCGGCATAGGTGCGCTCCTGGTAATCCACGGTCAGGGGGAAAAAATCCTGGTCCGGCTTGGCGTTCTTCATGCCTACGACAGTGACCAGCACCACCGTATCGTCCAGGCTGACCATCACCGCCCCGCTGGCCTGGCGTGCAATTTCACCGGTTTCCAGGGTGAGCTGGTGGTTGCCGTACGCTATTGTTTTCTTGTAGTGATTCAAAATTCGCCTCTCTGTGCATTAGTTATGGCGCGCCATGCGCCATCAATTGGGGAATGACACCAAAAAAACAATGCGGGCCGCATCTGCGGCCCAATTGCTTAAAGAGTGCTTATTTGCGCAATTCCAGGCGCTGGATCAACGCCCGATAGCTGTCCTCATTCTTGCCCTTGAGGTAGTCCAGCAGCTTGCGGCGGCGGCTGACCAGGCGCAACAGGCCGCGGCGGGAGTGGAAATCCTTGGTATGCTCCTTGAAATGGCCGGTCAGATAATTGATACGCGCGGTCATCAAGGCAACCTGCACCTCCGGGGAACCCGTGTCGCCCTTGCAACGCTGGTAGTCGTTCATGATTTGCGCTTTTTGCGCTACCGTCATAGTCATGTCTTCAAGCACTCCGCTAAAAAAGTGCCGCATTCTACTCTCGAACGGGGTGGTAGCTCAAGTCGTTGGTGGCAACTCGTTGTTTTGCCGCCGCAACGCCCAATCCACATGCTCGCGCACCAGCGGCGAGGCATCGTGCGCCCGCGCCCGCAACGCGGCCACCACCTCCGCGCTTCGGGGCGCGTTGCCCAGCGCCACCGCTATGTTGCGCAGCCATTGTTCGTGCCCGATGCGGTATATGGCGCTTCCGGCCATTTTTTCCTTGAAAGCCGCCTCATCCCAGGCAAACAGCCCGGCAAGCCCGATATCGTCCAGCCCGTGGCGCACGGCAAAATCCGCTTCCGCACTCGGGCGCGCGAAACGGTTCCACGGGCATGCCTGCTGGCAGTCGTCGCAACCGTAAATGCGGTTGCCGATGAGCGGTCGCAGCTCTACCGGAATACTGCCCCGCAACTCGATGGTGAGATAGGAAATGCAGCGCCGCGCATCCAGCCTGTAAGGCGCAACGATAGCCCGCGTGGGGCAGGCTTCGATGCAGCGCGTGCAGGTACCGCATCGGCCGCCCTCCGGCGCAGCACCGGGAGCCCCGTCCGGGGGCAGCGGCAAATCGGTGTAAATCTCGCCCAGGAAAAACCACGAGCCGCGCTCCTGCGACAGCAGCAGGGTGTGCTTGCCGCGCCAGCCGAGGCGCGCCTTGTGCGCCAGCTCCACCTCCAGCACCGGAGCGCTGTCGGTGAACACCCGATAACTGAAATCCCCCGCCTCGGCACGGATTTTTCCCGCCAGTTTTTCCAGGCGATTGCGCAGCACCTTGTGGTAATCGCGCCCCAGCGCATAGCGCGAGATAAAGGCGCGGCTGCCGTCTTCCAGCACCTCGCGGCCATCCTTTGCGGCCGGCGGGTAATAATCCATGCGCAGCGAAATGACGCGCAGCGCCCCCGGCACCAGCTCGCCCGGGCGGCTGCGTTTGGCGCCGTGTTTTGCCATATAATCCATTGCGCCGTGATTGCCGAGCGCGAGCCATTCCAGCAGGCGTGTTTCAGCCCTGCCCAGATCGGTATCGCTGATACCCACCGCCTGGAATCCGAGCGCCCTGCCCCATTCCTTGACGCTGGCGGCAAGCGCCGCGTAGTCTGTTTGTGAGGTTCCGCTTTGCATAATCCGGATGATAGCCGAATAACTTTCCTGCTGGCCGATGAGGCCGCCACTGCGGCATTCGCCGCGCGCCTGGCGGCTGCCCTGAAACCCGGCATGGTGGTGTATTTGCGCGGCGATCTGGGCGCAGGAAAAACCACGCTGGTACGCGCGCTGCTTCGCGCGCTGGGCCTTGCCGGGCGCGTGAAGAGCCCGACCTACGCGCTGCTTGAGCAGTACCGGATAGGCGGGTTACACTTCCGTCACTTTGATTTATACCGTTTCCGCGACGAATCAGAATGGGAAGCTGCCGGCTTCCGCGACGAATTCGATGGCCGCAATATCTGCCTGGTGGAGTGGCCGGAAAAAGCGCAGGGTTTAGTGCCCGGCGCGGATCTGGAAATCAGCTTCGAAATGCTGCCCTCAGGCCGCACCCTCACCGTCTGCGCCAACACTGCGGTCGCCGAAGAATGCCTGAAATTATTGCAAGACTGATCGCCCTGTCATTCCTGCTCTGGCTGCCCCATGCCCAGGCGGCCATCGCCATCAGCTCCGCGCGCGTCTGGCCGGCACAGGAATACACCCGCCTGACGCTGGAATCCGGCCAGCCCATCCGCCACAACCTCTTCACCTTGCAGGATCCGGAACGGCTGGTCATAGACCTGGAAGAAGTCGAGATCAATGGCGCCCTGAACGACATCGCCGGCAAAGTCAGCAGCGACGACCCTTACATTCAGAGCGTGCGGGTAGGCCGCTTCAAGCCGGGGATCGTGCGGCTGGTGCTGGACCTGAAAACGGAAGTCAAACCGCAATTATTCAGCCTCAAACCGGTCGCCGAATACGGGCATCGCCTGGTGCTGGACGTTTATCCCGCCGTTCCCGTTGACCCGTTGATGGCGCTGGCACTCAAATCAGAAAGCCGGTTGCAGGAAACGCCCGCCGCGCACGAAGATCAAGCGGCCGCACCTGTTGCGGCCAGCGCGCCAGCCCGCGCCGAGGCGGCGTTGCCTGCCGGGCCGCCCGCCGCCAAACCCGTTCTTCCGCCCGCAAAAAGCGTCCCGGAGATCGGCGCCCGCATCCTGGTCGTCGCCATTGATGCGGGGCACGGCGGCGAAGACCCTGGCGCCCGCGGCCATAACGGCACTTACGAAAAAAATGTCACCTTGGCCATTTCGCGCAAACTGAAAGAGCTGCTGGACGACACGCCGGGAATGCGCGGCGTACTCATCCGCGACGGCGATTATTTCATCCCGCTTCTCGGGCGCATAGAGAAAGCGCGCCAGGTGCATGCCGACCTGTTCATCTCCATCCATGCCGACGCGTTCATCAAGCCACATGCGCGCGGCTCTTCGGTGTTCGCCCTGTCGGAGCGCGGCGCGACCAGCGCCAGCGCGCGCTGGCTGGCAAAAAAGGAAAACGAGGCCGACCTGATCGGCGGCGTCAATATCGCCGTGAAGGATCCCTATCTCGCGCGCACCCTGCTGGATCTTTCGCAGACCGCCACCATCAATGACAGCCTCAAGCTGGGCAAGCATATGCTGAAAGAGCTGGACAACGTGAACACCTTGCATCGGGGTTTTGTCGAACAGGCCGGGTTCGCCGTGCTGAAATCGCCCGACATTCCCTCGGTGCTGGTGGAAACCGCTTTTATCAGCAACCCGGCCGAGGAGAGCCAGTTGAACGACGCCCGCTTCCAGGAAAAACTGGCGCGCGCGGTCTTCGGCGGCATCCAGCGCTATTTTTCCCAGAACCCCGCACTGGCGAGGCAGCGCGTGGCACAAAACGATTAAGGCGAAAATCGCGCGCGGGCCTTTGCCCCTTATCCCCCAGCTGTAGGAATAAGGGACGGTGTGAGCCGGCGGCATGAAACAAAAAACCACAACCGGAAATCCCCTTTGGTATACTGAAGCGCGTTTTAACCGTCGCGCGGCTCTTGCCCGGCGCACGAAAAAACCCCAATCGCCACTTCATTCAGCTCGGAGAGCAAGCTTATGGAAAGCAACACCTCTTTCAACATTGAGCACCTCAAGGGGAGCCTCAACAACGACATCAATGACATCGAGGCCGCAAAATCCCTGGGCAACATTTATTACGACAAGGGGGATGCCGCTCAGGCGATCTTGTATTACCGGCACGTTCTCGACTTGAACCCGGCTTTGCCCGGTGTGCGGACCGATCTGGGCACGATGTACTGGCGCAACGAAAACCTCAGCCTGTCCGAACAAACCTTCCGCGACGTGATCGCGCGGCACCCCGGTTTCGGCCAGGCCTACGTGAATCTCGGATTGTTGCTGCGCCACGCCAAGGGCAATATCGCGGAAGCCCGCTCGATCTGGCAGCAGCTCGTTGACACCAACCCCGGCCACGAACTGGCGGGCAAGGCGCGTGACCTGCTGAAAGAAACTGCGACAGAGCTCAACTGAACGTCTGTGAAGCCGCTTATGCGGGGAATACCCCGGTGCTCAGGTAGCGGTCCCCCCGGTCGCATACAATAAATACGACAGTAGCGTTCTGCGCGCTTTGCATGACCCGTAGCACCGCCGCCAGCGCCCCGCCTGAAGAAATCCCGCAAAATATCCCCTCTTCGCGGGCCAGCCGCCGCGTCATTTCCTCCGCCTCCCCCTGGCTGACATATTCCAGCTTGTCCACCCGCCTGGCGTCATAAATCTTCGGCAGGTATGCTTCCGGCCATTTGCGGATGCCGGGAATTTGCGCGCCCTCTTCCGGCTGCACCCCAACGACCTGGATGCCCGGATTTTTTTCCTTGAAGTAGCGTGAGCAGCCCATGATGGTGCCGGTGGTGCCCATGCTGCTGACGAAATGGGTGATGCGCCCTCCCGTATCGCGCCAGATTTCCGGCGCAGTGCCTTCGTAGTGGGCCAGCGGGTTGTCCGGGTTGGCGAACTGGTCCAGGATAATGCCGCGCCCCTGGTCACGCAATTTTTCTGCCGTATCGCGCGCGAGCTCCATGCTGCCTTCCCGGGAAGTCAGCAGCAGCTCCGCGCCGAACGCGCGCATGGTCTGGCAGCGCTCTGCGCTCTGGTTCTCCGGCATCACCAGGATCATCCGGTAACCGCGCACCGCCGCCGCCATCGCCAGCGCGATGCCGGTCTTGCCGCTGGTCGCCTCGATCAGCGTGTCGCCCGGCCTGATGTCGCCGCGCGCTTCGGCGCGCGCGATCATCGACAGCGCCGGGCGGTCCTTCACCGAACCGGCGGGGTTGTTGCCTTCCAGCTTGGCAAGGATGACGTTCTGGCTGCCGCCGGGAATGCGCTTGAGCCTGACCAGCGGCGTGTTGCCGACAAAATTTTCAACGGTGGGATACATCTATTTGCTGGCAGCCTTGAGGTAATTGATAAAATTCTGCGCCGACATGGGCTTGGCATAATAATAACCCTGCACGAAATCGCAGCCGATCTGTATCAGTATATCGCGCTGCTCCGCCGTTTCCACCCCTTCCGCGATAACCTTGATGCCGAGCTTGTGCGCCATGACGATGATGGCCTCCACCAGGGCAAAATCGTTCCTGTCAGCCGCGAGGTCGCGGATGAACGATTTGTCCACCTTGATAAAATCCACGTTCATTTTTTTCAGGTAACTGAGCGAAGAATAGCCCGTGCCGAAGTCATCCAGCGCGATGCTGCAACCGGCTTCGCGCAGGCGAGCCAGCTTGTCGCGCACGGCGGGATTGTCGTCCAGCAACGTCCCTTCGGTGATCTCGAGCGTGACGGCCGCTGCCGGGGTATCCATCTCTTGCAGCAGATTGACCCACGAATTGAAGTTGCTGCGCTCTCCGGAAATCTGGCGCGGCGACAGGTTGACCGCCACGCCGATCGGGTGCGGGGAGATTTCTTTCCAGGCTTGCATCTGGCGCACCGACTGCTCGAATGCGAGCTGCCCGATTTCAGCGATCAGCCCGATCTCTTCCGCCAGCCCAATGAATACGTCCGGCCCGACATGCTTCCCATCCGCGCGGCTCCAGCGGATCAGCGCTTCGGCTTTCACCAGCTTGTGGCCCGGCAGCTCGTGGATGGGCTGAAAGTGCATCTCCAGTTCGCCGTTCAGCAACGCCGCGCGCAACTCGGTGGAAAGCTGCAGGCGCTGCTGCGATGCCTGCTGCATGGAAAATGTATAGTAGCTGAAGCGGTTTTTCCCCAGCCTTTTGGCTTCGTACATGGCCTGGTCGGCATTGCGCAGCAAGGCGACGCTGCCATCACCATCAAAGGGGAACACGGTGATGCCCATGCTGGCGGATACATACCCCAGGTCCGGCCCCAAATCGAATGGCACGGCGAGGCTGTCAACAATTTTTTGCGCCACCCGGTCCACTTCGCGGTTGGATTTGACATACGGCAGCACGGCAGTGAACTCGTCGCCGCCCAGCCGCGCCACCGTATCCACTTCGCGCACGCAGGCCTGGATGCGCTGCGCCGCCTCGTGCAGCAGCTTGTCGCCCCACTCGTGCCCGAAGGTATCGTTGATTTCCTTGAAATTATCCAGATCAACGAAGAGCAGCGCCACCCGGGTCGAGCTGCGGCGCGCTTTCTTGATCTCCTGCCCCAGCCGGTCCAGGAACAGGCGGCGGTTGGGCAAGCCGGTCAGTTCGTCGTAATTCGCCTGGAAGTAGATCGTTTCCTGCGCTTGTTTCTGCTCCGAGGTATCGCTCATCACCCCGATGTAGCGGTTAATATTACCTTGCTTGTCGCGTACCACGTTGACGGAAAGCCGGGCCGGGAACACCTCACCGTTTTTGCGCCGGTCCCAGATTTCGCCCTCCCAGTATCCTTCCTGCGTGATCGCGTGCCACATCTCCTGGTAGAACGCATCGTCGTGGTAACCCGATTTATTGAAACCCGGCCTGCGGCCCATCAGCTCTTCGGCACTGTAACCGGTGATCCTGCTGTATGAGGGATTGACCGAAATGATCTTGTTCTCCCCGTCGGATACGATCACGCCCTGGGCGATGGAGTGGTACACCGCTTGCGCCAGCAGCAGATCTTTCTTGGCGGCCTCGTGTTCGGAAATCTCCTGCAACAGGTGGACGTTGGCCTCTTCCAGGTCCGCCGTGCGCTGCTGCACCGTTTCCGCCAGCCCCTGGCGCTCGGTGAGCAGCGCGTTCCGGGTTTGCTCCAGATTGACCGCCATCCGGTTGAACGTCCCCGTCAAATCGCCCAGCTCGTCGTTGGCCGGATGGGGGGGAATGCGCTTGTCCAGATCCCCGGCAGCAATTTCGCCCGACAGCCGGGTGAGCGTCTTGATCGGGCGCACGATGGAGCGGCCCAGCCACCACGCCACCGCGCCGACCAGCACGATGATGCCCAGCAGCAGCGCACTCCCCCATTGGCGCATTTGCCGGATCGGGCGGAACGCCTCCGCAGTGTCAATTTTTACCACGACCCCCCATTGCGTGCGCGGCAGAAAGCTCCACGCCGCCAGCACTTCCTCCGCGCGGTAATCCAGCCTGATCCCTACTCCCTTCTCCTTGTCTAGCGCGTCAAACAGCGCCACGTTGCTGCCTCTGAGCACCCTCAGCGGCGGTTTCTCCCGGCTGGTGCGCAGCGGTGCCACAATGACCGCATCATTTCCCGCGCGCTGGGCGACCACCACTTCACCCGTCTCCCCCAGCCCGGCATAATCGTTGACCAGCATGCCCAGGCTGTCCAGCGAAATCTGGAGCACCAGCGTTCCGAGCAGGCGGTCGCCTTCCATGACAGGCGCGGCAATAAAGGCGGCCTGCGCATGTGAAGGCGGGTAGTGCTCGTAGCCAAAGAACCCCACGCGCAGCGACTGTTGTGTTTCGCGCACCGCCCTGGCAAGCAGCGTATCGCGATATGGCCCGGCAAACAGGTTGGTGCCCATGTCCGGCTCCTCCCTGCGTGTCAGCACCACCTCGCCAGATGACGCGACGAGCAACAAGTCGTAGAAATTCAGAGGATCGGCGACGCTGTCGGCTATATCCAGATATTGCTGGCGGAGTTGCCGGAATCTCTTCGCGTTCCGGGGGGCAGCCGCCAGTTCCTTCAGTGCCTGCTTTGCCCCCGGCGTTTGCGCCAGCGCTTGCGCGTTTTCCTGCATGTGCGCAATATAGCCATCAATCTGCGCCATCTTGATGAGAGTCACCGCCTGGAGGTGGCCGGTTATCGTCGTGCGCATGGCGTCGCCGAAGTGGTTCTCCAGCGCCTGTTGCAGCGCGACCAGCGGCAGCACCGCCATCAGCAGCATGGCCAGCCACAACCTGGGGGTAATGCCGAAGCGCATCATGGCCGCCCCCGCCCCCCCGCAACCTGCAACTTCCGTGCTGGCACGCCCGATGTGGCGAAGGCCACAGCCCGGGAAAGCGCCCGGGCAGCAATCCGCCGGCAATGGCAAAACGCACGAAACAGCGCGTCTGCCGACGCAGCCATCAAATTGGGTTGATCGTTCACCACTTTTCCATTATTCCATGCCACTGCCATTTTTATCCGTGATATTACGCCGGCTTCCACGTTTACTCTTGATGGGTGCAGTTACGCTGCCTGCTGTCAGCCCGGAGCGCATGCCGTCACCGTCTTGCCACCCATGGCGCCCAGCTTGCAACGGCTGGCGCTGCTTCGGGTTGATACGAGGCGGAGCACCCGACGGCAGGATGTTGAGAATGCAGCGAGAGATGGCCGGGCAAGCCGGAAACCGGCAGGAAAGCGTCGCGGTGCGCTAGCGCCCGCCCAGCATATAAGTCACATAGCGCGCCACACCCTGCTCCACGCTCAGGAACGGCTCGCCATACCCTGCCGCGCGCAATGCGCCGATGTCGGCCTGGGTATAGCTCTGGTACTTTCCCTTCAATTGCTCCGGAAAAGGGATGTAGCGGATCAGTTGCTGCTGCTGCATGGCTTCCAGCGTCAGCGCGCTGCCGCCATCCACCCCGCGCAGCGTGTTGACGGCGGCGACCGCCACATCGTTGAAGCTCTGCGCGCGGCCCGTGCCGAGATTGAAAATGCCTGATTTGTTCGGATGATCCAGGAAATGCATGTTGACTTTGACCACGTCCTCCACCGAAACGAAATCGCGCAATTGCCCGCCGTTCTCGTACCCGTCGCACCCCTCGAACAGTTTCACGTATCCGTCGGCGCGGTACTGGTTGAACAGGTGGCAGGCCACCGAAGCCATGCGCCCCTTGTGCGCCTCGCGCGGGCCGTACACGTTGAAATAGCGCAGGCCGACAATCTGCGCATTGCGCTTGTGCCAGCGGCGGCGCACCACTTGGTCGAACAGGAACTTGGAATAGGCGTAGACGTTGAGCGGCGCCTCGTATTCGCGGCTCTCCCTGAACGTCGGGCCGGCGCCGTACACCGATGCGGAAGAAGCATACAGCAAGGGCACTTCCTCATTCTGGCAGTAGTTGAGCAGCCCCAGCGCATAGCGGTAATTGTTCTTCATCATGTAGCGGCCATCGCTTTCCATGGTGTCGGAGCAGGCGCCCTGGTGCAGCACCGCCGTGATGAGGCCATCGAAGAACCCCTCCTCCAGCTTGCTGAAAAACTCTTCCTTGTCCAGATAGTCGGCTATATCGCTGTCCGCGAGATTCCTGAATTTGTCGGCGTTTTTCAGGTTGTCCACCGCGATGATGTTGTTCTCGCCGCGCTCGTTCAGCGCCTTCACCAGATTGGCGCCGATAAATCCGGCTGCGCCGGTGACGATGTAGTACATATTCAAACTCCTTAATGGAGAAGAGTGAAGAGGGAAGGAAGAAGGGGAAAACGCTGACCGCTTCTACCCTTCTTCCTTCTCCCTTCTCCCTTCACTAATGTCTCTCATAATTTCTTCCCGGCTCACCACCGCCGTGCCCAGCTTGCCCACTACGATGCCGGCAGCGCGGTTGGCAATGCGCATCGCCAGCGGCAAGTCCGCCCCGCTGGCCAGCATGGTCGCCATCGTTGCAATCACGGTATCGCCCGCGCCGCTGACCTCGAACACCTCGCGCGCCTGCGCCGCTTCGTGCAGCACCTCATGCGCGCGGTACAGGCTCATGCCCTCCTCGCTGCGCGTCACCAGCAAAGCATCCAGCTTCAATCCGGCGCGCAGGCGCTCCGCCTTGGCAGACAGTTCGGCCTCGCTTTTCCAGCCGCCCGCCACCTGGCGGAATTCGCTGCGGTTCGGCGTCAGCAGGGTGGCCCCGCTATAGCGCGCGTAATCTTCACCCTTGGGGTCAACCAGCACCGGCTTGCCCGCCGCGCGCGCCAGCCGGATCATTTCGCCGATGTGCGCCAGCCCGCCCTTGCCATAATCCGACAGCACCACCACATCGGCGCGCGGCAACTGGGTGCGGAAATCTGCCAGCTTGGCGTTCAGCACCTCGTGGCTGGGCTGCGTTTCAAAATCAATCCGCAGCAACTGCTGGTGTCGCGCGATGGCACGCAGCTTGATGGTGGTGGAAATGGTGGCGTCGCGGTGCAGCGATGCGGTCACCCCGCCCTGCCCGGCCAGCAGTTTTTCCAGACACGCACCCGCCTCGTCCGCTCCCACCACCGACAGCAGGGTGCAGTGCGCGCCCAGCGCGGCCACGTTGCGCGCCACGTTGGCCGCACCGCCGGGACGCTCCTCGGCACGCGCGACCTTGAGCACCGGCACCGGCGCTTCCGGCGAAATCCGCTCGACATCGCCGAACCAGTAGCGGTCCAGCATCACGTCGCCCGCCACCAATACGCGGGCTTTGTCGAATGAAGGCAACAAACTCATACAACCTCTCCCAACTGTTCCGAAATCTGCCGCAGCGCCAACATGGGGTCGGCAGCGCGGGTGATGGGACGGCCTATCACCAGATAGTTCGCCCCGTTTTCCAGTGCGGCGCGCGGCGTCATGATCCGCGACTGATCGTCTGCCGCAGCATCGGCCGGGCGGATACCCGGCGTGACCAGGCAGAATTCCCTGCCGCAATGCTGGCGCAATAGCGCAGCCTCCTGCGCCGAACATACCACACCGCCCAGCCCACTGTCGCGCGCCAGCATGGCCAGCCGCAGCACCATCTCGGCTGGCGTGGCTGCGATCCCGATTTCCGTCAGATCGCCCTGCGCCATGCTGGTGAGCACGGTCACGGCGATCAGCCTGGGGGGGCGCGCCGTTTGCGCCACTGCCGCGCACGCCGCTTCCATCATCTTGCGCCCGCCGAGTGCGTGCACGTTGACCATCCACACACCCAGCGCGGCAGCAGCCTTGCATGCCTGCGCCGCCGTATTGGGAATGTCGTGAAATTTCAGGTCAAGAAAAACCTCGAATCCGCGCCGCATGAGCCGCTCCACCAGTTGCGGCCCTTCCGCCGTAAACAGCTCCTTACCCACCTTGAGACGGCACAGCGAGGGTTCCAGCCGTGCAGCCAGATCCAGCGCAGGCACGGCCTGCGGATAATCGAGCGCGACGATGATTCTGGGATCGTTCATTTTTACAATCTTTTTTATTTACCCACGAAAAACACGAAATTCACGAAAACAGGCAGTTGAGGAGCCATCTTCCTGGTGTTTTGCGGTTATTCGTTTGTTTCGTATCTTTGCGAGTTGGGCAAAAAACCGCCCATCCCTGCTTAACCCACTTCGCGGACAACTTATATCGTCAGCCCGCTTTCCTCGCTCCGTCGCGGCGAATAGGTATCCCATCCGTGGCAGGCCGGACAATGCCAGTAGAACTGCCGCGCCTTGAAGCCGCAGCTGGTGCAGCGGTACATCGCCAGCGGGCGGGTGCGTTGATGCACCAGTTTCTTCACCATTTCAACGTCGGCACGGCGGTCATCGGGTATATCCAGCAGGCGCGCTTCCAGCAGTTTATCCAGCCCGAGCAGGGTCGGGCTGCGCTGCAACTCGTCGCGCACCAGCCTGTATGCGGCTTCCGCGCCATCACGTTGCAAAATAACGTGGAACAGCACGTTCATCAAATCCAGCGACGGGTACCTGGCAAGATAACCTTGCAGCGCTGCGATGCCCGCTTCCGTGCGGGCGCTCTGACGATAGGCTTCCAGCATGCGTTCCGCTACCAGCGGAAGATATTGCGCATCCTGCTGCTCAATGCGCTTCCAGATCTCGATGGCCTCGGGGTAGTTGTGCGCAGCATATTCGATGTCCCCCAGCATCATGCTGGCACGCACCGATCTCGGGTATCTCACCAGCGCCTGTTTCAAGTGGGTACGGGCAGTATCCACCCGCTTGTGCGGCAGCTCGGCGGCGGCCAGCTCGCAGTAGAAAAAGGCTGCCTCCCTGTCGTGAGGGTGCCCGGAAACCGCAGCCAGGCGCTGCGTCACGTCTATCGCCTTGAGCCAGTCTTTTTCCTTCTGGTACAGCTCCAGCAGAAACTCCAGCGAGGGAGCGGCATACGGTGTGTCCTGCAAATCCTGGAACAGCGCCTCGGCGCGATCCAGAATTCCCGCCTTGAGATAATCCTGCGCCAGCTCGAACAGGGCCTGCTGCCGCTTGTCTTCTTCCAGATCGGCGCGCTCGACCAGGTTCAGGTGCATGCGCAAGGCGCGGTCCACCTCCCCCCGGCGCCGGAACAGGCTGCCCAGCGCGAAGTGCAGCTCGATCGTCTGTGGATCAACCTTGACCACCTCGATGAACGCCTCGATGGCCTTGTCCTGCTGCTCGTTGAGCAGGAAATTGAGCCCTTGAAAATAGGAGCGCGGCAGGGCGCTGGATTCGGACAGCAACTGCTTGATGTCTATGCGCGCTGCCAGCCACCCCATGCCGAAAAACAGCGGGAAGGCCCGCAGCATCCACGGCTCGAATTCCATAAGGGCGCTATCAGGAAGGCTGGATTGGCATCTGCTGGGTTTCGCCGACACCGGCGAGCTTGTTTTTCAGGCGCAGGTCGCGCTTGAGCGCGGCAATCTCCCTGCGTTGCCGGAAAGCATTCCCCAGCATGGCGAGTATGCCGATGCCCATTCCGGCGGCAAAAAAAAGCAGCATCACCACCACCAGTGATGCCTGCCATTCAAAACCGAAAAAATAGCGCAGCACCACGGGCTCGTTGTTCTTCAGGGCGAGGCCGAGCAGCAGGAAAAACAGGGCGGCGCGCAACAGCCAATTCAGATAACGCATGGTTTAGGCATGAAAACGATAAACAACAATAACACGAACCGGTAAAAAATCGGCGGCCCCATCTTGCGACAGGCCGCCAATTTGCTTGCACCCTCTCCCGGCAGGAATTCCGGCTCAGTGAGGCGGGTAATCAACCCGCTCCCTCAATTCCTTGCCGGCCTTGAAGTGCGGCACATGCTTGGCAGGTACCTGCACCCTGTCACCCGACTTGGGGTTGCGCCCGATTCGCGGCGGCCGGTAGTTCAGCGAAAAACTGCCGAAACCGCGTATTTCGATGCGCCCTCCGCGCGCCAAGGATCCCGACAGGGTGTCGAGAATCACCTTGACCGCCAGCTCGGCGTCCTTGGCCAGCAGTTGCGGATAGCGCTCAGCCAGCCTGGCGATAAGATCGGAACGTGTCATCGCACCCCCTACTGCGCATCAACCTTGCTGGTGTCGAGCTTCGCCTTGAGCAAGGCGCCCAGGTTGGTGGTTCCGGCTGCGCCGGCAGCGGTGTTGTCCGCCGCGAGCCGCTGCATGGCAACCGCTTCCTCAGCCTTGTCGAGCGCCTTGACCGACAGGTTGATGCCTCGGTTCTTGCGATCAATATTGATGATGGCAGCCCTCACCGCATCGCCTTCCTTGAAGTGGTTGCGGATATCTTCGACGCGGTCGGCCGACACCTCCGAAGCCTTGAGATAGCCCTCGATCTCGCCGCCCAGGGTAATGATCGCGCCTTTGGCGTCAACCGATTTGACCACGCCGTCCACCACGCTGCCCTTGTCGTGCGTCGTGATGTAGCTGCTGAAAGGGTCGCCATCCATCTGCTTGATGCCCAGCGAAATGCGTTCACGCTCCACATCTATCGCCAGCACCATGGCTTCGACTTCATCGCCCTTCTTGTAGTTGCGTACCGCTTCCTCGCCAGCCTGGCTCCAGGACAGGTCCGACAAATGCACCAGGCCGTCAATGCCGCCTTCCAGTCCGATGAAAATGCCGAAATCGGTGATGGACTTGATCTGCCCCTTCACCCGGTCGCCCTTCTTGTGGTTCAGGGAGAAATCTTCCCACGGGTTGGGCTGGCACTGCTTCATGCCGAGCGAGATGCGGCGGCGCTGCTCGTCAATCTCGAGGATCATCACTTCGACTTCGTCGCCCAGCTGGACGACCTTGGAAGGATGCACGTTCTTGTTGGTCCAGTCCATTTCGGATACGTGCACCAGGCCTTCTATGCCCTGCTCGATCTCCACGAACGCGCCGTAGTCGGTCAGGTTGGTCACCTTGCCGAACAGGCGGGTGCCTTGCGGGTAACGCCGTGCCAGCCCGGACCACGGGTCGTCGCCCATTTGCTTGATACCGAGGGAAACGCGGTTTTTTTCCTGGTCAAACTTGAGGATCTTGGCCTCGACTTCGTCGCCCACCGCCAGCACTTCGGAGGGATGCTTGACGCGGCGCCACGCCAGGTCGGTAATGTGCAGCAGCCCGTCTATGCCGCCCAGGTCCACGAACGCGCCGTAATCGGTGATGTTTTTCACGATGCCCTTGACGATTGCGCCTTCCTTCAGGTTTTCCATCAAGGCCTGGCGGTCTGCGCCCGCGCTGGCTTCCAGCACGGCACGGCGCGAAACCACGACGTTGTTGCGCTTGCGGTCGAGCTTGATGACCTTCAGCTCCATGGTCTTGTTTTCGTAAGGCGTGGTGTCCTTGACCGGGCGGATGTCCACCAGCGAACCGGGCAGGAAGGCGCGTATGCCATTCACCGTGGCTGTCAGGCCACCCTTTACCTTACCGCTGACAAAACCTTCGACGATCTTGCCCTCTTCCATCGCCACTTCGAGATCGTGCCACGCCGCCAGGCGTTTGGCCTTCTCGCGCGACAGCTTGGTCTCGCCGTAGCCATTTTCCAGCGACTCGATCGCCACGGTGACAAAATCACCCGCCTTGGCTTCAACCTCGCCGGCAGCGTTGAGAAATTCTTCGACCGGTATAAAGCTCTCGGACTTCAGCCCGGCATTCACCACCACCACGTTGTGATCTATGCGCACGATTTGCGCGGTGATCAACTCGCCGGCGCGCATTTCCTTGCGCGTCAGGCTTTCTTCAAACAGTGAGGCAAAACTTTCCATATTGTTTACGGCAGCGTTCGCTATCATTTATGTAGAAATTTCCAGAACAAATCCGCTTGGGGCGGGGGTTGGTTAAACAACCCAGCGAAAGGGGCTTTCACTGGGACGCGTTTGCACGGTAGCGTGCCAGCACTTCCTGCACCGCCTGCTCGATGGTCAGTTCAGTGGTGTCAAGCAGGCCTGCTCCCGGCGCCTGTTGCAGCGGCGCCACGCTACGCCGCGAATCCCGCTCGTCGCGCGCGCGCACCTCCTGCAAAAGGGACGCGATATTAGCATTCATTCCTTTTTCCATCAACTGCTTATAACGCCGCTCGGCGCGCGCTTCCGCGCTGGCGCTGAGAAACACCTTCAAGGCCGCATCCGGGAACACCACCGAGCCCATGTCGCGCCCATCCGCCACCAGGCCGGGCGCCCGGCGGAAGGCGCGCTGCCTGTCCAGCAGCGCCGCGCGCACCGCGGGCAACGCCGCCACTTTCGATGCCATATCCGCACATTGCTCGGAGCGCAGCTCATCGCCGACTTGCGCGCCATCCAGCCAGATGCCCGACTCCTCGAAGCGCGCATCCATGCGCGCGGCCAGCTCGGCCAGGCGGTTTTCCGCATCCGGCGGCACACCGCGCTTCTGCGCCGCCAGCGCCAGCAGCCGGTACAAGGCGCCGCTGTCGAGAAAATGGAAGCTCAGCGCCCGGGCCACCAGCTGCGCCACGGTACCCTTGCCGGAAGCGGAAGGCCCGTCAATCGCGATCACCGGCACGGTCTTGACTACCTGCGCGAAGCGCTCGAAATAATCTGGAAAAGTCTTTGCTACGCACTTGGGGTCGTTGATGCGCACGCCCGCGCCACCGAACGCGGCAAGCGAAAAACACATCGCCATACGGTGGTCGTCGTAGGTGTCTATACCAGAGCTTGTTGCCGTCTGGAGATAGCCCGCAGCGGGCGGGGTGATACGGAGATAATCCACCCCCTCTTCTGCTGTCGCGCCGAGCTTGCGCAGCTCGGTCGCCATCGCCGCAATGCGATCGGTCTCTTTGACGCGCCAACTGGCAATATTGCGCAAGGTGGTTGTGCCATCGGCAAACAATGCGGCCACCGCCAGCGTCATCGCCGCATCGGGAATGTGGTTGCAGTCGAGGTCAATGGCCTTGAGCTTGCCGGATCCGGGTGCGCGCACCTCCATCCAGTTCGGGCCCATCGTCATTCGTGCGCCCATCTTTTCCAGCGCCTCGGCGAAGCGCACGTCGCCTTGCACGCTATCACGCCCTACGCCCTCCACGCGCACCGGTCCACCGCCAATCGCCCCAGCCGCAAGGAAATACGAGGCGGACGAGGCATCACCTTCCACGTAAACCGTGCCGGGGCTGCGGTAGCGCTGCCCGCCGGGCACAATAAAGCTCTGCCATTCCTGGCGTTGCCCCTCCGACACGTTAGCCGTCAGGCCCGATTGCGGGAGGAGGGGCAATGCGGCGGTTCCCGCACCAGAATGCTCCGCATCACCGTGTCCCCGCCGCACCTTGACGCCGAAGCGCGCCATCATCGCCAGCGTGATCTCGATGTACGGTTTGGAAATCAACTCACCAACCACTTCAATCTTCACCGTGCGGCCCAGCATGGGCAACGCCATCAGCAGCCCGGTGAGAAACTGGCTCGACACGTCGCCGCGTACCTGAACCATGGCGCCCGACAACTTCGCAGGAAAAATTTCCAGCGGCGGGAAACCCTCATTGCCCAAGTAACGGATATCCGCCCCCAACTGGCGCAATGCCTCCCCCAGGTCGCCGATAGGGCGCTCGTGCATGCGCGGCACACCCGACAATTCATAATGCCCCCCCGCCAAAGCCAGCGCCGCTGTCAGCGGGCGGAACGCGGTGCCCGCATTGCCGAGGAACAGCTTGGCATTTTTATTTGGAAAATCGCCGCCGCAGCCGGTTACGCGATAAGCCTGTCCTGAGCTTTGTCGAAGGGCGTTGTCGCCCAACGACTCCACCGCAACGCCCAAAGTGTGCAGCGCTTCCAGCATGCGCCCGGTATCGTCGGAATGCAGCAAGTCGCGCACTTCGGTCGCACCTTCCGACAATGCCGCCAGCAGCAGCACGCGATTGGAAATGCTCTTCGAGCCGGGCAGGCGCACCGTGCCGCGCGCGGACAACAACGGGGGGAGATCGAGAAAATTTTCGGATGACATGGAGAGAGAGGTTTGCAACGGGCTGCGCCAAATAATTCTGAGGGTGGCATGATACCGTAGCGAGGGGGGGCACGCATGGTTGCCGGGGGCTGCCCGGCGAAGCTGGTTCAGCAACCCGCTGCCTCAATCGCGCGTGACGCGCAATAACTCTTCCAGTGAGGTCACCCCGGAAACCACCAGCCGCTCGCCGTCCTGGCGCAGCCCGTGCATGCCTTGCCGCACGGCGTATTCGCGCAGCGATTGCTCCGCCGCCCGGTCGTGGATCAAGCGGCGCAGGCCGTCATCCACCCGCATCAGCTCGTATATCCCGGTACGCCGCCGGTAGCCGGTATGGCCGCAGGCGGCGCACCCCGCCGGGCGGTACAGCAGCGGTGGGCGTGCCCCGCTTTCCAGCATGGCCAATTCGCTTGCATCCGGCGCATAGCCCTCGCGGCAGTCGGTGCACAGGCAGCGTACCAGCCGCTGTGCCAGCACGCCGAGCAGGCTCGATGACAGCAGGAACGGCTCTACCCCCATGTCGGCAAGCCGCGTCACGGAGCTCGCGGTATCGTTGGTATGCAGGGTAGCCAGTACCAGGTGCCCGGTCAGGCTGGCCTGCACCGCGATCTGCGCGGTTTCCAGATCGCGGATTTCGCCGACCATGATGACATCGGGATCCTGCCGCAAAATTGCCCGCAACGCGCGCGCGAAACTCATTTCGATGCGCGGGTTCACCTGGGTCTGGCCGATGCCGTCCAGATCGTATTCGATCGGGTCTTCCACCGTCATGACGTTGGTCACGCTCGCGTCAATGCGCGACAGCGCGGCATACAGCGTGGTGGTCTTGCCGGAACCGGTCGGGCCGGTGACCAGCACGATGCCGTGCGGCTGGCGTACCAGCGCATCCACTGCGGACAGCGTCGCCTCATCCATCCCCAGGCGCGCAAGGTCGAGCCGCCCCGCGTCCTTGTCGAGCAGCCGCAGCACCACGCGCTCGCCATGCCCGGTCGGCAAGGTGGAAACCCGCACATCCACGGGGCGCCCAGCCAGCCGCAGCGTGATGCGGCCATCCTGCGGCAGGCGTTTTTCCGCGATGTCCAGCTCCGCCATGATCTTGATGCGCGACACCATCGCCGCATGCAGGGCGCGATGCGGCTCGATCACATCCTTGAGTGTGCCATCCACGCGAAAGCGCACCACGGAGCGCGTTTCAAACGGCTCGACGTGAATGTCGGAGGCGTGCTCGCGCACCGCCTGCGTCAGCAACGCGTTGATCATGCGGATTACCGGCGCATCGTTTTCCGCATCCAGCAAATCCTCGGCCTGCGGCAGATCGTGGACCAGCTGCGACAAGTCCATGTCCTGCTCGACATCGCCGACCATTGCCGCCGCCGAGCCGTCCGCCTGCGCGTAAGCCAGCGCCAGTGCCCGGTCAAACTCGTCCGGCGGCAGCAGCATGGCGTGCAGCGGCACCCCCAGCACGCGCCGCACTTCGGCCAGCGCTTCCGGCGCCGCCCCCTCGCGCACCTGCACTTCGGCGCACTCTGCCGCGCATTTGACCAGCAATATGCCCTTCGCCTTGGCGAAGGAATAGGGAATTTTTCTGGAAACCTGCCGTTCGGGCGGGGAAGCAGCGCGCTGATCCTTGACGGGCAGGCCTCAGCGGCTATCCGTCGGGGGCGGGAGGGCGGAAGGCAGGGGGAGCTCCTCTTTGCCGGAAGGTGATGGCAGCGACAACTCCTGCTTCAAGGTAAGCTCGGGAAGCTCTGGCGCGGGCATGTCCGGCAGCAGGGCACGCGCTGGAAGCTGGCTGTTCTTCTGCTCGCCGCGCAAATACTCGTAGCGATCCTGGGTCAAGCCGTTGGAATCCGCAGCTGCGCGCAGCACGTAGGGACGGATGAACACCATCAGGTTGGTCTTGGTGTGCCGCCGCGTTTCGTGCCGGAACAGGTTGCCCAGCACCGGAATATCGCCCAGCAGCGGCACCTTGTCTTCACCGTTGCTGACCGAGTCCTGGATCAGGCCGCCCAGCACGATGATCTGCCCTTCGTCCGCCAGCACGCTGGATTCCAGCGAACGCTTGTTGGTGACCACCCCGGCGGCGTTGTTGATGGTCTTGTCCTGCACGCTGGAGACCTCCTGGTAGATTTGCAGCTTCACCGTCCCGCCTTCCGAAATCTGCGGCTTGATGCGCAGGGTCAGCCCCACGTCCTTGCGCTCGATGGTCTGGAACGGTGTCGCGGTGGCGGCATTCCCGGTCTGCGCGTAACTCCCGGTGATGAACGGCACATTCTGGCCGATGATGATTTTCGCCTCTTCGTTATCCAGCGTAAGCAAGTTGGGGGTGGAAAGGATGTTCGCGTTGGCGTCGTTTTCCAGGGCGCGCGCCAGCACCCCCAGGTTGTTCCCGCGCAAAATGCCGATGTTCAGGCCGTTGCCGATGACCGGCGCGCCCTTGGCGATGCTGCCGGCGACACTGAGGATGTTGGCTCCTTCGCCGCCGAAATTTGTCCCGCCGCCCACCTGTGTCCCGGTCGTGCCGCCCAGGCTCTGCCACTGCACCCCGAACTCCGCCGCCTTGTCCGCCGTCACTTCCACGATCAGCGCTTCAACGAACACCTGCGCGCGGCGCACGTCGAGCTTTTCCACCACCGCGCGCAAGTTGTTGTAAATTGCATCCGGCGCGGTGATGATGAGCGCGTTCGATGCGGCATCGGCCTGGATCATGCCGCCCCCTGACGGTGTGGCAGATTGGGCACCGCTGCCTTGGGCGGCGGTCGCGGCCCCAGCGGAAGCGTCCCCGGACATCACGGCACGCAGGGTTTGCGCCACCTTTACCGCTTCGGCGTTCTTCAGGTACACCACATGGATGTTTCCCGGCACGCCGGTATCGGTGTCAAGCTTCTCCGCCAGGTCGCGCACGCGCGCGATCCGCGCCGGATTGTCGGTGCGCAGCAGCAGGCTGTTGGTGCGCGCATCCGCCGCCAGCGCGAAACGCTGGCTCGCGTCCCCGCCGCCGCCTGCCGCCGCATCCTGCAACAGGCGGTTGATGGTCTGCGCCACATCCACGGCGGAAGCCCGCTTGAGCGGAATCACGGCAGGCGCTTCCGTACCCGGCTGATCTATGGACTCCACGATCTGCTCGATGCGCTTCAGGTTGCTCGCGTAATCCGTCACCACCAGCGTGTTGCTGTTGGGGTAAGCGACGACGATGTTATTCGGCGCAATCAGCGGGCGCAGGATCGGCACCAGCTGCGCCGCCGACTCGTATTTCAGAACGTACACCCGCGTCACCAGCCGGTCACCCGCGCCGCGCGCACCGGCTCCCGCACCTGCATGCAGCTTGGCGTCCGCCTCGGGCATCAGTTTGGTCACCCCGCCCGATTCCACCGAAGCAAAGCCCTGCAAGCGCAACGCCGAAAGCAGGATGTCGTAGGCCAGCGAGGCGGAGACAGGTGTGGACGAAATGATATTGATGGTGCCCTTCACCCGCGGATCAACCAGGAAATTACGGCCAGTGATATGCGACACCGCCTTGACCACCTCCTCAATGTCCGCATTCACGAAATTGAGCGACACCTTCTCATCCTGCGCGCTCGTGGCGGCGGCAGGCGCAAGCAGCGCAACGCAGATCAGCACCCGCGCCACCCGCTCCAGAAAACATCGAACACACCTCTCATGGTTCAGGGAGGCCTGGCCCGGTGTTTCCTTCACAAACTGACCCGTCATGGGAAATCGCCCGTTAATTTATTGTTCGCCAACAGCTGCTCGTGCGCTCATTTGCGCTTTTCTTCCAGATTCACCCGCTGACGCACCCCGGACCGCTCCAGCAGCACGTGATCCGGGTGAACTTCCACCAGCCTGACACCGGGGGCCACGCTCTCGCCTGCCGCCACGCCTACTTGCCGCTTATCGTCCAGCTTCAATACCGCAAAGCCGGATCGCCCGGCTGTTCCGGCAAATACTCCCACCAGGCGCACATCCGGCCATGCCGCCGCTTCCACCGCAGAAGCCGCAGCGGTCGCCACGCCAAACAATTCTCCGGCCTCCGCCACAGTGCCGTGCTCTGGCGCTAGCGCAATAGCAGTCGCGCGCGGTGCAAACAAAACCCAGGCCCATTTCGCCAGCAGCACGCCCAGCACCAGCGCGCCCAAACCATACCAGGCCACGGCGCGCCACGGCCCGCTTTCTCCCGCTTCTGTGTCCATTATCCCTGTCGAGCCGCGCAACCCCATGATGCCCCCGCTTCGTTGTTTCACAGTATACACACCCGTGCCTCACGCGGTCAGCCCCCGGCTCCGCGTGAAGCAGAGAAAGCCGGCCACCCGCCTTGAGCGGCTAGCGGAACCGCAGCGCATGCATTCCGTTTCAACCATTGCCGTGATAACCTTTGCCTTGCTACGGCAATGCTGCTGCGCCCCACCCTCCGACACTTGATTATCCAAACCAAATGAAACCAAAAATCCGGCTTTCTCACGCACGTGGTTTTACCCTGATCGAGGTGATGGTGGTGATCGTCATCCTCGGCATTCTCGCCGCACTGGTCGTGCCCAGGGTGATGAGCCGCCCCGATGAGGCGCGCATCGTTGCGGCAAAGCAGGACATCGCTTCCATCGCGCAGGCGCTGAAGCTCTACAGGCTGGATAACCTGCGCTACCCCACCACCGAGCAGGGCTTGGGGGCGCTGTTCAGGAAACCCTCCCTGCCGCCGGAGCCGCCGAACTGGAAAGGCAACGGCTATCTGGAGCGCCTGCCCAAAGACCCGTGGAACAATCCCTACCAGTACCTGCAACCCGGCCTGCACGGCGAATTTGACCTGTCGAGCCTGGGCGCGGATGGCGCCCCCGGCGGCGAAGGCAACGATGCGGACATCGGCTCGTGGGATCTCTAACGCATCGCCAGGAGAAACCTGCTTCTCCCCTCTCCCGGCGCGGCTTCACCCTCATCGAGCTGCTGGTCGTGCTGGTGGTAATGAGCGTCGCGCTGGGCATGGCGGTAGTGCAGCTGATGCCGGACCGCCGCGCTGTCTTGCGCGATGAAGCGCAACGTCTCGCCCTGCTGCTGGAAAACGCCGGCATGGAGGCGCGCACCAGCGGCAACCCTCTGGCATGGTCTTTTGAAACGAACAGTTACCGTTTCTGGAAAAAAAACCGCTACGGAGATTGGGTGAGCATGGAGGATGACGCGATGTTCCGCCCGCGCACCTTGCCGGATGGCATGGCCATTGCGGAGGCCAGCGTGGAAGCTCAGCCGCTGAAAACCGGCGAGCGGATGTCGCTGGGCGCGGCTACGTATACCCCGTCCTTCCTGCTTCGCCTGAACAGCGGCCCGGTTGCCGCGCGCATCGCGGGCGGCAGCACTGGCGCGGTATCCGTGAAACTGGACGGCGGAAACTGATGCCCGGGAAGCCTTCGACCGCCATCCCGCGCGGCTTCACCCTGCTGGAAACCCTGGTAGCGCTGGCGATTCTCGCCATCGCGCTGGCCGCGATATTGCGCGTCGCGGGAGCGGAAACCCGCCACACCGAAGAACTGCGGCTGCGCCTGCTAGCCGACTGGGTGGCGCAAAACCGCCTGGCGCTGCACGCTGCGCGCGGCGACTGGATTTCCCTCGGGCTCCAGGATGGCGAGGAAACCCAGGCCGGCATCCGCCTGCTGTGGCGGGAAGAAATCAGCGCCACGCCCAACCCGGCGTTCCGCCGCATCGAAGTGAGCGTGTTTGCGCCGGATGAGCCGCAACACGCGCTGCGCAAGCTGACCGGGTTTCTCGTCGAACAGCGCCGCAAATGACCACCCGCCGCTGCCGTGGCTTCACCCTGATCGAATTGCTGGTGGCGCTGGTGATTCTCGCGCTGCTGTCGCTGGCGGGGTATCGCGGGCTGGACGCGGTGTTGCAAACGCGTGAGCGCATCGCCCTGGAAGCCGGCAAATGGCAGCACCTCGCCGCCTTCTTCGCGCGGCTGGAACAGGATGTGACGCAAGCGATACACCGCCCGGTGCGCGACCAGGGCGGGCTGATGCAACCGGAGTGGATCGGCCGCAGCGTGGTGGCGGCGGAAGACGAGGCGCATCTGACGCTCACCCGCGCCGGCACGCCGGATCAGGGGGAAGCGCAGCGCGCGCCCCAGCGCATCGGCTACCGGCTGGAGCGGGATACCCTCCTGCTGCTGCGCTGGCCTTTCCCGGATCAGGCGCCGCGCACCGTAGCGGCGCGCTACCCGTTGCTGGAAGGAGTGCGCGAGTTCCGTCTGCGCCATCTCGACGCCAGCGGAAACTGGCTGCCCCACTGGCCGCTGGCAGGGCAGTCCGGCTCCTTGCCAGTGGCGCTGGAAGTGGCAGTGACGCTGGCCAGCGGGGAAAAAATCATCCGGGTGTTCGCGCTGCAATGAACAGGAATAATCCTTTGGGAGAAAATTCCCCCAAGCCCGCTCAAACCTCCGGCTCTCATGCAGGAAGCCGGCCCGGCGCTCCCGCTGCCAAGGGGCGGATAGAGCAGGATTGCAGGCTGATGGACATCCGGATGAAATCCACCGGCCAAAGCGGAGTGGCGCTGGTTCTGGTGATGCTGATCGTCGCCCTTGCCACCACGCTCGCCGCCTTCATGGTCACCCGGCAGAACTTGTGGCTGCGCCAGATAGAAAGCCAGTTTGACCGCGCGCAGGCGCGGCGTGTCGGCGTCGCCGCGATTGACTGGGCGCGCGCCGTGCTGGCCGACGACATCCGTGCGGGCAATACCGACCACGAAGGAGAGATGTGGGCGATGCGCCTGCCCGCCATGCCGGTGGAAAGCGGCGAAGTCGCAGGCACAATTGAAGACCGGCAGGGCTTGTTCAACCTGAACAATCTGGTGCGCAACGGCGCCGTCAGCACGCCCGATATGGCACAATTCCGGCGCTTGCTCGAAATGCTGGGCCTGCCCGGCGACCTGGCAACCGCCTTGGCCGACTGGATGGACGCGGATAGCGAAACGCAATACCCGGGCGGCGCGGAAGATTTATATTACCTTGCCCAGGCGCGCCCTTACCGGACAGCCAACCGCCCGCTGACGGAACTGGGAGAACTGGCACTGGTAAAAGGGTTCGATAGCCGTTCGGTTGAAAGCTTGCGCTCTTACGTTACCGTTCTGCCGGTGCCGGGGCCGATCAACGTTAATTTCGCCCCGGCAGAAGTGCTGGCCGCAGTGGCACAAAACATGACGCTGGCCGATGCGCGCTTGCTGGTTCAGCAACGCGGTGGCCGCCCGTTCAAGGATGTGGCGGATTTCCGGCAACGCCTGCCGCATGGAGGAATAGAAATGGCGGATGGAAATATTTCGGTCAGCAGCCAGTTTTTTCTGGTAACCGGCCGCGCCAGCATAGGCGGCGCGCAGGTTTACACCCAAGCCTTGCTGCAGCGCTCGGGCGGCTGGCCCGCCGTGGTGTGGCAAAATATACAATGAGCCTATTTAGCCACGGATTAACACGGATGTTCACGGATTGCCGGGTGCCTGAACGGCATTCGTCACCCACATCGGGCGGCTGTAGCTCATGTTTTACCGGTGTTTTCCATGTATCTCCGTGGCCGTGAGCAGCCTTTAAGATGAACACCCTGCGCATTTACTTTTCCGGCCAATGGCGTGATTCCGCATCGCCCTGCCCCTGGGCATTATGCGACGAGACCGGTGCAGTGCTGCAATCCGGCAACGACCCGCTTGCCGCCTTGCCCAAAGGCGGAGAATGCATTGCCCTCGCCGCCCCGGATCGCGTGCTATGCGCCGCCGCCAGGCTGCCGCCCGGCTCCCGCCGCCGCTGGCAAACGGTACTGCCGTTCGTGGCGGAAGAACATGCGCTGGGCGACCCGGAAGATAATCACGCGGTCCCGGGGCCCGCGCTGGCGGACGGCCGCACGCTGCTCGCCATCGTGGACAAGGCGTGGCTCGGGCGCATCGTCGGGGCGTGCCGCGCGGCAAAACTGCCTTTGCGCCGCCTGGTTCCGGAAACCTTCCTGCCCCCCTGTACGCCGGAAACGTGGGTGCTGGTCTGGGATGGCTCCAGCGGCTTCCTGCACGTGGGCAGCGCGGGCGGGCTGGCGCTCGATAGCAGCAGCGCGCGCGAGCCGCCGCTCGGCCTGCGCCTGCACCTGGACGCCGCCCGGAAAAATTCGCCATCCTCCGCGCCCAGAAAAATCGAGCTGCGATTCCCGCAGCAGGTCCCGGAAGCGCAGCGCGTCCTGCCGCAGTGGGACGATCTGCCCGTTACCCTGGCTGCCGGACTGGCGTGGGACTGGCGGCGCGCCCCCATCCCGGCAGACGCGCCGAACCTGCTGTGGGGTGAATTTGCGCCCCGCTTCCGGATCGGCGAGCAGTGGCCGAAATGGCGCCCGCTCGCCCTGATCCTGCTGGCCGCATGCAGCGTCGAAGTCGTTGGCGCCAACGCCGAATGGGCGCTGCTCGCCGGCGAAAGGAAGGCTCTGGCACGCGAAATGGAGCGCAGCTTCCGCGCCTCCTTCGGCGACGCCGCAACGCTGGTCAACCCCCCCTTGCAGATGCGGCGTAACCTCGCGGGTTTGCGTCACGCAGCGGGGGTGCCGGACGATGGCGATTTCCTGCCACTGCTCGATGCGGCCGCCCTCCCGCTGGCTGCGCTGCCCGCAGGCAGCGTGCGCGCGCTGCACTATGATGCGGGCAGGCTCGACGTGGACATTATGCTGGCCCGCAACGAAGACTTTCGCGGGCTGCAGCAGCGGCTGCTGGACCGCGGGCTCGGCGTGCGCAGCGGAGACATCCGCGCAGCCGGAAGCGGGGCGCAAGCGCGTTTGACGTTGTTTGCAGGAAGCGAGCGATGAAAGCGCGCTGGAAGGAATTCAAGAAACGCCACTGGGATAGCCGTAGCGCGCGCGAACGCCAGACGCTCGCGTTTTCCGCGCTGTTGCTGACGCCGCTCGCCGTCTACTGGTTACTGTGGCAGCCAGCGCACAGCGCAAGCGAAAAATTGCGCGCCAGCCTCCCCGTCTTGCGCGCACAGGCTGAACAGATGCGCGCCCAGGTGGCGGAGGCGGATATGCTGCGCCATCGCCCCCGTCCTGCCGTGCTCGATGCCGGCGCGCTGAAGCTGGCTGTTGAAGCCTCGGCGGCGCGCCACCAAATGCGCGATGCCCTGTCCACCCTCGACGCGCAGCAACCCGGCGCTGTGCGCATCACCCTGGCTTCGGTCTCTTTCGGCCAGTGGCTGAGCTGGTTGCGCGACCTGCAACAGGAACAGCATATCCGGGCAGAATCCGTAGCCGTCGCGGCATTGCCGCAAACCGGGATGGTAAGGATCAGCGCCACGCTGACGAACGGGGAAACGCCGTGAGTGGAGCCGCCAAGCGCGCGGCCGTGCTTTTTTTTGTTTCCGCTTTTCTGCTCACCCTGCTTGTTACCGCACCGGCCTCTTTGCTGGACCGTTATCTGCAAAGCGTTTCCCGGGGCCGCCTGGTTCTGGCCAACGCCAGCGGAACGATCTGGAGCGGCTCCGCTACTCCCGCCCTGCTCAGGCAAGAAGGCTACCCTCTCGCCTTGCCGCCGTTGCGCTGGGCTATTTCCGCATGGCCGCTGTTAGGCGGAAGCATCGAGGCGCGGCTGCAATGGGGCGCAATGCAGCCCGAATCCGGAATGAGGATCCTGGTTTCACCCGGCACAGTCGAGCTGCACCGCGCGCAGCTCATTCTTCCCGCGCGGATTATTGAAGAGGTCTCGCCCCTGCTGAAACCTGCCCAGCTTCGCGGACAGCTCCGGATTCAAAGCGAGCAGATCTCGTTTTCTGGGCGCGGCGTCGAGGGAGCCGCTACGGTGGAATGGCAGCAGGCGGGCTCCGCCCTCAGCAGCGTTGATCCGCTGGGCAACTACCGCCTGGCCCTGAATGGCGCCGGAGACCGCATCGAGATCGGGCTTACGACTGCTTCCGGCAAGCTGCTCCTGGAAGGACAAGGCAGCTGGTCGGCTGCGCGCGGGCTGGAATTTCGCGGCAGGGCGCAGTCATCGCCCGGAAACCACGAAGCCCTCGCGGAACTGTTGCGCAACCTGGGGCCGGAAGAATCTGCCGGGGTACACGGGTTCCACATTACCCCCCGGAGATGAGCGTCGCCGTTACCTGAAAAAAGCCATCAATAATCCCTGTCTCTGCGGGATCTGACCCGCTTGTCTGGCTTTGCCCCCGCTTGCGCCGGATCGGGTTTTTTGGCGGCGCTCTTGTGGCTTGCCTGCCACTCCGCCACCAGGCGTTGCGCTTCCTTGATTTGTTCCTCGCTCATCCTGGCTTCGGCGATCTTCAAGCCATTCAGGGCGGCTTCCTTTTCATTGTTCGCGGCCACCGCCAGGGCAAGCCATTTGTGCGCCTGCACCATGTCAATCTGGATGCCCTCCCCGTTGAGGTGCATCATACCCAGGTTGAGCTTCGCACCGGCATGGCCCTGTTCTGCCGCCCTGCCGAACCATACGACCGATTCCGCGCGGTCTTGCGCGACCACCTCTCCCGGCTCGCGGTACAGCCGCCCGAGGAAAAACTGCATTTCCACATCTCCCTGGGCGGCTGCCGCGCGGAACCACCGCTCCGCTTCCTTCGCGTTAGGCGGAATGCCTTGCCCGGCTGCGTACCTTTCCCCGAGCTCGAATTGCAATTTCGCATTTCCTCCCTCGGCCGCCTTGCGCAACCACTTCTCCGCATCCCTCGGGCTATAGCGAACCCCTTTCCCTTCGGCATACATCTCGCCCAGCCTGTGCTGGGCCATTTCGTTGCCCTGCTCGGCCGCCATGTGGTACCACGATGCGGCCTCCTTGTAATCCTGGTCCACCCCTTTGCCGCTGTCGTATATTTCGCCGAGAGTAAGCTGCGCCAGCTCGTAGCCCTGCTCGGCCGGGTTGCGCAACCACTTCGCCGCCTCCTTGTAGTTCTGCGTGACGCCCTCTCCCCTGACATACATCAGCCCGACATTGAACTGCGCAGCCACATCGCCCTTCATCGCCTTCACCCTGCGTTTCTCGAACAAGTTGGACAACCTGCTGGGACCGGTTTGCGGCGTGAAGACCCCGGACCTCTCGGTATCCGCGCCAAGATCCTCGGGGCGCCTGCTGGGAACGGTTCTGGCAGGATCAACGCTTTCCCCGCGCTTCCCGGCACCCGCCCTGTCAGCTTCCTGGGCTCCCAGAAAGGATTTCACCATATCCGGGGTTGACTGCGCCACCTCGGCGGTGGCCGCCTCCGCTGCTGCGCAGGCGGCAAAAAGCACCGCAGCGGCCAGCGGCTTGAAGAGCATCCTCCTGTTAATGTTGTCCATAACTGCAACCGGCTCAAAAGCGGCCAGGGGATGCCCGCATCTGTGCGGAAACTTCCCGGTATTTGCCAACGCTGTTTCTCATAGCGTTTCTTTCTCCCATCGCAGCTGCCTCACCGCCCGGTTAAACCATTTCATCGCTTCGCCGTAATCGTGCGGAACACCCTGGCCCTTGTGATACATCATCCCGAGATTGAATTGCGCCTGCGCGACGCCCTGCTCGGCCGCCTTGAGATACCATGATGCGGCCTCCTTGTAGTCCTGCGCCACCCCGAGCCCGTGCTGGTACATCACCCCGAGATAGAGCTGCGCCAGCGCATGGCCCTGCTCTGCCGCTTTGTGGAGCCATACGGTGGTCGCGCGGTAGTCCTGGGAGACGCCTTGCCCGTTGTGGTACAGCATCGCCAGATTAAACTGCGCCAGCGCGAACCCCTGTTCCGCCGACTTGAGGTACCACGATGCGGCTTCCTTGTAATCCTGCCGCATCCCGTACCCTTTGGCGCACATCAGCCCGAGAACAAATTGCGCTTTCGCGTTGCCGCTGTCCGCAAGCGGCCTGAACTCGTTCAATGCGACCGCGTAATCACCCTTCTCGTAGGCGTCTATCCCTTCGTGCAAACCAGCCTGCGCGAGAGCGCCCAGCGCCATACCCGCAACGGCCAGCATCAGCTTCAGCAACGCTTTGTTCATTGTGTTGCCTCCGGCTCACAACCCGGTTGACCGGAGCTGGAGCTCGCCTGGATTTGGCCGCCCGCCGTCGCGTTTGGTTCCCGCCTCTACCCGCGCAAGCTTGCTGTGGCAGGGCGCCTGCGCGCAACGCACCCGCGCTTTTCCCCGCAGCCGCTCCGGCCGATTATATCCCGGTTTGCGATTTTTATTCCGCTGCGTGAACCGCTGCGCGCGCGGGCCGGGCACGGTGCGTGGCGCTTGCCGCTGGGGTATAATGCGCGCCTTTCCGTCATTACCCGCAGGAGGAATCCATGCCCATTTACGAATACCGTTGCAGCAGCTGCGGCGCCCAGAAAGATGTCATGCAGAAGATCGGCGATGCGCCGCTGACCACCTGCCCGGAATGTGGCGCGGAAACGTTCGGCAAGCAGATTTCCGCCGCCGGTTTCCAGCTCAAGGGCAGCGGCTATTACGCGACCGACTTCAAGAACAGCGGCAAACCCAAAGAGCAGTGCGCGCCCTGCGGCGCGGCCAGTACCTGCCCGATGGCGGACGGCGGCGCGTGAAAAAATACCTGCTGACCGGCCTGCTGGTCTGGGTTCCGCTCGGCATCACCATCTGGGTGTTGGACCTGACCATCTCGACGATGGATCAGACCTTGCTGCTGCTGCCGGATAGCTGGCAGCCGGACAGGTTTCTCGGCACCCACATCCCCGGCCTGGGAGTCATTCTCACCGTTGCGATCGTGCTGGGCACCGGCCTGCTGACGCGCAACATTTTCGGGCAGCGCCTGCTGCGCTACTGGGATGGCCTGCTGCACCGCATCCCGGTGGTGAGCGCGATCTACAAGAGCGTGAAGCAGGTGAGCGACACGCTGCTGTCCAGCAACGGGCAGGCTTTCCGCAAGGTCCTGCTGGTGCGCTATCCCCACCCCGAAGCCTGGTCGCTGGCGTTCCAGACCAGCGAAGCGA
>JACRAQ010000126.1 GCA_016213335.1 Nitrosomonadales bacterium
ACATTCCGCACCTGTGCTACCACCCGGAATTCAAGCCGCACGGCAGCTGCAAGCTGTGCACGGTAAAGGTTAATGGGCGCACCTCCGCTTCCTGCACCATGCCCGCCGAAGCCGGGCTCAACGTGGAAAGCAACATCGAGGAAATGAACGGCCTGCGCCGCACGCTGGTGCAGATGCTGTTCGCCGAGGGCAACCACTTCTGCCCGTCGTGCGAGAAGAGTGGCAACTGCATGCTGCAGGCGCTGGGCTATGACCTCGAAGTGCACACCGCCGGTTTCCGCCACCTCTATCCGGATCGCCCGCTGGATGCCTCGCACCCGGACATCCTGCTCGACTTCAACCGCTGCATCCTGTGCGAGCTGTGTGTGCGCGCCTCCTCCGAGGTGGACGGCAAGAATGTTTTTGCGCTGTCCGGGCGCGGCCTCACCAAGCATCTTATCGTCAACGCGAAATCAGGATTATTGAAGGACACCGACATCGCGCTGACCGACAAGGCGATGCAGGTCTGCCCGGTTGGGGTGATATTGAAAAAACGTGTCGGCTTCAGCGTGCCGATTGGCGAGCGCCGCTATGACCGGCGCCCGATCAGCGCGCAGGCGCTGGATGACGCGCCGCGCCAGGCCGATGCCAGTGGCAGTTGCGCCGCTTGCGAGGGCACGCCATGAGCCAGAAAAACCAATTAGCCACAGAGGCCACAGAGCTCACAGAGAAAACCATCGCTGATGTTCTCTGTGCACTCTGTGTTCTCTGTGGCTTGAGTTTGCAGTTTTGGGGTTATGGGCTAAAGCCATGAACGCTCCCGCCAAACCTAAGCTGCGTGTCGCCACCACCTCGCTCGCCGGCTCCTTCGGCTGCCACATGTCTTTGCTCGACATAGACGAGCGGCTACTGACCCTGCTCGAACTGGTGGAGTTCGACCGCTCGCCGATTACCGACATCAAGCATTGCGGGCCGTGCGACATCGGCCTGGTCGAGGGCGGTATCTGCAACGCGGAGAACGTGCATGTGCTACGCGAGTTCCGCACCCACTGCAAAATCCTCATCGCCATCGGCTCCTGTGCCATCACCGGCGGCTTGCCCGCGCAGCGCAACCATCTGGATCTGGCCAGTTGTCTGACCGAGGTTTATCTCACCGAACCGGGGCTGGCGCACGGCCACATCCCCAACGACCCGGAACTGCCGCTGCCGCTGGACAAGGTGCATCCGCTGCACGAAGTGGTGAAGATAGATTACTTCATCCCCGGCTGTCCGCCGTCAGGTGACGCCATCTGGAAATTTCTCACCGACCTCATCGCGGGCAGGACGCCGGAACTTGGACATGGGTTGATTAAGTATGATTGAAAAACAATTAGCCACAGAGATCACAGAGCACACAGAGAAGAACAGCGAAGTTCTCTGTGTCCTCTGTGGCAAAGGATTTTGAATATGGTTAATGAACTCGAAACCGCCGCGCATCCAGAGAACCTGCGCCGCGTTGCCATTGAACCGGTGTCGCGCGTGGAGGGCCACGGTAAGGTGACGTTGCTGCTGGACGAGAACGACCGCGTGCACCAGGTGCGGCTGCACATCGTGGAGTTTCGCGGCTTCGAGAAGTTCATCCAGGGCCGACCTTACTGGGAAGCACCGGTGATGGTGCAGCGGCTGTGCGGCATCTGCCCGGTGTCGCATCACATCGCCGCTTCCAAGGCGATGGACATGATCGTCGGCGCAACGCTTACCCCGACGGCGGAGAAGGTGCGGCGGCTGATGCATTATGGGCAGATACTGCAATCGCACGCGCTGCATTTTTTTCATCTCTCCTCGCCCGACCTGCTGTTCGGCTTCGATTCCGATGTGGCGAAACGCAACATCGCCGGCATCGCCGCCGCTTACCCGGAGCTGGCAAAACAGGGCGTGCTGCTGCGCAAGTACGGCCAGGAGGTGATCCGTGTCACCGCAGGCAAGCGTATCCACGGCACCGGCTCGATCCCCGGCGGTGTGAACAAGAACGTCAGTATCGAAGAGCGCGATTACCTGTTGCAGGACATCGGGCAGATGGTGGCGTGGAGCAAGGACGCCATCGGCATCGTGCGCCAGCTTTTCGAGCAGAACCCCGACCTCTACAACGAGTTCGGGCGCTTCCGGGCGCACACGCTCAACCTGGTGCGCGCGGACGGCGCGCTGGATCTCTACCACGGTGGCCTGCGCGCGCGCGACAGGGACGGCAACACGCTGTTCGACCACTACGACTATCGCCACTACTGGGACGTGATCTTCGAGGACGTGAAGCCATGGTCGTACATGAAGTTCCCCTTCCTGCGCAGCCTCGGGCCGGAGCAGGGCTGGTATCGCGTCGGGCCGCTGACGCGCGTGACGCAATGCGACTTCATCCCCACGCCGCTGGCCAACCAGGCGCGCATGGCCTTCCTCGCCTTCAACGGC
>JACRAQ010000127.1 GCA_016213335.1 Nitrosomonadales bacterium
GATCCGGGAAGCGCACCTCGATGCGGCGCGCCTTGTCGCTCTGCACGAAGGGAATGCGGATCGAGGCGGAGCGGTTGCGCGACGAGTACGCCAGTTTCACCGGCGCCTCGAAACCGGGTACCAGACGCTTGTAAGAGTTGGTGCCGGGGTTGGTGATGGCGTTCAGCGCGCGCGCGTGCTTGATGATGCCGCCGATATAGTACAAGGCGAGTTCGGACAGCCCGGCGTAGCCATTGCCGGCAAAAAGGTTCTTGCCGCCTTTCCAGATGGACTGGTGAACGTGCATCCCGGAGCCGTTGTCGCCGACGATAGGCTTGGGCATGAAGGTCGCCGTCTTGCCGTACTGGTGCGCGACGTTATGCACGACATATTTCAGTTTCTGGGTCTGGTCGGCGCGCTTCACCAGCGTGCTGAACCTGGTGCCGATCTCGCACTGCCCGGCGGTTGCCACTTCGTGGTGATGCACCTCGACCGGGACGCCGATCTCTTCCAGCGCCAGCACCATGGCAGAGCGGATATCCTGCAGCGAATCAACCGGCGGCACCGGGAAGTAGCCGCCCTTGACGGTGGGACGGTGCCCGGTATTGCCGCCGTCAAATTTCTCGGCCGAGGCCCAGGCGGCTTCTTCGGAGTGAACCTTGCAGAAGCAGCCGGACATGTCCACTTGCCAGTTTACCGAGTCGAAAATGAAGAAGTCCGGCTCCGGGCCAAAATAAGCCGTATCGCCGATGCCGCTGGATTTCAGGTAGGCCTCAGCGCGCTTGGCGATGGAGCGCGGGTCGCGGTCATAACCCTTGCCATCGGCTGGCTCGATCACGTCGCAGCTCATCACCAGCGTGGTTTCATCCATGAAAGGATCAATGAAAGCGGAGTCGGGGTCGGCCATCAGGAGCATGTCGGATGCCTGGATGCCTTTCCAGCCGGCAATGGAGGAACCATCGAAAGCGTGGCCGTTCTCGAACCAGTCATCGCTGTCCAGCACCACATGCGCGGGGATGGAAACGTGCTGCTCTTTGCCGCGGGTATCGGTAAAACGCAGGTCAACAAACTTGACCTCATTGTCTTTGAGCAACTTTGTAACATCGGCGGCTGACTTCGACATAACTCTCTCCAAAATAAAAATTACGAACCTGAAATTTAAGCCAACATGAAACGGATACCGTTCAGCACAAAGCGTGCCATGTAATTTTCAGCACCAAAGCGCGTATTTTGCCATATCCGCCATCATGCAGAATGAAAATATGCGCCCTGAAGTGGGGCGCACCCTTGCCGGATGCACTATTTTTGTGCGTGGCTGCAATGCAGATGGACGGAACGGAAGTAAGGGTCGCCTACTACGGCCTCGGCGCATTTACTTTTGAGTGCCTCAATTTTCGCGCGGTCGCAGCGCATCGAGTCAAAAAACAAATCGGCGTCAATCTTGCCATCCAGGTAGTGCAGCGTGGTACGGTATCCCGGCGGCAAGTCATCGCCCAAACGCGCGGCAAGGTGATCGAGGAGCTCCTTGCGGCCGGGCAGATGGGCGTTGGGTTTTGCGCGCATGTCATCTTCCGGGTCAATATGCACCATCACATCCATGACATGGTGCTGGCGCAGCACGGCTTGCCGCGCGGACTCGGCGATGAAGTGGCCTTCGGAAACGCTGATTTTCGGGTCAACCAGAATGTGCGCATCCACCAGCGCATTATCGGCCATCTTGCGCGTGCGCAATTCGTGCAGCCCGCGCACGCCGGGCGTCGCCAGCAGGGTGGCGCGGATCGCTTCCACTTCCTCGGCGGCAAGGCCGGTATCAACCAGTTCGGACAGCGCCTCCATGGCAAACTTGCCGCCCATGTGCGCGATCATCACGCCTACAACCGCTGCGGCGACCAGATCCAGAAAGGTGTAGCCCATCAGGTTGCCGGTGATGCCCACCACCACTACCAGGGAAGATGCCGCGTCGGAGCGGGCGTGCCAGGCATTGGCGATCAGCATTTGCGAACGTACGCGCTTGGCTACCGCCAGCATGTAGCGGAACATGCCTTCCTTGGCCGCCAGCGCGGCGAGCGCGACCCAGAGCGTCCAGGGGTGGACCGGCTGCACCAGCTCGGGATGCTGCAAGCGGGTTCCGGCAGCGAACAGCAGCGCGACACCCAGCGCCGCCAGCGCGACACCCAAAATAAGTGTGGCGGCGGTTTCAATGCGCGCGTGGCCGTAGGGGTGATCGGCGTCGGCGTGGCGGTTGCCGTGCCGGTTGGCAAACAAGACCAGTATGTCGGCGAGCAGGTCGGAAAACGAATGCAGCCCGTCCGCCATCAGCGACTGCGATCGCCCGAGATAACCCGCCACCACTTGCAGCACGGTCAGCAGCAAATTGACGAAAATGCTGACCCAGGTGCTTTTCTGCGCAGCGGCAAAACGCTCCGGGTTGGCCGGCTCGAAAGCGGCGGCCATATTCCGGTCGGGCGGACGGGTGTGATTTTTCATTTCGGTTGCGTTACTATTCGGCTTCGTTTTGCAGCATAACACTACACTTGCGGCTGGAACAATGAACATCAGCCCAGAAAATATCACAGGTAAACATCAATGGGTAAAATCACCGGGATACTGAGCACCGCGCAACAGCGCGCCAAAGAAATGAATCTGCCTTACGAGGGCGCGCTGCTGCCCGGCGAGGCGTATGAAATCATGCAGTCTGCGCCAGGCGCCAAGCTGGTGGACGTGCGCTCCCGCGCCGAACTGGACTGGGTGGGGCGCATCCCCGGCGCCGTGGAAGTCGAATGGGCCATTTATCCGGGCATGAAACCCAATCCGCATTTCATCGCGCAGTTCGAGCAACTGGTGGACAGGGAAGCGCTGGTGATGTTTATTTGCCGCAGCGGTGTCCGCTCGCACAGCGCCGCCGTTCTCGCCACCCAGTCAGGCTACACCGACTGCTACAATGTCCTGGAAGGATTCGAGGGCGACAAGGATGCGAGCAAACACCGCAAGGTGGTGAACGGGTGGTGCAAGCGGGAGCTGCCTTGGGAGCAGAGCTGAAAAACTGCTACGAGGCGATGATGCCGCGTTGAAAACCGGCTCGAAATGCTCATTTACTGTGTGTAAACTCCGCTTCCTCGCCGGTTTCCGCCTTGCCTGATCGCCTCTCGCTACGTTTTTCACCTTCTTCTCGCTGCCGCCAAGACAGATGAGCCTGCCTGAACGTCTCGCGCTATATGTCCGCCTGACCCGGCTCAACCGTCCCATCGGCATCCTGCTGCTGCTGTGGCCCACGCTGTGGGGAATCTGGATTGCTGGCAACGGCCGCCCGGTCTGGCATATCGTCGCCATTTTTGCGCTCGGCACAGTGCTGATGCGCTCGGCTGGCTGTGTTATCAACGATTTCGCCGACCGCGATTTTGACAAACACGTAAAGCGCACCCGCGACCGGCCCGTCACCAGCGGGCAGATCGCGCCGCAAGAAGCGCTGTGGCTGGCGGCAGGGCTGGCATTGGCCGCTTTCCTGCTGATTCTGCCGCTCAACGCGCTCACCTTGCTGCTTTCCGTTCCAGCCCTGTTTCTCGCGGCCAGCTACCCGTTTACCAAGCGCTTTCTCGCCATTCCGCAAGCCTACCTCGGCATCGCCTTTGGTTTCGGCATTCCGATGGCGTTTGCCTCACAGCTCAGCGCGGTGCCAGCGGTCGCCTGGCTGCTGCTGCTCGCCAACTTGTTCTGGTGCATCGCCTATGACACCGAGTACGCGATGGTGGACCGCGACGACGACATCCGTATCGGCATCCACTCCTCCGCGCTGCTGTTCGGCAGGCATGATGTGGCAGCCGTGATGGCCTGCTACGCGTTCGCGCTCGCGCTGCTTGCGGCGGTGGGGCAGGCGGCCGGACTGGGGTGGATGTTTTACGCGGGGCTGCTGGCAGCAGCGGGCATCGCGGCCTACCACTACACGCTGATCCGGGAGCGGCAGCGCGAGACCTGCTTCAAGGCTTTCCTGCACAACAACTGGTTTGGCGCCACGGTGTTTGCGGGTATTGCGCTGGACTACCTGCTGCGCGCCTGAAACGGTGCGGCGGACACCCTGAAAATTGCCGATGCTTCGCCGGGCTATTCGCCCAATACATCTGCGCCTTTGGGCGGAATAAAGTTGAACACCTGCGGTGAGAGCTTCGGGTTGCGCTGCATCCCGGAAAAGCGCAGCACGGTTTTCTGGCCCAGAGCATCGTGCAGTTCCATGATTACCAGCTCGGACTGCGCATCGAAGGCCATGAAGATTTTTTCGAAACTGGTGTCCTGCGAACGGGGTGTGGCTCGCAGCCAGTCCAGCCCATCGCGCTCTCCGCTGTCCTCGAGCGTGAAGCCGCGCTCGATCTCGTTGCTGCCGGCGAGCAGGGCGGCGGGGCTGCTGCCCAGCACGGCATCCAGTTTCTTTACCGTGACCTGGTTCAGTTCCACGTCATGCAGCCAGAATTTTTCCCCGTCGCCCACGATCTGTTGCTCGTAAGGTTTCAAGTAAATCCAGCGGAACTTGCCGGGGCGCACGAATTGCATCGTGCCGGATGCGGACTGGATGCGCTTGCCATTCTTATCCTGCACTTCCTGGCTGAAGCTTGCCTGTGCGGAGCGGGTTGAGGCGATGAAATTTTTCAGCTTGCCAACAGCCCCGGCATGAGCGGCGAGCGGCAAAGCGAGAAATAAAAAAGCCAGAAATTTGAACATCGGCAAGCGAGGGGTTTTCATTCGCTTCGCGCCGGCGCAATCACTTCGCGGTTGCCATTGCTCTGCATCGGCGTCACCAGCCCGGCTTTTTCCATCTGCTCGATCAGGCGGGCGGCGCGGTTATAGCCAATGCGCAGATGGCGCTGCACCAGCGAGATGGAGGCACGGCGCGATTTCATCACGATTTCCACCGCCTGGTCGTAGAGCGCATCGGTTTCCGCGTCCGTACCGCCTTCCTCGTTGCCACCCGCATCCGGTTCGTCCAGCGAAGTCAGTACGCCCTCGATATATTGCGGCATGCCCTGCGCCTTGAGGTATTCGGCGACGCGGTGCACTTCCTGGTCGGACACGAACGCGCCATGCACGCGCAGCGGGTAGCCGGTGCCGGGCGGCAGGTAGAGCATGTCGCCCTGGCCGAGCAGCGCCTCCGCCCCCTGCTGATCCAGGATGGTGCGCGAATCTATCCTGGACGATACCTGGAAGGCGACGCGCGTCGGCACGTTGGCCTTGATGAGCCCGGTGATGACGTCCACCGAAGGGCGCTGCGTGGCCAGCACCAGGTGGATGCCGGAGGCGCGCGCTTTCTGCGCCAGCCGCGCGATCAGCTCTTCCACCTTCTTGCCCACCACCATCATCAGGTCGGCGAGCTCGTCTATGAACACCACGATGAACGGCAGTTCTTCCAGCGCTTCGGGGTTGTCCGGCGTAAGCGTGAACGGGTTGGTCAGCGGTTGTTTGGCCTTGACGGCGTCGCGCACTTTCTGGTTGTAGCCGGCGATGTTGCGCACGCCGAGCGACGACATCAGGCGGTAGCGCCGGTCCATTTCCTGCACACACCAGTTCAGCGCGGAGGCAGCTTGGCGCATGTCGGTCACCACCGGCGCGAGCAGGTGCGGGATGCCTTCGTACATGGACAGCTCGAGCATCTTGGGGTCCACCAGCAGCAGGCGCACCTGCTGCGGCGTCGCCTTGTACAGCAGGGAGAGGATCATGGCGTTGATCGCCACCGACTTGCCCGAGCCGGTGGTACCTGCCACCAGCACGTGCGGCATTTTGCCCAGGTCGGCCACTGCGGGCTTGCCCGAGATGTCCTTGCCCATCGCGATGGTCAGTGCCGAATGCATGTCCGCGTAGGCCTGCGAACCCAATATCTCGGAAAGCTTCACGGTCTGACGTTTCGGGTTGGGCAGCTCCAGCGCCATGCAGGCCTTGCCGGGAATGGTCTCCACCACGCGGATGCTCACCACCGACAGCGCGCGTGCCAGGTCTTTCACCAAGTTGGTGACCTGGCTGCCTTTCACGCCGATGGCGGGCTCGATCTCGTAGCGCGTGATGACCGGTCCCGGATAAGCCGCCACTACCGTCACTTCTACGCCGAAATCCTTGAGCTTGCGCTCGATCAGCCGCGACGTGAATTCCAGAGTATCGGCCGACAGCACTTCGATCTCTTGCGCGGGCTGATCCAGCAAATGCAGCGGCGGCAACGGCGAGTCCGGCATGTCGGCGTACAGCGGCACCTGCTTTTCTTCCACTACCCGCGCCGATTGCCGCACCTCGGTCAGCGGCAGCTCGATGTGGATGGGCTGGTGTTCTATCACGCGCTTCTTTTCTTCTTCCACCACCGACAGGCGCTCGTTTGATGCCTGCGCGCCGAGCCGCCTGTCCCGCCGGGTCTGCCAGAAGTTTTTCGCGCCAAAATAAGCTGCCTCGATGGATGCGCCGAGCCAATCGGTGAAGCGCAGCCACGAAAGACCGGAAAACAGGCTGAATCCGGCGGCCATCAGCGCCAGCAGGATCAGGGTGGAGCCGGTAAATCCGAGGAATTTTGCCAGCGCATCGCCCAATACCGCGCCGAGCATGCCGCCGGGCGCAAACGGCAGCGCGGCTTTCAGGCTGTGCAGGCGGAGCGCTTCCAGCGAGCTGCTGGCGAGCAGCAGGATGGCGAACCCTGACAGCGCCACCCACAAGGCGCGGCGATCGAACAGGCCGGCAGGGGCAATACCGCGATAACCGGCCCACACGCGCTGCACGAGAAAGGCCGCCCACCACCATGCGGAAAACCCGAACACGTACAGCAGCACATCCGCCAGCCAGGCGCCAAACACGCCGCCCGGGTTGCTCGGTGCCGCGCCGGTGGCGCTATGCGACCAGGCGGGGTCATTGCGGTCATAGCCGTACAGGATAAGGATCAAATACGTTGCGGCGGCAAGCAGGACGATCCAGCGCGATTCGCGCAGCAGTGCCGCGAGACGGGCGGGCAATGGGGAAGACTTGTCGGTCGCGCTCAATGGCATGTGGTATCTGGCGCGTGGTGGCGCTGCCGCGCGTGCATGATTATTTACGGCCAAGCTCGGACAGGGTGCTGGAAGGCCAAGGCAGGGTGTGATGCAGAAGCCTGGTCGGTGCGGGCCCGCATTTTGCGAAGACCCATGTGGCGCAGGAGCCAAAGAGGGAATGCCAGCTGCTTGCTGCGCAGCTTATCGCTGCGCAATCCCGCTTTTTTTGGCCTTGAGCAACATGGCGGCACCGGGCACCGCAGTATTTCAACATCCCGCTAAACATCCTTTTGGTTTTGGAGCAAACCCAGGCGCTGTCCCGCGCGCACTGCGTCAAGCCGGTTGTTCACGCGCAGGATGTTAAAAACTGCGGCAACATGAACCTTGACCGTGCCTTGCGACAATCCGGTCGCCTCGGCAATGCTCTTGTTTGTCCAGCCTTGGCCGAGGTACTGCAACACCTCCATCTGGCGCGCGGTCATTCCGAACTTGTTGACGCGCCAGCTGCGTCCGTCGTCCGTGGCAGTCTGCTGTAACAGTTGCGGCGGCAGGTACGTGCCGCCATCCAGAACCATGCGCAAGGCTTGAACCATTTCCTTGCTGCTCGATGTCTTGGAAATAAAGCCCATCGCGCCACTGTTCATCGCACCCATGATGTCTTCACGCTGGTCAGCGCCGCTGAGCACCACGATCGTAATGTCCGGGTGGCGCAAATGAAACAGCCGGATCGCGGATGCGCCATCGCTGCCCGGCATTTTGAGGTCGAGCAGGGCAAGGTTGAGGTCGGGATTTTTATCGGCGATGTTCAAGGCTTCCTGGAAAGTGCAGGCGTCCAGGATTTCGGCCTCTCCATCCAGCTGGTCTCCCAGTTGGCGCATGACGTGGTGCATGCCCTCGCGAAATAGCGCGTGGTCATCAGCCAACAGTATTTTCATCGCGGCCCCCCTGCAGAATCCTTGTTTAATCATACAACAAGCGTGGAAAACTTTCCCGGCAATAACTGCTTGCGCGTTGCGCGCGCTTCAAGTTTCATTCAGCAATTCAAGGTCTAATTGCGCGGCCGCCACCTGTGCATCGGGGATTGCCTGATAGCCGGTCACGCCCAGCAGCGGGGCTGGCAGGCGTTCGCGCAAAGCCCCAATGTTCTCCTCAAGGGCGAGCATGGTCTCGTCTGGCACGTTTGCCACCCAGCCAGCCAGCTTCAGGCCGCTCGCCGCGATGGCGGCGGCAGTCAGCAAGGCGTGGTTGAGGCAACCCAGCCGCATGCCTACCACCAGTATCACCGGCAGGCCGAGCTGCTGCGCCAGATCGGCGCCGGTTTGCCTGTCATTGAGCGGCACCAGAAAGCCGCCCGCTCCTTCCACGACCACCTCGTCCGCCTGCCCGGCCAGCTCGCGATACGTGGCAAGGATGCGCGACAGCTCGATGCGCACGCCGGAATGCCGCGCGGCGAGATGGGGCGCGATGGCGTGGCGAAAACAATACGGGTTCACCTGCCCGTAAGCGAGCTGCATCGAGCTCGCCGCGCGCAGCGCCTTGGCATCTTCGTTGTGCTCGTCCTCACCGCAGCCTGCGGCAACCGGCTTGAAGCCGGCCACGCGCTTGCCATGTGCCGCAAAGGCGCGCAGCAGCGCGCAGCAGACCAGCGTCTTGCCGGCGCCGGTGTCGGTTCCGGTGACAAAGTAGCTCATAGCTTGAACGGCGTCCGGATGATCGCCCTGCCGTCTGCCGTTTTCTGTGGCTGCGCTTTCCACGCGTGGCCATAGATGATTTCAAAAGTTGCCGGCAACTTGCCATCCCGGCGCAACTGTTCGTAATTTTCCCGCACCCTGCCCCACGCCTGCTTCCCCATCATTCCCGGCGCCCGCCCGGCGGTGGCGTTGTGTGCGCCGATGGTGCGCAAATCCTTCATCACCGCTTTTACATCGTTATAGGTGAGCGTAATGATTTCCATTTCCATCACCGGCTCGGCAAAACCGGCATCCAGCAGCATATCGCCGATGTCGTGCATATCGGTAAAGCGGTTGGTATGGTTGTATCCGTCCACACCGCGGAAGGCGGTACGCAGCTCTTTCAGGGTATCCGGCCCGAAGGTGGAATACATCAGCAGGCCTTCCGCGCGCAGCGCCCGGTGCAGCTCGCGGAAAGTGGCGGGCAGGTCGTTGCACCACTGCACGGTCAGGTTGGACCAGGCCAGATCAACACTCTGTTCCGCCAGCGGCAGCGACTCGATGTCGGCGCAGAGGCAGGTCTGCCCCCCGCCGGAAAACAGCGTGCGCCACCAGCTCGAAGCGCCGCGCGCCGCCTGGGCCATGCCAATGGCTATATCGAGCGCGATGACCTCGGCGCGTTTGTAGCGGTCGCCAAGCTGGCGAGCTCCCCAGCCGGTGCCACAGCCTGCATCCAGTATGCGCGAGGGTTGCAGCTTGATGTAATCAAGGCGCTCCAGCATGCGCCCGCACACTTCGCGCTGCAATACGGCGGCGGCGTCATAGTGCGGCGCCGCGCGGCTGAACGCGCGGCGCACGGCGCGTTTGTCAATTTCAAATGCGTTCATGTCAGGCCATTTAGCCGCAGATCGTGTCCGTAAGGTTGGCATGTCCTGCGTGTCCACAGATTTAACCACATCCGGCAATTAGTGGATACCGTTCAGGACGTCCGGTAATCCGCCAGCATCCGTGCTAATCTTTGGCTGAATTGCCAATTCCATGACGAAAGGCGGGAATGGAAATTATTTCTTCTGTAACGGATTTGCGCTCGCGCCTGCGCAATGAACCTGCCATCGCTTTCGTGCCGACCATGGGTAACCTGCACCAGGGCCATCTGGATCTGGTGCGCATCGCGCGCCAGCACGGCAAATGCGTGGTAGTGAGCATTTTCGTCAACCCCTTGCAGTTCGGCGCGAACGAGGATTTCGGCAAGTATCCGCGCACCTTGCAGGACGATTGCAGTAAGCTGGAAAGCCTAGCGGACGTGGTGTTTGCGCCGCCGGAAAGCGAACTGTACCCGCAGCCACAACAGGTGGCGGTGATCCCGCCGCTCGAAAACGATCTGTGCGGCGCGTTCCGCCCCGGCCATTTTCGCGGCGTGGCGACGGTAGTATTGAAGCTGTTCAATATCGTGCAACCGCAGCTGGCGGTGTTCGGCAAAAAGGATTACCAGCAGCTGTACGTAGTGCGCCAGATGGCGGCGCAATTGAATCTGCCCATAGAAGTTGTCGGGGGGGAAACCGCGCGCGCGCCGGACGGGCTGGCGCTTAGTTCGCGCAACCAGTATTTGAGCGCTGGCGAGCGAACCGAAGCGGTTTTTTTATATCAAACGCTGGCTGGGGTGCGGCAAGCCCTGCTGGATGGCGCGGCGGATTACGCCGGGCTGGAGCGGCGGGCCACGCAAGCGCTCGGTGCGCGCGGCTGGCTGGTGGATTATGTGGCGGTGCGCAACCAGGCCGGTTTGGCGCAGCCCCGCGAGGGCGAAGGCGAACTGGTAATTCTGGCGGCGGCGAGGCTGGGCCAGACAAGGCTGATTGATAACCTCGAAGTTTGTATATAATGCGCGCCTCAGTTTCGGGAGAACGACTTCCATGCAAAGAATCATGCTGAAATCCAAATTGCACCGGGTGCGCGTAACGCGCTCGGAGCTGCATTACGAAGGCTCGTGCGCGATAGACGAGAACCTGCTGGACGCCGCCGACATCCGCGAATATCAGCAGATTGATATCTACAACGTCACCAACGGCGAGCGCTTCACCACCTACGCCATCCGCGCGCAACGCGGCAGCGGCGTCATCTCGGTGAACGGCGCGGCGGCGCACAAGGCCGATCCGGGCGACATACTTATCATCGCCACCTACGCGATGTATTCCGAGCTGGATCTGCAGAAATTTCACCCGCAGCTCGTCTACGTGGACGAGCGCAACCGCATCGTCGCGCAGCGCGACAGCATTCCCGCGCAGGCAGCTTAGATTTCCCGGGCGAGCTCCGCCGCCTTGCCAGTGTAGGTTTCCGGAGTAAGTTGCAGCAGGCGTTGCTTTTCCGGCTCCGGTATATCCAGCGACCGGACAAAAGCGTGCAGGCTGTCGCGATTGATGCCGCCCTTGCCGCGCGTGAGTTCTTTCAGCTTGTCGTAGGCATCCGCCACGCCGTAGCGGCGCATCACGGTCTGGATCGGTTCGGCCAGCACCTCCCAGCTATTGTTCAAGTCCTCCGCCAGGCGTTGCGGGTTGGCTTCCAGTTTGTTCAATCCCTTCAGGCAGGAATCGTAAGCCAGCAGGGCGTAGCCCAGCGCCACACCCATGTTGCGCAGCACGGTGGAATCGGTCAGGTCGCGCTGCCAGCGCGAGACCGGCAATTTCTCCGACAGGTGGCGCAGCAACGCGTTGGCCAAGCCGAGGTTGCCTTCTGAATTCTCAAAATCAATCGGGTTGACCTTGTGCGGCATGGTGGAGGAGCCCACTTCGCCCGCCACCACTTTCTGCTTGAAATAACCCAGCGAAATATAGCCCCAGATGTCGCGGTTCAGGTCAACCAGGATGGTGTTGGCGCGTGCATAGGCGTCGAACAGCTCGGCCATGTAGTCGTGCGGCTCGATCTGGATGGTATAGGGGTTAAAACCCAGGCCGTGCGCCTCGACAAATGCTTTCGCAAAATTTTCCCAGTCCACGGCCGGATAGGCGGCGAGATGTGCATTGTAGTTGCCTACTGCGCCGTTCATCTTGCCGAGAATCTCAACGGCGGCGATGCGGTCGCGCGCGCGCAGCAGGCGGTGCGCGACGTTGGCCATTTCCTTGCCCAGCGTGCTGGGCGTGGCGGTCTGGCCATGGGTACGGCATAACATGGGCAGGCCGGCGAGTTGATGGGCAAGATCGCGCAACTTGCCGGCGAGCGCATCCAGAGCGGGCAGCATGACTTCGGCGCGCGCGTGTTTGAGCATCAGCGCATGACTCAGATTGTTGATGTCTTCCGAGGTGCAGGCAAAATGGATGAATTCCAGCGCGGCTGCGGCTTCCGGGTTGGCCGTCAGCTTTTCGCGCAGCCAGTATTCGATGGCCTTCACATCATGATTGGTGCGCTTTTCAATGGTCTTGACCTGCTCTGCATCGGCTTCGCTGAATAGCGCGGCAAGCCGGTCGAGCTGCGCAAGGGTGGCGGCGGAAAACGGCGCGACTTCCGCAATACCCGTTTCTGCACCCAGGGCTTTCAGCCATTCGATTTCAATCAGCACACGGTAGCGGATCAGGCCGAATTCGCTGAAATGCTGGCGCAGCGCGCCCACCTTGCCGTGATAGCGGCCATCGAGTGGAGAAAGGGCAGAAAGGGCGGAAAGAGTCATATCAGATTGGGGGTAAAAATCAAAAACCCCATTTTACGTTAAAGCGAAGGGGCGGGGAGGCCGCATGCCCGGATTGCTCTGCGCCAAAACAAACAGTTGCCAAAGCGGGCTGGCCTTCATATAATGCGCGCCTTTTTATCGCAAGCCAACTCACGGGGAACAGCCATGGCCAACAGCGCACAAGCCAGAAAGCGCGCAAGACAAGCGGACAAACAACGCGGGCATAACGCGAGCCTGCGCTCGGAGCTTCGCACCGCAATCAAACAGGTGGTAAAAGCCATCGAAGCGGGTAACAAGACGGCGGCGCAAGCTGTCTTCAGCAAATCCACCAGCATCGTGGATTCCATCGCCGACAAGAAAATCATCCACAAGAACAAGGCCGCGCGCCACAAGAGCCGCCTGTCCGCTGCCATCAAGGCGATGGCCTGACCTCGCTCATTTCCGCCAAACAAGCCGGCAGGTTCTGTCGGCTTTTGTTTTTACGTGACAGGCTTTCCCGCATAACTTCCCCTTGCGCAACAAAGGCTATTTAGCTCAATATACGCCTTTTCCTGAACTTGATACGGCGGCTTTGCCGCCGTCTGTCATTATGGGCGCCTCAAAAAATTCAGAATTTCGGGATGCGGCGCAAGGCGCAAGGAGTGCAGCGACCGGGAAAGCGAGCACAGTGAGCTTCGGTCTGGACTCGCCTTCAGGTTACGCCACAGCTACATATCACAAAAAAGAGTACGCGCGTTGCGCAACGCCACAAGGCGCTCAAAAAATGGATTTTTAGAGGTGCCCTTATGTCGCACTTGATGAACACCTACGCCCGCCTGCCGGTCGCTTTCACCCACGGAGAAGGCGCGTGGCTGTGGGATACCGAAGGCAAGCGCTATCTCGACGCGCTGTCCGGCATCGCCGTCAACACTTTGGGGCATGCCCATCCGCGCTTTACTGCAGCGCTTACAGCGCAGATCGCCCGGTTGATCCACGCTTCCAATCTCTACCAGATTCTCGAGCAGGAACAGCTCGCTGACAAGCTGTGCGCGCTGTCCGGGATGGGCGAAGTGTTTCTGTGCAATTCTGGCTGTGAAGCAAACGAGGCGGCCATCAAGCTGGCGCGCCTGGCCGGGCACAACAAGGGCATCGAGACCCCTGCCATCATCGTGATGGAGAAGGCGTTCCACGGCCGCACGCTGGCCACCCTTTCCGCCACCGGCAGCCGCAAGGTGCAGGCCGGGTTCGAGCCTCTGGTGAAAGGATTTGTGCGTGTGCCTTACGACGATCTGGACGCGGTACGCCAGGTCGCCGAACACAACCAGGATGTGGTGGCCGTACTGGTGGAGCCGATTCAGGGCGAGGGTGGCATTCGTACCCTGGACATTCATTACCTGCAACAACTGCGGCAAATTTGCGACCAGCAAGGCTGGCTGCTGATGCTGGACGAGGTGCAGTGCGGCACGGGCCGCACCGGAAAATGGTTTGCCCACCAGCATACCGGCATTCTGCCGGACGTCATGACCCTGGCGAAAGGGCTGGGCTCAGGCGTGCCGATCGGCGCCTGCCTCGCCGCTGGCAAGGCGGCTGGAACCTTCAAGCCGGGCAACCACGGCTCGACTTTTGGCGGCAACCCGCTGGCTTGCGTGGCGGCACTCACTACACTCGGCATCCTGGAACAGGACGGGCTGCTCTTCAACGCAACCACCGCGGGCAATTTCCTGCTGCAAGGGCTCCACGAACGCCTCGGACAGCTACCCGGCGTGGCCGCCATCCGCGGCCAGGGGTTGATGATAGGCATCGAACTCAACCGCCCCTGCGGCGATCTGGTGCTGCGCGCCCTGGCGCAAGGCTTACTCATCAACGTCACGGCGGACAACGTCATCCGGCTGCTGCCCCCGCTGGTATTCACCCACGAGGAAGCGCGGGAGCTGCTGGACATACTGTGTCCGCTGGTGAGCGATTTTCTTCAGCCATGACCATCAAGCATTTTTTGCAATTCAGAGATTTTACCCGTGCCGAATTCGAGCACCTGTTCGAACGCACCCGCGTCATCAAGCAGCGGTTCAAGGCCTACCAGACATACCATCCCCTGGTGGATCGCACGCTGGTGATGATTTTCGAAAAAAGCTCCACGCGCACGCGCCTGTCGTTCGAGGCCGGTATGCAACAGCTCGGCGGCAACGCCATCTATCTCAACACGCGCGACTCGCAGCTGGGGCGTGGCGAGCCGGTCGAGGATGCTGCGCAAGTCATCTCGCGCATGAGCGACCTGGTGATGGTGCGCACTTTCGAGCAGGAAATCATCGAGCGCTTTGCCGCCAATTCGCGCGTGCCGGTTATCAATGGCCTGACCAACGAATACCACCCCTGCCAGATACTGGCCGACATCTACACCTACATCGAACAGCGCGGCACCATTCAAGGCAAGACCGTGGCGTGGATCGGCGACTCCAACAACGTGTGCAACACATGGCTGCAAGCGGCGGAAGTGTTCGACTTCAATGTCCACGTTTCCACCCCGCCCGGCTACGAGGTGGAGCATGAACGCGCTGGCTTGTTCGGCGCGAACAACTACGAAGAATTTGCTGATCCGATGGATGCCGCGCGCGGCGCCGATCTCGTGACCACAGACGTGTGGACCAGCATGGGCTTCGAGGCGGAAAACGAGGAGCGCATGAAGGATTTTGCCGATTGGCAGGTGGATGCCGACATGATGCGCGTTGCCGCAAAAGATGCGCTGTTCATGCACTGCCTGCCTGCGCATCGCGGCGAGGAAGTGGCGGCTGCCGTGATAGACGGCCCGCAAAGCGTGGTGTGGGATGAGGCCGAGAACAGGCTGCACGTGCAAAAGGCGCTGATGGAATATCTGCTGCTGGGAAAAGTTGATAACTGACAGGAATGCAAATGAGCAAAATCAAGAAAGCCGTCCTCGCCTATTCCGGC